>JABXIC010000175.1 GCA_013373265.1 Methylocystaceae bacterium | reverse complement strand
GTTTCTTTCATCTTTTGCAGAATGAAAGCGGAAATTTGTGACGGGCTGTATTTTTCGTTGTTGGCTTCTACCCACGCATCGCCATTGTCTGCTTTGACAATTTTGTAAGGCACAATACCCTGATCTTTTTTGGTCAGCGGATCGTCGAAACGGCGACCGATCAAACGCTTGATGGCGAACAGGGTGTTTTCCGGGTTGGTCACGGCTTGACGTTTGGCAGGCTGGCCGGACAGACGCTCACCTGAGTCTGTGAAAGCAACCATTGACGGGGTTGTGCGTGTGCCTTCGGCATTTTCAATTACGCGGGAATCGCCGCCATCCATGATTGCGACGCAGGAGTTGGTTGTACCAAGATCGATACCAATTACTTTGCTCATTTTACACTCTTTTAGTTGCGGCAGGTTCGGTGTGGTTTGCCCTTATGACAACAAGGCACAAACGGTTCGAACCCCCTGAGGGTCAAAAACTGGGCGTTATATAAGCCCATCGGCGCTTTCATGCAAGCGTTGGCAAGCAAGATTCACCATATCTATTAAGAAAATATTTCATTTTTGCCATTTTTTTTAAGATGCGGGTTTGGCGATTGCGTTGTAAGTGACAACATTTGTTAAAATTTCGGCGATGAGCTGGGCGGTTTCTTTCAGGTAAGGATGATGAGGATGCTCCGGATTCCAACAGGCCTGATACTGGATCATGGCGGGTTTGCCTTGGATCATTAACGGACAGGCTGTTGTGACATTGCTGTGGATTTGTGATTTTGGCAGGATCCCGCCAGCAAGGCCCAGTTCTGCCCAATCAACAACAACATTGTAGTTTAACGCCTGACCCGGATAAGGCATCAGCGTGGCCCCGGCCTGCGTAAAGCAATCATTGATAACGTCTGAAAGACCACAGCCGTTGGTTAAAATCACAGGTGTGGCGTCCAGAGAAGTGATCTCAATCGGATTTGTTGTCTGCTGCGCACCCAAATCTGTTTGTGGCGGGATATAAAAGAGCGGCTCTTTATAAAGGGGAATACTGTTTGCAAAGGGGGTACCGGATTGGCGCGGTATAAGAATAAGATCAACAGTTTCATTTTGCAGTCGTGTTGCCATGTCGTCCATAAAGCAGTGTTTCAGAAAAACTTCTGTCCATTTTGCTTGATCTTTTATGGTTTTAATCACGTTGGGAAACTGGGTGTGCGCGATCAAAGGGGACATGCCGATGCGCAATACTTTTAATTCAGGATGAAAAAAGCTTTGAGCGGATTTGATCAGTTCATCTTTGGCATCAAGAATGGATTGGGCCATAGGCACAACAAATGTGCCGAACGGGGTCAGATCAACGCTTCTTGTGGTCCGGCGAAACAGCTTGCCGCCAAGCTCTTCTTCAAGATGTGCAATGCCGTTTGATAAGGTTGGTTGGGTGACACAGCACTTTTCTGCCGAGGTTTTGAAGGATTTGGTTTCGGCAAGAGACGTGAAATACCGCAATTGATTCAGGTTCATGTCATTTCCTTCGTCACATTTATAGCTATTGGCTATTAATAATATAATTAAAGAAAATTTCTTTATTAAATATCCCCGTTTTATATTGCTTTTGCAAGCGAAACTAATGGCTTTGCATTTTTGAAGATAGGAGACGTGGATGAAACGAATACAAAAACTGTTGTTAATGGGCGTTATTGTGGCGACAGCCGCCTGTATGTTTAATACAGCGGCCAATGCGCAGGCCCAAAAGTCACTTTATGAACGTTTGGGGGGCTATACGGCTGTTTCTGCTGTGATTGATGATCTGATGAATCGCCTGATTGCCGACCCGCAATTGGGGCGGTTTTGGGCCCATCGTGGTGATGATGGCATTGCACGTGAAAAGCAATTGGTTAAAACATTTATTGCTGCAAAAGCGGGGGGGCCTATCTATTACGCGGGACGGGAAAATAAACAATCCCACCGGGGGATGCGCATCAGTCAGCAAGATTGGGATGTCTTTATTAAACATCTGAATGCGACTTTGGATAAATTTGCATTGGCGCCAACAGAACGCAATGACGTGTTGGCGTTTATTGACAGCACACGCAAGGATATCGTTGAAAAATAATTTCATACAGAGGCGGGCCAAATTTGGTTCGCCTTTTTTATGGAAAGGGGGAAGGGGTTATGGAACTCTCTATTTATTTATGTATTGGCGTTGTGTTGGGGTTTAGCGTCATTTTTTTGGTTTCAGGCGAGTTGTCTGCAAAAACAGGCCTGACAAAATCCAGTCGTTACATTTTAGCCTGTTTCTTAAGTTTTGGGGTGATGGGATTGGCAGTGAAATCGATCACTCTATTGTTGTTGCAAGCAGGGCCTGTTTTGAAAGAAGTGGTCGATACCAGCCGGGGAAGTGGCACTTATATACACTCTGGGACTGTGTCAGTGCAGGGGATTGAATATCCTGTTTTATTGAAGTCATGGCAGACATTGCCGTTACAAGATATTGAAGCTTCTAACCCTCAATTAATTGAATTTGGGCGCAAATTATTTTTTGATGTGCGGTTATCTTCTACACAAACCGTTTCTTGTGCGTCCTGTCATGTGATTGGAATGGGTGGGGATGACGGCAAATCGGTTTCCAGTGGCATTCATGGGAAAAAAGGTAATCGAAATTCTCCCAGCGTTTTAAATGTGACGTTTTTGAAAAAATTCTTTTGGGATGGACGGGCGCGCTCTTTGGAAGAGCAGGTTTTAGGTCCTTTGACCAATCCCGTAGAAATGGGATTGAGCTCTGCATCCGAAGTTGTTGAGATCGTTTCAAGCGTCCCTGAATATGTGAAAATCTATGAAAAGCTATTCAATGATCGTATGGAGTTTCAAAGTATTGCCTTGGCATTGGCTGCGTTTGAACGTTCCTTAATTACTTATGATGCGCCGTTTGATCGATTTGTCCGTGGGGATAAGTCGGCATTGAGTGCAAAGCAAATCAGAGGGATGATGTTGTTTGATAAAATCGGATGTCGTCAATGTCACCGGGACCCGTATTTTAGTGTTGCTGGTATGGAAAACGCCAGCCCTTTTCGAAGTTTCCCGGTTTTTAAGGGATCCCCTTATGTTGAAAAATACGATTTGGCGCGTGATAAGGGACTCAATGGTCACGGGGTGTGGCGGGTACCGTCTTTGCGAAATGTTGCGCAAACAGCACCATATTTTCATAATGGTGGCGTTTCTTCCTTATCCGAAGCGGTTAAAGTGATGGCGACGGCACAGTTGGGATTAAAAATAAGTGAGTCGGCTGAGGATGATTTTCAAATCAGATATGATGGAAATCATCAGTTGATGGTGATGCAAGACCGTGCGTTAAACGGGGCCGAAATTGAAGAAATCGTCGCCTTTTTAACGGCATTGAGTGCAACGCCGCCGGCAATTTTAAATCCGTGGATGAAATCATGAGGCAATCGGGTTAACCTTCACAAACTCTGTTTCTGCCCAAGGTTTTTGCATCATATAAGGCAATATCGGCGCGTTTGAGCAAATCGTCCGGTTCTTCGTCTTTCTCCACCATCATGGTGACGCCAAAACTGGCGGTAAAGGTGCAAGGTTGGTCTTGGCCAATATCGAAACCGTATTTGTCTGTGCTCTGTCGAATGCGCTCTGCAATGTGCAGGGCGCCCGCCCGGTCTGTTTCAGGTAATATAATAGCAAATTCTTCACCGCCGATCCGTCCAATAAGGTCTGTATCGCGCAGATTTTTGCGACAAAGCCCGGTCATGGCCTTGATGGCCTCATCGCCGACGGCATGACCAAAGCTGTCGTTGATGCGTTTAAAATGATCCATATCCAGCATGATCAACGATAACGGGCTGTCATAGCGTTTGGCACGGCTGATCTCACGGGTGCAGAGTTCTATAAAATGGCGGCGGTTGTGGACACCGGTTAAAACATCGGTGGAAGCCAGCTCGCGCAGTTCTTTTTCGAGTCGTTTCTGTTCCGTAACATCTGTTGAAATGCCGAGCAACGCATAAGGGTTGCCAAGGTCATTGATTAACGGCACTTTGACAGACCAGAAATAGCGTGTATCGCCGGTTTTATAGTCTTTTGATTTTTCAATACTGGTGCTATTTTCTTTATAATCAAAAACTTGTTGGTCACTTAGGTGGAATTTGCTGGCAACGGTTTCCCCAAAAATTTCCGTATCTGTTTTACCGACAACGTCATTATGTGTGAGACCGAGATAGTCGCAGAGATCGGCATTGACATAATTATAGGTGAAATTGACATCCTTGATATAGACGTGGGCTTTGAGATTATCGAGGATCGTTGTTAATTGTTTTTCATTGCGTCGTAAGGCTTCTTCGAGACGCTTTTGTTCCGTCACGTCTGTAGAAATGCCTAACAGGGAATGTCCGCCGTCTTCTTTCGAGGTCAGAGGGACTTTGATGGACCAGAAATATTGTTTTTCTTTGTTTTTGCAGTCCGTAGAGATTTCCATACGGGAGACTTTTTCACCTGTTTTGAAGACTTCTTCGTCGGTGGTGCGAAAGCTTATGGCTGTTTCTGCGTCAAACAGGTCGTAATCGTCTTTGCCGATCATGTTGATGCGGTCTGTGGACAGGGACTGGCAGAGTTCTTGGTTGGCGTAAGTATATCGAAGGTCTTTATCTTTAATATAAACGCGGGCTTTGATGTTATCGAGAATGTCGTTTAGTTTTTCTTCGCTGGCGCGCAGGGCACTTTCAAGGCGTTGTTGTTCGGAAATATCGACAGACATGCCGATCATTTCTTCAATGTCACCATCTTGATTAAAGAGGGGGCATTTAACCGAGAGATAACTTCGTTTGATGCCGTATTCATCAACACCGGCATCTTCAACGGCGCGTACGGTTTTGCCGCGTGAAAAGACATGTTTATCGTTTTTGGAAAATGACTTGGCGGCATCAATGGGAAATAATTCAAAATCGGTTTTTCCGATGAGGTCATCCGTATGTAACGCATGAAGCATGGATAACATTTTATTGGCATAGGTATATTCGCCGGCTTGGTTTTTTGTGAAGACATAGGCGGGAATATTGTCGAGGATGCTGGACAGCTTTTGTTGATTTTCGTGTTGTTTGCGTTCCAGTTCACGCTGTTCGGAAATATCAATCTGAACCCATACGCTATGGCTGAAAGCGCCAGTGCCATTTTTGATGGGTGAAACCGTGGTTTGGCAACACAAGTCGGCACCGGCATTGTTTTTATATTGAAGTTCGCCTTTCCATAGCTGGTCTGAAGTCAGGCTTGCCTGAATTTCTTTGATTTTTTCTATGCCGATTTTTCTGCTATAGATCGTTTCAAGGGGCTGGTTCAGCGTATTGGCCAGTTTCATTCCCATGGAATCGCAAAAAGCCGGATTGGCATATTCGATCTTGCCATCACGGTCACAGATGAGAATGAGAGCATCTGCATTTTGGGCGGTAGCTTCAAATACGCCCACGAGTGTGTTTAATTCAGCCGAAAACGACACGCTTTTTTATTCCTACGTTTTGTGCGACATTGACCCATTCGCCAACGTTGGCAGATCATCTACCTGTTGCTTGGTAAATGCAAGGTCTTCTCTTCGTGAAGGGCATTCAATTGATCGTATCTGCATCATATAAGACCGATATCCCCGCCTTTTATGCGCCGTGGTTTTCTCATCGATTGAAAGCAGGGTTTTGTAAGATGGTAAACCCTTATAACCAAAAGATAACTCATATATCTTTACAGCCATATGATGTTCAAGGGTTTGTTTTTTGGAGCCGAAACTATCAACCTTTTATGGATAGAAACATATTGGAGGACATTAAACGGCCTTTTACATGTCAGATGTCGGTGATGAATTATCCGCGTCAGCTGGATAAAGCAACAATTGCTGCCTCTAAAGCCATAGAACAGATCCATCATTTAGCAGCACGTTTTGGGCCGCGTTGCGTGGTCTGGCGGTATGACCCGATTGTGCTCAGCCCCTTGACGCCGATAAAGTGGCATGTGGAGAATTTTGCGATGTTGGCAGCTGCGATTGCGCCATCAGTGGATGAGGTGATTGTATCGTTTATGCAATTATATCGAAAAACGGCAAAAAACTTTAAGACTGCGGGGATTGAAGAAATAGACGTATCGGTGCAAACACAGCAAAATTTACTTTTGCAATTACATGAGATTGCCTCAACTCATGGCATAAAGCTGACCTTGTGTGCTCAACCTGAACTGTTGATTACCCCTATAGAAGCCAGTGCCTGTATAGATGTGAAGCGGTTAGAAGATTTTGGCGGGACGGCATTGATAGTCGATAGAAAACCCCATCGTCGTGAATGTGGTTGTGCCAGTTCAAAAGATATTGGCGCTTATGACAGTTGTCCCCATGGGTGCTTATATTGTTACGCGGTGGAAAATCACAGCTTGGCGAAAAATCGTTTTCAACGCCATGATCCACACAGCCCGTTTTTATTTGAAGAGGCGGTGACCACGGAAGAAACGACGGACCAATTGTCGTTTTTTTGAGGACTCGCATTGAAAAAAGGGTGTCGAGTCCATTCGTTCTCCATGCGTAATAAAGAAAAAATCCATTGATTGTACTTATTATTGAAAAGGAAAATTCTGAGTTTCATAAAAATTGGCCTTTTTTTCTGATTTTACGAAGGAATTCTTAAACTTTTCACGATTAAACTCTATATTTACGTTATGATGAGTCATAAAAAAATGGGCTGAGAAAATGAAATATAAAGAATGGTCATCGGACTTTGAAATCGGTATCGGTGCAATTGACCAAGATCATCAAACGCTGTTTGCCAATGTCAAGCAGCTGGGAGAACATATCTCTCAAGGCCGAGGTCCCGGACGAATTGAAGCAACAATTAATGCCTTATCTTTATATGTGGATGAACATTTTAAACGTGAAGAACGTTTTATGATCACGGCGGGCTATCCGGATTATGAAGCTCATAAAAAAGAACATGAGGGCTTCCAGGATGCCGTTTTCTCTTTAAGAGATTTTTTCAAACAGAATCCTGAAGGCGTTGACGCACAGAAGATTGTTAGTTTTCTGGAAGATTGGTTGCTCCATCATATTTTGCACGTTGATAAACAGTACCAACCTTATTTGTTGGGGGAAAAACAAGGGGATCCGGCTATTACCAAGAAATTCCAAAATGGTGAGATGCAAAAAACCGTCCAATTATCTTGTCCGGCGAATTTGGAACGACACGTCAGCCATTTTATTTCGTTGATCAGTGAAAGTTCTGAAGAAGGGAAGCTGATTGATCAAGCTGTTGAAAAAATTGCCAATATTCGCCAAGCGCGGCGTGAACAAAAAGCCAAAGCCTTGTTTGGGAAATAGACGACTTTACCCTTCCTTTTCATTCATAGTGTAACCATATTGCAATAAGCATGACATTTAGCTATTTAAAATCTATACTTATGTGACAGAACTTTATCAATAAAGGTAAGAAATCAATGGGACTTTTCGGGTTGTTCGGCGGAAGTAAAAACGAAACTTCTAAGTCAGATATTCTTGAAGTTGCATGGTCAAAAAATGCAGCAGGTAAGTTTCGCCGTCTTCCATTTATTGAACTGGCAAAAGAAAATGTGTCTGGTATGTCCGCCATCTATGTTCTTTGGCATGGCGGTGTAAAGCCGGGTTGGGTTTATGTGGGTATGGCTGATGATTTGGCAATGGATTTGACCGATGCCAAACAAAGTCGTGAGATTATGGAATATGACATGCGTGGCGGTGTGTTTGTGACCTGGCAGTCTTTTTCTAAAAATATGGCCCCCGGCGTTTTTGCTTTTTTAACAGATGCCTTGCAGCCTGAAGTCCGTAATCCGGAAGCCGATATGTATAAAGAAAAATCCCATATCAAGGTGTTGCCACCGGGATATACCAGAGAATCTTTCGCCAAAATGTTTGGCTAATTTCGTGCGGACCCCCAGCATAAAAACAGACGGTTATGGACTTAGCGTCGTGCGTTGGTGAATTTTCTTTAATTTTTTTCTCACCTAAGGGTAAGATATAAAAAAAATAAGGAATGTCTGGGGGGTAAAGTCCATGAGTGACAAGTATGATCTTGAAAAGCGCTTAGAATATTTAAGGATTGATGAAGCCACCAAAAAATCCATGCGTGATTTTTACGGGGCGGTTAAAAGCGAAACACCGGACTTTATTGCTGAATTTTATCAATATCTTTCCGGTTTTGAAGAAACAAAGAAAATTCTAAGTGGTCATAGCGACATCAAGGCGTTGACAGCGGGGCAGGTTGATCACTGGGATAAACTTTTTTCCGGTGACTATGATACTGCCTATATAGATCGTGCGCTTTCGGTTGGTAAAGTCCATGAAGTGATTGGCTTGACCCCGCGTTGGTATCTGGGCGGCTATTTCTTAATTCTGGAAAAGATGATTTGCGCATTTTTGCAGCAAAACGGCGTGAAGTCGCCACAGGTTTCAGATCAAATAGGGGCTATGTTGCGTGCGGTTTGTTTGGATATTGATTTGGCGATGATGGCCTTTATTGAAAACAGTGAACTGCGTAGTATCCATGAACAGCTTTTGCAGATTTCCGATGATATTTTGACAGAAGCGGATGAGACGATTCAGAGTGTATCGGATCAAACGAATTTGATGCAAACAAATGTCCAGATGCTCAGTGAAGCCCAGATTGAACTGGAAAAACAGGTTAATCTTGCTGATGCATCTTTAACCCATACGGTGCAGGCTATTCATACCGTGGCAACGGCGACAGAAGAACTGGATGCTTCATCACAAAGTATTGCCAATCAGGTACAAACGTCTCAATCCATTGCGGAACAGGCGATTGAACAATCTGAACGTAGTCGTGAAACGGTGAATGGTTTGGAGGCCTCGGCTCAAGAGATTTCATCTGTCGTGGGACTGGTGCAAAAAATTGCTTCTCAAACCCGTCTTCTGGCCCTGAATGCCACCATTGAGGCGGCACGTGCTGGTGAGGCTGGTAAAGGTTTTGCCGTTGTGGCCAGTGAAGTGAAAAATCTGGCCGCTGAGACGGAAAAAGCAATTGAACAAGTGAATGCTCAAGCCGAACAGATTCAGAAAGCAACTGAACGTGCCTCGCGTGAAATTGAATTAACTAATAAATTAATTCAAGATATGGGGGATAATGTCGGGGCAATTGCTGAATCCGTGGAGCAACAAACCGTTGCTACGTCAGAAATCAGCAACAGTGCCTCCAGCGCTTCTGAAACCACATCCGATGTGGATAAAAGTATGAAAGATGTGGGGGGCCGCAATGTGGCGGCACAGGCTGTGGCGCGCAAGGTATCCAATATTTCCAATAACGTTGTGCGTGATGTGCGCGGCCTCAGTGATGCCATGGTCTTGTTGTTGCGCACCTCTTATGCCGGGGATCGCCGCCAAAGCGAACGTGTGCCGTTGGGTATGCAAGTCAAGGTCCTTCAAGGGGGCAACACGATCCTTATGAGTTCTGCCGATCTGGGGTTGGGGGGGATATCTTTACGTTTGCACGATGCCAATGCACCTATTAAAGAAGGTTCTTGTTCTGTTGATTTACCGGACATTGGAGTGTTGGATGGGGAAATCAAGCATGTGTCTGACCTGATTGTAAATGTGTCCTTTGGTCGGCATAATGATGAAAGCCGCCATAAGATTTTAGATAAATTGGCCAAAACCAAAGATCATGATCAGATTTATATTGATTTGGTTCAAGAAGGGGCAAAACGCGCTGAAGCGGCTTTTGAAGATGCTTTACAGAAAGACAAAATCGCGTTTGATGATTTTTTCGACATTGATTATCAGCCAATCCCCAACACGAACCCGCGTCAGATTCTGACCAAATTTACCCCGATTACCGATGAATACTTACCAGCTATTCAGGAAGAATTGTTAACACGGGCAGAAAATGTTGTCTTGGCCTGCTGTGTGGATCGGGCCGCATATCTGCCCACCCATAATATGATCTATTCTAAAGAGCAGGGTGATGATCCGGTATGGAATGACGCCAATTGTCGCAACCGTCGTATTTTTGCCGATCCGGCCGGGTTGCGCGCGGCACGAAACCGGGCACCTGTTCTGGTGCAAGCTTATGACCGGGTGGTGGGGGGTCAGCGTGTGTTGTTAAAAGAAGTCGATGCCCCGATTCATATCCGGGGGCGTCATTGGGGCAATATGCGTATGGCCTATAAATTCTAAGGTCAGGATCTTAGATCATCGGTCTTCAAGGGCCAGTTTGATACCCAGTCCAACAAAAGTGAGACTGAAAGCGCGTTGTATTTTTTTGAGGCGCGCCGGGTTTTCGATGATGTGACGGCGCAATCCGGCAGCGCCTAACCCGTATAAAATAAAGACGGCCAAGGTGAGGACCATAAATACAAGGCCCAGCCCGGTCATTGAGGAAATGGCAAAGGGGTCGTTTGCATCGATAAACTGTGGTAAAAATGCCAGAAAGAAGATGGATAGTTTTGGGTTAAGGATATTGATCAGTAACCCATGCACGATTGTGTTTTTATAGGTACGCGCTGTTTGCTTGTTATTGAGCGTTAAGTGTCCATCGGTTTTCCACATGCAGTAAGCCAAATACAACAGATAAGCGACTCCGACATATTTGAGCGTTTGAAAAGCAACGGCGCTGGTATGGAGCAGGGCTGCCAGCCCGAATGTGCTGGCCAGAAGATGCGGCACAATCCCCAATGTGCAGCCAATGGCAGCGGCTATCGAAAAAGATGACCCTTTTAAGAGTCCTGTAGAGATCGTGTAAATAACGCCAGTTCCGGGGATGAGAACCACAATGAGGGCGGTGATTAAAAATTCAATGCTCATCATCTCTACTTTCGTTTCCTATTTTGAATATGGCGTAGTTTATATCAAATGGGTTGATGGACGATAGAAAATTTAGTGTCGGGGGTTGCTTAGAGGAATATTTACCATACATAAAGGTAATTATTCTTATTCATGCAAAAGGGGGTCTTTTATGTCTATGTCACAATTTCGTCCGGAAGATTGGTGGGTCTATGTCGCTGATTCTATGGGGCGTCTAGGTCAAGGGTATTATAAAAATAGAGCAAACCCATCACAAACGATAACGCCGCAGGAATTTGAAAAACGGCGTCGACAAGAACAATTAACAACAATAAAAAGTAAAGAACAAAACATAAACACGGAACTACTCGCAACGGTTGGAGATCAAGGGCAAAGCGGTCAATTGAAGAGCGCCACATCTTCATCGGTTTTATCCCCTTGGGAAAATCCCGTTTTTGGTGAACAGCGTGACACCACATCCACACAACAGAAAGAAACACCTCAGGCAGAACCAGTCGGGGGCCAGCAAAAAACGGTTCAAACGCAAGAAGAGTCACAGCCTAACTCACAAAAACGACCAGGTGCAGGCCGTGAATCGACTGGTAATATTCAAAATACGGTTACGACCGGAGAGTCTTCAGATAAGGGCGGTAATGGTGGCGCGGGCGGCGCTGCGAAAGTGATTTGCAGTGAACTTGTGCGCCAAGGCATGATGACTGAGAAACATCGCCGTGATTGTACGGTCTATGCGCTCAGTCGTTTGCCGCCTTCTTTTATGACAGGCTATCATTTTTGGGCTGTGCCTTATGTGCGGGTCATGCGTCGCAGTAAATTCGCCACTATATTAATGGGTTTTTTTGTCAAACATAGAACGCAGGAAGTGCGCCGCCGATTGGGCCGCACTGTGCTGGGGTCAGGCTGGGGCAGTTTGATTTGTGCGTTACATGACCCTTTATGTAGTTGGATGGGTCGCTTTGTCCCTGAAAGTGATTATCGCTCCCTTTATGAAAGCAAGTGATCGGGAATAACGTCATTCATCCAGAGACGAGAGGGAATGTGCCTGTTTGACGCAGGCCTTCTCCTAAGACTATGGCACCGGACACGGCAACGTTTAAAGAGCGCATACCCTGTGCCATGGGGATGATGAGACGTTCATCACAGGCATCATGGACATCATCGGGGACACCCGCACTTTCGCGGCCCAATAATAAAGTGTCCTCCACGTGATAGTCAAAATCCGTATAGATATGGGCGGCTTTTGTGGAAAGCAGAAGAATGCGGCCGCCTTTTTTTCGTTTATCCTGATAAAAAGCATCCCAGGACATATGGCGCACCAAATCAACACGATGAAGATAATCCATGCCCGCGCGACGCATGCGTTTGTCATCCAAAACAAAACCGCAGGGTTCGATGATATCGACACCGATGTTCATACAGGCGGCGAGTCGGAGCAGTGTTCCGGTATTTTGGGGGATATCTGGTTGAAAAAGAGCCAAGCGCACAAATTTTGTCCCTGCTAGTTAAGATTGATTATTAACTACTACCTTATGAAACCAATTCGTATCATTAATTCTTTTTAAAATCACTCTTAAACCTTTTCTTGCGCTACAAAATGTTTTATACCGTGCGCGGCCCATAACTGTTATATTGCATGGGCTATCGTTGTGTATTCATTCTTTAACAACGACTGGGATACCCCGAGCATATGCGGGGATATGAATTGAGGTAATCACATGGCTGATACGGCTACCAACGTAGAGAATAAGACGGAAGCAGGTGAATCTCGCCGCGACTTCCTGCTGCTGGCGACATCTGCTGTCGGCGTTGCAGGTACCGCTGCTGCAATCTGGCCTTTCGTTGACAGCATGAACCCATCTGCTGACGTTCTGGCATTGTCTACTACAGAAGTAGATATTTCTCAGATCGAAGAAGGGCAAAGCGTCACAGTAGTTTGGCGTGGGAAACCAGTATTTGTTCGTCACCGTACTGCGGAAGAAATCGAACTTGCTGAAAAAGATAACACTGCAGATTTGCGCGACGTTCAGAAGGACGAAGATCGCGTCCAGAAACCTGAATGGTTGATTTTGATCGGCATTTGTACCCACCTGGGCTGCATTCCGCTTGGTCAAAAACCGGGTGATCCACGTGGTGATTTTGGTGGCTGGTTCTGCCCATGCCACGGGTCACACTACGATACATCTGGTCGTATTCGCAAAGGTCCGGCACCAAGAAACCTCGCCGTTCCGCCGTACGAATTCCTTGACGACGAAAACGTCAAGATTGGATAAGGGGTCCATACACAATGAGTTCTCCTGAATGGAAAAACCCAGCCATTAAATGGGTTGATGAGCGCTTGCCCGTCTTCTCTTTAATGCATCATTCCACTGCCGGCTATCCGACGCCGCGCAACTTGAGCTACTGGTGGAACTTCGGTTCTTTGGCTCTTTTCGCCTTAATTATTATGGTTCTGACCGGTGTTTTCCTGGTGATGAACTATACGCCGCACGTTGATATGGCGTTTGACAGTGTTGAACGCATCATGCGTGACGTCAACTATGGTTGGCTGCTGCGCTATATGCACATGAACGGCGCGTCCATGTTCTTTATCGTTGTTTATATCCACATTTTCCGTGGCTTATATTACGGTTCTTATAAAGGACCGCGCGAAATTCTGTGGATCCTCGGCGTTGTCATTATGTTGTTGATGATGGGCACAGCCTTTATGGGTTATGTACTGCCTTGGGGTCAAATGTCTCTGTGGGGTGCAACTGTTATTACCAACCTGTTCTCGGCTTTCCCGGTTGTTGGTGATTACATCGTGACACTGCTTTGGGGTGGCTTCTCTGTCGATAACCCGACTTTGAACCGTTTCTTCTCTTTGCACTATTTGTTGCCGTTTGTTCTGTTTGCTGTTGTCGGTCTGCACTTGTGGGCGTTGCATGCAGTAAAATCCAACAATCCGTTGGGTGTTGAAATGAAACAACCGGAAGACAGCATCCCGTTCCACCCCTACTATACGATCAAAGATTTGTTCGGTATGGGCGTGTTCTTGATGTTCTTCCTGTATTTCGTTTTCTGGCAGCCGAACTTCTTTGGTGAGCCGGACAACTATATCCCGGCAAACCCGATGTTAACACCACCGCATATTGTGCCTGAATGGTATTTCTTGCCGTTCTATGCCATTTTGCGCGCTGTAACGTTTGATTTTCTTTGGATCATTCCGGCGAAACTGGGTGGTGTCTTGGCGATGTTCGCTTCCATCATTTTGTTGATGGCGCTGCCTTGGTTGGATCGTTCTAAAGTTAAGTCTTGTAAGTTCCGCCCTGTTTATAAGTGGTTCTTCTGGATTTTGTTTGCCGATTGTGTGTTCCTTGGCTACCTCGGTCAAAAACCAGCTGAGCAACCATATGTTATTATGTCGCAATTGGCAGCTGCATATTATTTCGCACATTTCCTGATCATTCTGCCTTTGATGGGCAAGATCGAGAAAGCTGTTGAATTGCCGGAAAGCATTTCTGCTGCGGTGCTCAAGAAATCGGAGGATGCGTAACATGCGTAAACTACTTATTGCTGCTGTTGCTGCCTTCACGTTGAATTTGGGTGCGGCCCAAGCCAACTCAGGTACTTATGTACCTGAATTCAAAGATGCTTCTTGGTCTTTTGAAGGTTTCTTCGGGCGTTATGACCAAAAGCAACTGCGTCGTGGTTATAAAATCTATAGCCAAGTCTGTGCAGCTTGCCATTCATTGAACCGAGTTGCTTATCGTAACTTGTCGGCTTTGGGTTTCACAGAAGATGAAATCAAAGAAATCGCTGCTGAAAAAGAAATCCGTTTGCCTTATGGCGATGCGGGTGCTCTTTTGAATGACGATGGTGAATTCTTTACACGTCCGGCCATTCCGGCTGATAAATTCGTTCCGCCGTTTGCTAACGATGCGGCTGCGATTGATGTCAACGGTGCATTGCCGCCAGATTTGTCTTTGATTACGAAAGCCCGTAAAGGCGGTCCGCACTATGTCTATAGCTTCTTGATGGGCTTTATGGATGAAGTGCCGGAAGAAGTGATGCATCAAAAAGGCTTCGTGTTGAACGAAGACAAAAACTTTAATATCTACTTCCCAGGCTACTATAATTCTATGCCACCACAAATCATGGATGAAATGGTGGAATATGAAGACGGTACACCCATGACAGGTGAACAACATGCCAAAGATATCGTGGCATTCCTGAATTGGGCGGCTGAGCCGGAATTAGATCACCGTAAATCACTCGGCTTGAAAGTTATGCTTTTCTTGCTTGTGTTGACGGCGATGCTCTATGCGTTGAAACGCAAAATCTGGGCAAACGTGAAGCACTAAGCTTTAACGTAGACCAGTAAAAAAAAAAAGACGCCGCTTCCCGAAAATGGGAGGCGGCGTTTTTTATTTTGTCTCCCAAAAAAAATCCGTCCGTTAACCATCTGATCACTTTTCTGCGTCATGATGGGACAACGGAAATGGTCTAAGAAGCGCATTTGGTGCGTTTGGGAGTATGAGAATATGGCACAGGTACAACGGGTTATGACGGGGGATGTGAAGATGGGCAATGTGGCCCCCATAAGACGATCCCCCTTAACACCGGGGCTTGCGGCAGCGGCCAAACGCTTTGGTTTGCATCCGGATGCGGTGAAACGTCATGAGGAATTTGAAAAAGACCGTTTGTATAATCTGGAACGCATGCGCCTTGAACGCGATGCCACCAAAGCCAAATATGATGCCTTACGTGGAACGGTGGATGAATTGGTCGGACGTATTCAGGATGTGGCCCAAGCGCCTAATCAGGCCCAGGCCGGAGATATTCAAAATATCCGTGTCCTTTTGAAACAAGCCATCGTCGCTATGGAACGTCAGCAGGTCGAACTGAAAGGCATCCGTGCACGCACGCAACGCATGGAACGCGCCGCCTTAAAAGCCGATAACGTCCATCAAGAAGTTGGCGATATGCGTAACGAAATCGTCGGTTATCAAAGGGCCCTGCATACGGTGCGTCAGGATATGTCTTTGCTGATGGATTTGGTGGAAGGTGATGGCGGTCTGAAAGATTTGCAAAAGCAAATCGGCGATGTGCGTTGTGATTTAGATGCAACCCGGACTCGCACTTCTTTGTTGGAACGCGGTGCAGAAGAACAATCAGCGCGGACTTTGAAATTGGAACAAGATGTCGCAACCATGCGTGCGATGCTTGAGTCCAATATGAATGAAACCGCCGGGGTTGCTGGTGCGCTATTGTCATTGCGTGCCGATGTGCAGGACTTACGTAAAAAAGTCGGGCGCTATATTATTGATCAAATAGCTTTTCTGCGTAAAGCCTGATTGAATGCCTTGTCAGCAGGCGGTCTTGATTTGCAATAGGGTGCCTTTTCCTGTATAGATGGGCGCCATTGCTTGGAATAACCAAGTAGCAAACTCAGGAATTTGATAGATGACAGATCAGCGCACGGATTTAGTGGGCCTTGACCGCAATGAACTTTCAGCAGAGATGGAACGTATCGGCGAAAAATCGTTTCGTGCGAAACAGCTGTGGCAATGGATCTATCATCGCGGCGTAACCGATTTTACGCAAATGAGCAATATTTCCAAATCCCTGCATGGCAAGCTGGCTGAGCATTTTTATATTTCGCGCCCGCATGTGACTGAAGAGCTGACCTCAAAAGACAAGACCCGCAAATGGTTGTTCAAGTTTGACGACAATAACGAAGCGGAAACCGTTTTCATTCCGGAAGAAGAGCGCG
>JABXIC010000167.1 GCA_013373265.1 Methylocystaceae bacterium | reverse complement strand
GGTCGATTGATTGTGATCGAGATGAACCCGCGCGTGTCGCGCTCTTCTGCGCTGGCGTCCAAAGCGACCGGGTTCCCGATTGCGAAAATCGCGGCGAAATTAGCGGTCGGCTATACGCTGGATGAACTGGATAACGATATCACAGGCTGCACCCCGGCCTCGTTTGAGCCGAGCATTGATTATGTTGTCACCAAAATCCCGCGTTTCACATTTGAGAAATTCCCGGGGACGGACGATAGTTTGTCCACAGCTATGAAGTCTGTGGGTGAAGCCATGTCCATCGGGCGCAGTTTTCAGGAATCTTTGCAGAAAGGTCTGCGTTCTATGGAAACCGGCCTGACAGGGTTGAATGAAGTCGAGATTGAAGGGGCAGACGGGCCGGAAGGTAAGTTGGCGGTGATTGGTCAACTGCAAAAACCGCGTTCTGATAGACTGTTGGTGATTGCCCAGGCTTTCCGTCATGGGTTAAGGCTGGATGAAATTCAAGCTGCTTGTAAGTATGAACCTTGGTTCCTGCGTCAAGTGGAAGACTTGGTGCTGGCAGAACAAGAATTGATTGATAAAGGTCTGCCCGGTGAAGCCGATGAACTGCAACGCTTCAAGAAAATGGGTTTTTCAGACCAGCGCATCTCAGAATTGACCAAAAAAGACATGGAAGTGGTCAAATACCGTCGCAAAGTTTTGAATATTCATCCGGTTTATAAGCGTGTGGATACCTGTGCGGCAGAATTCCCGTCCAAGACATCTTACATGTATTCTGCCTATGAAGGGGACGGCATCAGCCTACCGGAATGTGAATCCGAACCCACAGATCGTGAAAAAGTTGTCATTTTGGGGGGCGGCCCCAATAGGATTGGTCAAGGGATCGAGTTCGACTATTGCTGTGTGCATGCGGCCTATGCGTTGAAAGAAGCGGGTTATGAAACCATTATGGTCAACTGTAACCCGGAAACGGTTTCAACCGATTACGACACGTCTGATCGTCTGTATTTTGAACCGTTGACCGAAGAAGATGTGGTTGAATTGATCCGCGTGGAACAAAGCAATGGCACTGTGAAAGGTGTGATTGTCCAATATGGCGGGCAAACCCCGTTGAAACTTGCCGATGCGCTGGAAAAAGCCGATATTCCGATTTTGGGTACAAGCGTGGATGCAATCGACTTGGCAGAAGACCGGGAGCGTTTCCAACAATTGTTGGCGCAACTTGGTCTGAAACAACCGTCAAACGGTTTGGCGCGTTCTGAAGAAGAAGCCTTGAATATTGCCGAAGGGATCGGTTTCCCGCTGGTTATTCGCCCGTCTTATGTGTTGGGGGGGCGTGCGATGGAGATTGTCCATAATATGGACCGTCTCAAACGCTATATGAAGGATGCGGTTAAGGTATCCGGTGACAGCCCGGTCTTGTTGGATAACTTCTTACAAGACGCCATTGAGGTTGACGTGGATGCGATTGGCGATAGTGACGGTGATGTCTATATCGCCGGGATCATGCAACATATTGAAGAAGCCGGTATTCACTCCGGTGACTCCGCTTGTTCATTGCCGCCTTATTCTTTGAGCGATAAAATTATTGAAGAATTGAAAAATCAGGCTGTAGCGTTGGCCAAGGCCTTGAAGGTCGTTGGCTTGATGAACGTACAGTTCGCGGTAAAAGAAGATGATATTTACATCATCGAAGTCAATCCGCGTGCTTCACGTACTGTACCATTCGTGGCCAAAGCAACAGGGGTTGCAGTAGCAAAAATTGGCGCGCGTGTGATGGCGGGTGAAAAATTGAAAGACTTTGGTCTGCAAGGACAAATGCCGAAGCTTGATCATGTTGCGGTCAAAGAAGCGGTTTTCCCGTTTGCCCGATTCCCCGGCGTTGACATCTTGTTGGGCCCGGAAATGAAATCGACTGGTGAAGTCATGGGGTTGGATAAAGATTTTGCCTCCGCCTTTTTGAAAGCACAAATGGGAGCAGGTTCACATCTGCCGACTGAAGGCTGTGCCTTCATTTCTGTCAAAGAGCGTGATAAAGAAAAAATCGCGCCTATGGCGAAGAAACTGGTTGAAATGGGCTTCTCTATTATGGCGACATCAGGAACAGCTAAGTTCTTGGAAGAAAAAGGTATTCCGGCAAAACCTGTGAATAAGGTGATTGAAGGTCGCCCCCATTGTGTGGATGCTATTTTGAATGAAGAAATTCACTTGGTCTTTAATACAACGGAAGGGTTGCAAGCCATTGAAGACAGCTATTCAATCCGTCGTGAAACCTTGACGCAAGGGATCCCTTATTACACGACCATTGCAGGGGCTTATGCCGCAACTGAAGCAATTGACGCTTTACGTGCGCAAAATCTTGAAGTAGGGTCACTACAGTCTTATTTCGAGAAACCATTCTAAATCAGTTTGGTTATAAATTCATCGTCGCGCCTCCAGTAGACTGGGGGCGTGTCGTATTTTAAACGGTTCGTTTGGATATAGAGTTATGGAACGCATACCCATGACAGCTGAGGGGTGTACTCGGCTGGAAGCAGAATTGAAGAACTTGAAGTCGGTCGAACGTCCGGCGGTTATTGCTGCAATTGCAGAAGCACGCGAGCACGGCGATTTGTCGGAAAATGCTGAATATCATGCAGCGCGCGAAAAGCAGGGCTTCATTGAAGGACGCATCAAGGAATTGGAAGCCGTTATTAGCATGGCTGAAGTGATCGATCCGAAAACACTTTCAGGTGATGTGGTGCGCTTTGGGGCAACGGTTATGGTTGTCGATGAAGATACTGACGAAGAAACGACCTATCAGATTGTTGGTCAACATGAAGCGAGTCTGGAAGATGGCCGGATTTCCATCAGTTCCCCATTAGCGCGTGGCCTGATTGGCAAGACATTGGGCGATAGTGCTGAAGTGCGCACACCGGGTGGTAAAAAATCTTATGAGATTTTGGAAGTCCATTATAAATAATGTCGCGTGGGCTTGTTTTTGGCAGGCCACAGAGTTTGATAAAAGAAAACCCCGCTCGATTTTGGCGGGGTTTTCTTTTATCCGGTTGGATATTTTATCCTTCGTCGAAGTCGTCATCTTCATCGGGAACGTCCACTTTGATGGGAACCCCGGGTATGGCTTTTGCACTGCGAATCGCAAGAGCTGATTTAACATGGGCCACATTGGGGGCGGATGTCAGGCTCTTGGTTAAAAAATGTTGATAAGAGTCCCAGTCTTTTTCAACGATTTTGAGTAAAAAGTCTGTTTCCCCCGCAAGCATGTGGCATTCACGCACTTCCGGCCAGGATTCAACCAAATCTTCAAAAGCTTTTAAATCAGATTCCGCCTGACTGTTCAGGCCAACTTGGGCGAAGACGGTCACATTAAAGCCTAATGAGGCGGGATCAAGTTCTGCGTGGTAGCCCCTGACAAAACCGGCTTCTTCCAGCGCACGCACACGACGCAAGCAAGGTGGAGCGGAAATGCCAGCTCTGCGAGCCAGTTCAACGTTTGTCATACGACCATCGTCTTGCAAATCAGCAAGAATACGGCGGTCGATTCGGTCAAGTTTGACCTTTTGCATAATAATTCTACTCCAAAATCATCGGATCTGACGCAATGATATTACAATGTTGTTTATGGGAAGCCAAGAGAAGCTTGTTAAAAAAATGAAATAAAATTTCCTGTGCGTAAAAAGTCAAGAAAATGTCAAAATGAAAAAACATTCAGTTTTTATGGTTTAGCGTGTAGTTTAGAAAAAATATTTTGATATCGAAATGTCTAGCACGTATTTTGGATAAATTTTAACAAGCCAGCTATGGTACTGAATATAAAAAGGCGTTAAAGTACGGATACTTATAAAGATTGATCTCTTTTCTTGCAAACAGGGGGGAGAGTCTATAGTCTTTGTCAAAGTTTTGAACCATTCTAAAGTAGAAGGAATAATCAATGTCTCAAGTACTTGTGGGCCAAGAAGCACCGGATTTTACAGCACCGGCTGTAATGGGTGACAACACCATCAACGAATCTTTCAATCTCAAATCTTATCTGGATGGCTCTTTCGGCGTTCTGTTCTTCTATCCGCTGGATTTCACGTTCGTATGTCCGTCTGAAATCATCGCCTTTGACCATCGTATGAAAGCTTTTGAAGAGCGCGGCGCAAAAGTAATCGCTTGCTCTATCGATTCGCACTTCACGCACTTGGCGTGGAAAAACACACCGGTTGAAGAAGGTGGCTTGGGCCAAGTTCAATTCCCGATGGTTGCCGATATCACAAAAGATATCGTGACTGATTACGGTGTAAAAACCGGCCCCGGCATTGCGTTCCGTGGTACTTTCATCATTGATAAAAACGGTGTTGTTCGTCACCAACTCGTCAACGATCTGCCTTTGGGCCGTAACGTTGATGAAACCATCCGTACATTGGATGCTTTGATCTTCCATGAAGAGCATGGCGAAGTTTGCCCGGCTGGTTGGAATAAAGGTGATTCTGGCATGACAGCGACACCGGACGGCGTTGCTGCTTATTTGTCAGAAAATGCAGACAACCTGTAAGCCGTTTATTCGTCTTGCAAAGATATAAAAGGGGGAAGCGAAAGCTTCCCTTTTTTCGATGAAGCTTGCACTTCATTTGCAAGCTGCCTAGATTATCGCCTCATTCCATACAGACGCTCTTTTTTTAGAGGATAAACTTTAATGTCCGAACAGCACCATTCTAAGGTACTCATTCTGGGTTCCGGTCCGGCAGGTTACACTGCTGCGATTTATGCCGCACGCGCAAACTTAAAACCGATTCTGGTCAAAGGCCTGCAACCGGGTGGTCAATTGACCATCACAACGGATGTAGAAAACTATCCCGGTTTTGCTGAGGCTGTCCAAGGCCCATGGTTGATGGATCAATTTCATGATCAAGCAAAAAACGTTGGTACAGAAATGTATGACGACACCATCATGGAAGCTGATTTGTCCTCGCGTCCGTTTAAATTGATCGGTGATTCTGGCACCGTTTATACAGGGGATACCCTGATTATTTGCACCGGTGCCTCTGCGCGTTGGTTGGGATTGGAGTCAGAACAGAAATTCCAAGGTTTTGGTGTGTCTGCTTGTGCGACTTGTGATGGGTTCTTTTATCGCGGCAAAGAAGTTGCTGTTGTTGGTGGTGGGAATACGGCTGTTGAAGAAGCGCTCTATTTGACCAATTTTGCGTCAAAGGTGTATGTCATCCATCGTCGTGATGAATTGCGTGCAGAAAAAATCTTGCAGGACCGTCTGATCAAAAATGAAAAGGTAGAGATGGTCTGGGACAGTGTTGTTGACGAAATCGTTGGCGGTGAGGATCCTTTTGGTGTGACTGGCGTCAATGTTAAGAACGTTAAAACAGGTGATGTTAAGACAATTCCTGTACATGGTACTTTTATTGCCATCGGTCATGATCCGAACACGGGATTGTTTAAAGGTCAATTGGATATGGATGATGAAAACTATCTGTTGACCAAAGCCGACAGCACGCAAACCAGTGTGCCCGGTGTTTATGCTGCTGGTGATGTACAGGATAAAATCTATCAACAAGCTGTGACAGCGGCCGGAACAGGCTGTATGGCCGCGCTTGAAGCCGAACGTTTTATTGGTGAACAAGAAGACTGACGTTTGATCGCCTGTAAGAAAATGAATGAAGGTGAAAGGGATTTTTCTCTTTCACCTTTTTTTTCTATGATATATATGCATAGCGACTATGCGTAGTGAGAATGGAAGACGGATGCATTGGGATAAATTACGTGTTTTTCATGCTGTCGCGGAAGCAGGAAGCTTCACGCATGCAGGTGAAACACTCAACCTCAGCCAATCGGCCGTAAGTCGGCAGATCAGCGCGCTTGAGGATAGTATACAGGTCAGCCTGTTTCATCGCCATGCCCGAGGTCTTATTTTAACCGAACAAGGTGAATTATTGTATAAGACAGCGCATGAAGTCTTTGCAAAACTTGCCATGGTTGAAAGCCAGTTGGTTGAAAGTAAAGAAAAGCCTCAAGGCACTTTGAAAATCACGACGACCGTGGCTTTTGGGTCGACATGGTTAACCCCGAAACTCCGTGAATTTCTTGAACTTTACCCGGAAATTGAAGTCAGTGTCGTGTTAACCGACAATGAATTAGATTTATCGATGCGTGAAGCGGATGTGGCGATTCGCATGGGGCCACCAAAACAACCTGATTTGATTCAACGTCACTTATGGACCATGCCGTATCATATTTATGGTGCGCCTGAGTATTTGAAAAAGCATGGCATGCCAAAAACACCACAAGATCTGGATTCGCATCGGATTATTGTCTTTGGTGACGATGTGAAACAGCCAGTACAGGGATTAAACTGGCTTTTATCGGCTGGACGTTTGGATGATAGTAAAAGAACAGCGGCTTTACGGGTCAATAATGTATATGGTATTTATCGTGCTGTACAAAGTGGACTCGGTCTGGGCGCATTGCCTGAATATATGAGTCGCGAAGTTGGCAATCTGGTGGAGATTCTCCCAGAGCTTCGTGGCCCCGTGATTGATACCTATTTTGTCTATCCAGAAGAGCTTCGCAACTCAAAAAGAATCACTTTATTCAGAGATTTTATTGTTAGAAAGATGGCTCAAGCCTTCTGATTTGACCATCTAAGTAACTGATTATAAGTAAAAACTTTAATTTCGACGTATAAGCTATGCGGTTATCGCATGCAGGGTATTCGATATTTGCGATGGTCTTCGCAGGTGCAACAATATACAAATTGGTTATCGACTTTGTTGCGTTGCAACAAAGTCTCTTCCCCTCAGGTTTTCCTGAGTGCGAGGGTCCCCATTTTGGAGGACCCTACGTCTCCCAGACGTGAAGCCTCCCTGTTAAAACTTGCCGGGCCTTCGTGGCCCGGTTTTTTTTTGTTATATATTTGACTATATGGGGGTAACCCCAAAGTATAATTTCATTTAAATACAAATGGTTATTTTGCTGTTATGCACAAAACGCATAATGGGGTTGACCGAATTTGTATGGTCATCTGGGCAAAGACGTTATACAAAGGTTCACATAGATTGCTGCAACGCAGTAATCACCCAGTTTCCGGAAATATATTTTTTCGGTTTGGGGCCCAGTTTCTGGGTCCTACGTCTCCCAGACGTGAAGCCTCCCTGTTAAGACTTGCCGGACCTTAGGGTCCGGCTATTTTTTTGCCCATTCGAAATATTTATCACGCAGATGCATGGTCATTTTACCAATGGGGAAGGTCCGGTCTTCAATTTTTGTACAAGGTCCGACTTTAAAATAATTGCCCGTGCCAAAGACTTCATCCGCTTCAAGAAGTTCAGGGAACTCGATGGCTTTTTCCACAACTTGAATGTCATTTTCTCGCGCCAGCTTAATAACCCGTTGGCGTGTGATGCCGTTCAGGAAAGTGCCGTTAATGGCCGGTGTATAGAGAATGTCATCTTTTACATAAAATAAGTTCGTATAAGCAAATTCAGCGACATTGCCATTGGGGTCAAGGACAACGGCTGTATCAAAGCCTTTTTTGTTGGCCTCTGTTACGCAACGTCCGACGTTTGGATACAAGCAGGAGGCTTTGGCCGCTGTGGGGGCCATATCTTTTGCTGGACGGCGAAAACTTGACTTACAGGCGCTAAAACCATCTGGGGCGGGTAAAGGTGCATCAAAGATGCTTAATACAAAACGTGTGCTTGCGGGATCAGGGGCGATAAAACCTGCGTCGGCGTAAAACATTGGGCAGACATAGAGTTCGCTGTTTGGGGCAAACTTGGTAATGCCTTCGCGTGAGAGTTCTTCTATCTCGTGAGCACTCAGCATCGGTTCCATCCCCAGAATACGGGCAGAATGAATGACACGTTCACAATGCAGGTCAAGGTCCGGCACAACGCCGTCAAAAGCGCGTGCACCGTCAAAGACGCTGGACGATAGCCAGACACCATGGGTGCGTGCCCCCATGATTGCGGGATTACCTTTTTCCCATACACCATCAAAGTAAGTCCAGGTTTCGCCGCTTCCGACATTTCCCATGATTGTCTCCCTCAATTTATCTTTTGGTTCATATTGTGACGACTGGCGCCTTTGAAAGGATAAAGGCTGGGGCTTTTAGGATGCAAACCCTTTTTATAGCGTCGGGCATAATAAATTGTGTCAGCAATGCGTTGGTTGATGAAATGATTAGATGTTGGACGTTTTCGCAAATGTTTTGGGATCGGTCCATTAAAGCGTAATTCTAAAGAATCCATGATCTTTCTTTCTCTATTTAGGAAAATAGACCTAATCATGATTGTCCGTTTTGTAAAGCCCTATTGTGAAGCCCATAAAATACGGTGTATCCACAGAATTTCTTCCATCTCAAAGGTGCGGTCTTCATAAGCCGGGTTGAGAGACTGGAGCTCTAGCTTGCGTGCAGAGCGACGCCGCAGTTGTTTTGCCATGACTTCACCGTCACGGGTTTTAACAATGACACGATCACCGCGACGAATATTAGCTTGTGGTGATACCAACACCATATCACCATCACGAAAGACGGGTTCCATACTATCGCCAGTAATTTCAAGGGCATAGGCATTAGAATCGGCCACATCGGGGAAAGGGATTTCATCCCAACTGCCACCTGTGGGGTAGCCTGCATCATCGAAAAACCCTTGCGAACCTGCTTGTGCCAGCCCGATCAAGGGAACGTTACGAATAACCCCACGGCCCCCATCACCTTGAATGTAGCCCATAAATTCGCTTAATTCGGCATTGGTTGCATCCAAAATCTTGGCAACGCTTTCCGTACTGGGCCAGCGCGCTTTCCCATCACGGGTCAGGCGTTTGCTTTTATTGAAAGTGGTCGGGTCAAGCCCGGCCTTACGGGCAAGTCCTGATGCGGATAAACCATATTCCTGCGCGAGGCGGTCAATGGCACGCCATATGTCTGAATGTGTCAACATGAAACCATTATTATAGAAATATCATCACATTGCTATAGGAATTTATTGAAAAAATTTGATTGACATAGGATTAATTTTCTGTGATTTAATGTTCACGTTGTGTTCTGTTTTTTAATGCGCCAGTGAGTGTTTAAATATGTCTAAAACGAGAAAAATAGTATTGCCCCCTATGTTAGAAGTAGAAACGGTCCCTTTTGCGGATGGGGAAGAAGCATGGTTTTGGTTTTCGCGCTGCCAAGTTATGCGATTGGATGGTGCACGCTTTATTGCAGGGATGGTTGAAACACCGCGTCCTTGTTCCCCGGATGACGTCTATCGGGAGGTGATGAAGCTTTATCGGCGTCGCAATATTGAAAATGAGCATTTAAAAGTTTTGGGGTCCTATGGCGAAAGGCTGATGCCGCCGGATGAATATACCCATGAAGAACGTGCAGACGTCCCTGTCTGGAAAGACGCTTTGACCCAATTGGGAGATGCACTGAAAAAGAAAGGAATTGTGCAATGAATAAGGCTCTGGTTATTTTTAGCGATAATTCGGGTGTGTGGTGGCTTAAGTTTTTGAAAGCGGGGTTTCGCCATTGTTTTATCATTTTGGAAACCGATCGTGGATGTCTGTGGATTGATCCATTGAGCCATTCGTTTACCATTAAAATTCTTGAAGGGTATGAGTTAACGGCCTTGATAAAATGGTATCGTGAAATGGGGATGCGCGTGGAAGAGATGGAGGTTGAAAGTAAGTCGACACGTCCTTTTGCATGGGCCCCTATGACGTGTGTTGAAGTTGTGAAGCGTTTAATCGGATTAAATGATTGTCGTGTCTTAACGCCATGGCAGTTGTATAAAACATTAAAAGGGAACAAAAAGAGAAAACTTAAGAAAAAAAGCCTTGACTTTTGTGTACCTTTGCGCTAAATCTATCTTCAGTCAACAGGAGAAGTGTGACCGGAGCCCTTTGAAGAAATTCGAAGGGCTCTTTTTTTTGTTCGGGGCCGTCATGAATGCGGCCCCTTTTCTTTTGCCTAAAGAATAGGAGAGACCCATGGGAGGATTATTTTCTGCCCCATCCGCACCCACGCCGACAGTGGAGCCCCCGGTAGAACCCGCAGACCCGGCTGAAGCAGAACGTGAAGAGCGTTTAAAAAATATGGAACGTCGCCGTCGTGGGCGCCAAGGCACGATCCAAACGTCGTGGCGAGGGTTGGAACCCGGTAACACATCGCCTACGCAAGGCAAGCAATTGTTAGGAGATTGATATGACAGAACTTACACCCAAAGATGTTCTGGAGCGCTTTCAAAAAGCCAAAGAACGTCGCGGTGTTTGGGAAAGCCATTGGCAGGAATGCTATGATTTTGCCTTGCCGCATCGCAGCGGGTTTTTTAGTGGGATAACACCGGGTGAAAAACGGGCTGATAAATTGTTTGATGGTACGGCTCCCGATGCGGTGGACCAATTGGCTGCAAGTATGCTTGCCCATTTAACCCCGCCTTGGGCACGTTGGTTTGGTCTGACGGCTGGACCAGAAGTGCAGGAAGATGCCCTTCAGGATTTAAACAAAGAATTGGATAAAGCCGCGCAAACATTACAAACCCATTTTGAGCGATCCAATTTTTCTATTGAAATGCATCAATGTTATTTGGACTTGGTGACTGTGGGCAGTGCGTGTTTGTTGTTTGAAGAAGCCGCACCGGGACAGCCCTCCGCTTTTCGTTTTACGGCTGTCCCCTTATCCCAAGTGATGATGGAAGAAGGTGTCAGCGGCATGCTCACAGACACTTTTCGACGTAGTGAAATGTCTTTCGAACATTTGCGGGCGCGTTTTCCTGAAAGCAAGTTACCCGCTGATATGGAAAATCGAACGGATCGGGATAAGGACGAAAAACTCACCGTGATTGAAGCGGTGATAGAGAACCAGACCCGATTTGAATATATGGCGGTGCTGGAACATGGCTATAGCACTTTGGCTGAACCGACATTATTGCGTCGCGGATCATTTGCCCATTCGCCTTTTATCGGCTTTCGTTGGTTGAAGGCACCGGGGGAAAGTTATGGTCGTTCCCCTGTCATGAAGGCTTTGCCGGACATTAAAACGGCGAACAAGGTGGTGGAGCTCGCCTTGAAAAATGCGTCAATCGCCGTGACGGGTATCTGGCAGGCCGATGATGATGGGGTGTTAAACCCAGCCACCATCAAGCTGGTGCCGGGCACCATTATTCCTAAAGCTGTGGGCTCGGCCGGGCTAACACCTCTACAATCACCGGGGAGTTTTGATTTATCTCAGGTCGTGTTGGAGGAGTTACGCAAACGCATCCGTCATTCGTTGTTGGCTGATAAGCTTGGGGCAACCGAAAACAAGCAAATGACGGCAACGGAAGTGCTGGAACGTTCCGCCGAAATGGCCCGTATTCTCGGGGCGACTTATGGACGGTTGCAGGCTGAACTTCTGACCCCGTTGGTGGTGCGCGCGATTGCGGTATTAAACCGACGTGGAGAGTTGGACAACCTGCATGTTGATGGGCGCTATATTGATTTGCAATATAAATCCCCTTTGGCGCGCCAACAGACCCGCAAAGAAGCACAGGATATTTTGGCGTGGATTCAATCCCTTGGTAGCCTCGGTCCGCAGGCTATGGATTTAATTGATCCTTTAAAGACAGCACGTTTTCTGGCGAAAGCATATGGCGTGCCCGGTGAAATCTTGAAAAGTGAAGCGGAAATGCAAGCCAGTACGGAGGCAAAAACAGCCGATTTACCAGCCGGGATGGATATGGGGCAAATCACCAAGGCGGCTCAAGGTTTGATGGAAAACCCGCAACAAATGCAAGACATGATGAAGGAGTTGTCAAATGCAACGCAACAATGATCCCGGCTGGTCTTGGTTTGAAAAAGCGATGGATCACACGGAAGACCCGCAAATTCAAGAAGATATTCCCGCCCGCTTTGCCCGTTGCTTCAGTGGAGAAGATGGGGAGGCCGCTTTATCCCATCTGGCAGAAATGACACTGGCCCGCCCTTTAGGTGCCAATGCCCATAACGGCATTTTGCGCCACCTTGAAGGCCAGCGTTATCTGGTTTCCTACATCATGGGCTTGGTCCGCCAAGGTCGTGAAGGCAAATAAACATTTAAACTTTATAAAGGTGATTTATGACTGATATGATACAAGATCAAACCTCTTCTCAATGCCCTGCCTATCTTCCTAAAAAGTTTTGGGATGATGAACGACGTGAGCCTCGCCTTGAAGCTCTGGCGCAATCCTATCGTGAGATGGAAAGCAAAATGGGCGCAGGGATGCACAAGAATATCCCCAATCATCATTCTGAATATTGCATTGAATGCAAAAGTGATTTGTTCAGTAATGACCCGGTCGTGAACCAACGTTTACATGATGCCGGTTTTAGTCATGAGCAGGCACAACTGGTCTATGATCTGGCCTATGAAGCGCTGGAACCGTTGGTCGCAGAAATCTTTGCTCAATTGCACAGCCACAATCAAATTGATCGTTTGTGCGAAAAATTTGGCGGGGAAGAACGCTGGCAAGAAACTGCCCGTCAGTTACAGGCGTGGGGCAGTCGCAAATTTGGCCCCCAAGCTTTGGAAGCCATGGGCAGCAGCTATGAAGGGGTGATGACACTCTATGACATGATGTGCAAAGGTGAAGGTGAGCCGGGCATGGATCGTTTCAGCGAGACAGCGGGTCTTCAAAGCGAAAGTGATATTCGAAAATTGATGCGTGATCCGAAATATTGGCGGGATCAAGATCCGGCTACGGTTGAAAAGGTCCGGGCAGGATTTCGTCGTTTGTACCCAAATTGATCTGATGAGGTGCCCTGGTTGATGCCAAGGGCACCCTTTTTCTTAGAAAGGAGAGAAGTATGACTGCACGCGAATTGGAAGTGATTTTCAACGGGGTGTATGCCTTGCCGGAAAATTATCGTGAGGCACTGTCTAAAGCGATGTCATGGCAAGCCATGTGTTATTTGCTCAACGGGTTGTCTTTAAATTTAAGTGAACTTGTTTGGCTTGATGAACGCACGGTAGATGGCATAGGGTAGGGAGATGACCGATCCCGTCCTCTATAGTTTTCGTCGCTGTCCCTATGCCATGCGCGCCCGAATGGCCCTTTTCGCCAGCGGGTGCTGTGTGGAAGTGCGTGAAGTTGTTTTGCGTGATAAACCCCAACAGATGGTGGCCCTGTCCCCCAAGGCCACCGTGCCAGTTTTGCAGCTTCCAGATGGTCAGGTACTGGACGAAAGTCTGGACATTATGCACTGGGCCTTGGTACAAAATGACCCTCAGGACTGGTTGACGGCCACGTCCGATGAAACGGATGATCTGATTGCCTATAATGATCAGGTGTTTAAGGATCATCTTGATGGATATAAATATGCCGCGCGTTATGAAAATGTTGATCCTTTGGAGCAACGCGTAAAGGGCGAAATCTTCTTGAAGCGCCTCGATGCGTGCTTGTCGACGCACACCTACCTATGTGCAGATCGCCCGACATTGGCAGATTACGCCATTTTCCCCTTCATCCGTCAGTTTGCCTTTGTGGATATGGACTGGTTTCAACAAACGCCTTATCCGCTACTTATAAACTGGCTTATGATGTTACTGGAAAGTGAGACCTTTAAATCAGTGATGATTAAGTATGCGCAATGGCAGGAAGGTGACGCACCTGTTTATTTATGAGTTTACAGCTTTTGTAACGTACTGAACATGGAGGAGAGTATCCTGCTTTCATGAATTAAAGGGGATCATTCCAATATATGGTACATTTGCGTTTATTTATTGCGCTTGTGGGGCAAACTGTAATTTCTTTGAATGGGAGTGTGAAATTATAGGTGTTTTTGAGATAGTCTTTGAGGGGCATACCTATTTCTTTTTCAATCTCTTTAATTGCTTTTTGCGCTGCTTTAAGGCCTAAAGTGGAGGCTTTCGCGATTAAGAGGGTGCCTTTATATTCATCCGTTTCATAGATTTCCCCGTCGAGATACATCATCCCCAGCATGAGTAAACTGGCCGGATTTCCAAATTCGAGTCCTTGGTGCAGGTATGTTTTTGCTTTCGCGACATCTTTTTTAACATTGTATTTGCCATTAAGGTAAATCATTGCAAGCACTTCTGAAGATCGCGCATGTTGCAGGTCGTGTCCTTTTTGGAAATATTTCATGGCTTCATGGGGGTCTTTTTTCACGCCAAGGCCATGAATATACGCAAGTCCAATTGCATATATTGCCGGGCGATATTTTTGTGCGGCACTGATTCTAAGCCATTTAAGGGACTCATCATAGTTTTTGGCGATGCCTTGGCCATTGCGATACATGACGCCCACTGAAAATTGTGCTTCAGAATTTCCTTGTTTTGCTTCTTTTAAAAAGAGTTTTAAAGCCGAGTTGAAATCACCTTCATCATAGGCTGTATGAGCTTGTGTCATATCAGCAAGAGCAGCAAACGATAGTATCGAGAAAGAGAGGAGAATAAGAAAAAAACGCATTTTATTTATCCATTTAAACCGTTGGCACTTTAACAAGCTATGGATGGTTTAGTGCGATTTTTAGGCAAATGATTAAAAAACGCATGCCGCATTCATATTGTAAATTGGAATTTCAAGGAAGCTTTGAATCCATCGCCTCTCTTTTCTTTGGGAGGCATTAATCTGTTTTCCAGACATAAGGGGGATCAGTATAGTTGTATTTTTCCTTGAGCCGGGACTGTAACGTTTGGCCGAGCCTTTTTTCAAATTTTTCAATATCGTTTCTTGCTTCGACACTTCCATTTCTGGCTGCTTCGATCAGGAGAAGAATGCCTTCTTCTTCATTTTGTTTCATTCCTATGCCTCTGAGGTTCATGAGGCTAAGCAGATAGAGGCTGTTCGGTCTCCCTATTTTTGCAGCAATCTTTAAATATTTCACACTTTTGGGGAGGTCTTTGGGTACGTTGTCACCGTAAAGATAAATGCGGCCCAATGCTTCTGCTGCACTCCAAGAATGGAGTTGAAAGGCTTTTTCGAAGAGCGACATGCCTTTTTCCACATCTTGAGGGATGCCATTGCCGTAAAAATACATGACAGCCAGGTTGAAAATCGCTTGAGAGTCATTTTTTGCAGCCGCCTTTTCGTACCATTCTAAAGCTTTGTGAATATCTTTTTCGACGCCGCGACCATGTTCATAAAAATAGCCCAACCTGTATTGAGAGAAAGAGTCACCTGTTAGAGCCCTTTTTTTATACAGCTCAATGAGTTTTTTGTCATTTTGGCTATCGGGTAGATCGTCTGACTTTGCTTCTGCGGCAAAAGATGACGTTGAATGAATTATCAACACCACGAGTAAGCTTAAAAACATACGCATTTCATTTGTCCATTTTGTTAGATACGACAATTTAACCGTATTATGGATGGTTTTGGCATTTTTTTGGAAGGAGATAAAAATGGCCGATAAAGAAACGCACAAGCAAGCTAATAAAAAACAATGGAGGAAAAAAATTATAGGAGGAAAAATAAAAAAGGAGATTCTGGATTTAATATATGGTGATGATCCCTTTGGTGTAAATGGTGGTTCAATACCGCTTTTTGGGCCCGTAATCGCACCGAACGCAGCAGAAGCGGTAGGAGAGGCCGTGCTTGACGAACTCCGTCAAGAAGGCTTGCCTGAGGAATATATGGATTATAATCGTGTTGTGAGGGATGTGAGTGAGGCGGTTAAGGGTGGAGATACACCGGCGCAAGCAAAACGTTATGCAAAGCAGAGGGCGATTGGTCGATCATTAGATTTAAGAGAGCCTAAGATAACAAAATTCGTCAATCCAAATGATTTGCCTGATTTGCCTTTGGGTTTAAATCATGTGGCGTCCCAATCAATTGAAGATGAAAACTCATTTCAAGGAGATATGAGTATGAAACGGTCACAAGATCAATTGTCGGAGCATAGTTTCTTACCAGCAGTTCAAACGCCGGAAGTCATTCAGTTGCGTAAACGGTTGCGGGATCAAATCAAGAACTCCGATGACTATCTCATGAACCTCAAATCTCCTAGTGACTGGACCAAAGCTGAGTTGCAAGAGGCGATGAAGGCGCGGGAGAAGGCTTTGCCTCAGGATAAGGCGGGGATGTTGCAGCGTGAACGTCAATGGTTTGATCACTACTATGGCAATGACCCGGTCAAATATGATGAAACAGGCAAGATGGTACAGCCCGCGCCTGTGCGTTCCATCCCGCAAGAACCTGTGCCGATTAAGACCAAAGACGGCAAAGACCCTGGTGAAGCATTGGAACGCATCATTGGCAATCTGCCGGGCATGACGGGTGGTATAGGTCATGCCCTTAATCCTCCGGTTTATAATGAAGAGAAAGCCACCGGGCCTTTGGGCAGTGTTAATGGTGTGCCTGTTGAACCGGGTCAAACTGGACAAAACCGGCAAGCCATCCAATCGGATCGACATCTCGCCGTGATGCCGTCTGAAGAACAGGTGATTAAAGGTCTTCAGGCGGGATTAAATATGTTGTCCAACAAACAAAATCAGTCCCCTTTGCCTAATGTTCCTAAAACGACGGCCTTGAAAGAAGATGGTGTCAATGGGCCGAAGACGTCTTTTGGTTTGAAAAAGGCTTTGGTCGATCATGGGACAAGCAAAGTCAGCGAAGCGGTGGCCCTTGGGCAGTTTAAAGAAACAGCGAAAAAGGCCAAGACAAGTGGTGTTGAAAATCTGGCAGGTGAATTGGGCGCGGCCTTTAAACCGCTTCTGGGGAATCAAAAATCACCCAAAGATGGTTTTCAATCCGAAGGTCTGGCCCTGCAAGATACTTTGAACGATTTGGGTGCTGGATTAAAAGATGATGGCATCGTCGGTCCGAAAACGCACAATGCCTTCCATCAGATTGCTAAAAAAACGGATGAAGATGAGCTCACGCAACGCTTTGCGGATAATCTCGGCTTCAGTTTCTAAAAATTTTTCCAAAAATAGGAAAATAATCATTGACATTTATCGTCATATGTTCTACATTCCTCTCAGTCAACAGGAGAAGTGTGACCAGCGTGTCCCGATCTCTCCCGTGTTGATCTTTCCTTCCCAGTTTTAAGCTTTGGATAACCGTTCCCTTTCAATAGGTCGCACGGCCCATGGCGTTTGTTCGCCTGTCTTTGGCGGGGGCTTTCTCCCATAACCACAGACAACAGCGACGTTTCATCTCAAAACAAGAAGCAATTTAGGAGTGATGTAATGTCTACATCAATTGAACAGTCGTTTATTGGCCATTACGTGGCCGAGGTCCATTTGCAATATCAACAAATGGGCTCAAAACTGCGCAATACCGTGCGCACCAAAAATAACGTGGAAGGCGCGACCACCACATTCCAGAAAATCGGTAAAGGTACCGCCAGCACCAAGGGGCGCCATGGTAAAGTGCCGATCATGAACATCGATCACGAACCGGTGGAATGTAAGCTTTATGATTACTATGCAGGTGACTGGATTGATAAGCTTGACGAGATCAAGACCAACATCAATGAAATGCAGGTTGTCTCTAAAGCCGGTGCTTATGCATTGGGCCGCAAGACCGATGAGCTGGTCATTAATGAGTTGGATAAATCTACCAATTTTGCCGGAGATGGCACCGATGGTTTGACCAAAGCCAAAGTGCTGGAAGCTTTTGAAATGATGGGTGAATCCGATGTGCCTGATGATGGTGAACGCTACGCCATTGTTGGTTGGAAACAATGGTCTGATCTGTTGCAGATCGATGAATTCACAAAGGCAGATTATGTCGGTGAAGAAAACCTGCCGTGGAAGGGTTCTCAAGCCAAGAAATGGCTGGGGACCCTTTGGATGCCTCATTCCGGCCTGACCAAAACAGGGGATGTGCGTTATTGCTATTGGTATCACAAAACGGCCATCGGTCACGCCATTGGCCATGACATTAAGTCTGATGTGTCATGGCATGGTGACCGCGCAGCGCATTTCGTCAACAACATGATGAGCCAAGGTTCCATCCTGATCGATCCGACAGGGGTTGTGTCGTTGCGCTGTCTGGAAGCGGCGTAAGTTTCTTTTACCCTCTCCCTTAAACTTGGCCCCGGCTGAATGGTTCAGTCGGGGCATTTTTTTTATAAAGGAAATGAATGATGGCTTTTGAGTCTAAAAATCTGAGTGTTCTGGCTTATTCCAACGGTTTTACCTTGTGGCACTACGCAACGACTGATTTGGCAACGGATGTAGATACATCCGGTTACTTTAACACGGCCGCCGATATGTTGCGCACAGGCGATATGATTATGGCAAATGTGGATACCGATGGCACACCGGGGGCTGGTATCTTCCTTGTTTCATCCAGCACGGGGGCAACGGTAGACCTTGCTGATATTACGGCAATGGGTGGCACGAATACCGATTAATAATCGTCGTCTTCAGTGTCGTCGTCGTCCATGTTTTCAAAGCTGAAAAGCTGTGGGGCCTTTTCGATGACGACATTGAGGATTTCTTCGACCTTGCGTTGGTCTTCTAAAGCGGCAGCATCGACCTTTCCTTTTAGGCGGTCATTATCGAAGTTCTTTTTCATCCGGTGCAGATCGTTTAGTTCGCGAATGAAGATATCGCGTGAGCCCAGAGGGAGGTTTTTTTCAGAGATATAGCGCAAAAATTTTAAAGAGGCATTTATAGCCAAAGTAATTTGGCGTGCGCTGAGTTCGTCTAATTGTTCTTGTAAATCTGTTTTGTCGCCGGATTTTTCTGCATCTTTGACGCGGCGCTGGATAATTTCATTAAAGCTTTCACATTCAACGACGAGATTTCGAAACTCCAGATAGGTTTTAAACCCTTCACCGGACATGGTTTTTTCAGCGTTTTGTGCCCAGCCGTCCAGTTCATTTGTCTTGTCTTTGAGACTACCAATGAACTGGTTAATTTGGGTACGTTGTTTGTTTCTTTTGTCGTCGCCGCTTTGTACCAACATATTGGCTCCATATATTCTACTGATGCATTTATATCTCGGTCAAAACATGTGTCTTTTCTTATAGGGAATCATACCGGGGCACAATGAGCAAGAAGAGTTTAATTTCTAAATATTACACAATAAAAATAATAACTTACAGTGTGTTATGGAAATTATCTCATTTCTTATCGAATTCAAATATTATTACATTATAAATATGTGAAATATGTTTCACTTTTGTCAAAAAAGGAGGAAATTTATGTCCTTAACCAAAATAGGATTGTGTTCACGTGCCTTATTGAAAATTGGGGCGAATACCTTATCATCCTTTGATGATGGCTCGGCAGAAGCCGAAGTTGCGGAAAACTTATATCCCGGTGTCGTTGATGCGTTGTTATCTTCTTATCCTTGGAGTTTTGCAACTGCACAAATGCGTTTGCCGAAATTGGCAGTACAACCCTTAGCCGATTTTTCTTATGCCTATCAGTTACCCGGTGATTTCTTGCGTGCTTTGTCCGTGGGGACTGGGGGCAATAGTCGTGGCGTCAGTTATCGCATTCAGGAAAAGCGCCTTCATACGGATATGGAAGGTATAGTGTTGACTTATATTTTTCGACCAGAACCAACCGAATTTCCCCCTTATTTTTCTCAATGTGTGATCACCCATCTGGCGGCTGAATTTTGTTTACCTTTGACGGAAAGTGCATCGCGTGGTGAAGCAATTTTACGTCAAGGTGAGAAAGATTTGCAAAAGGCACGCACGATTGATGCGCAACAGCAAACACCGCAGGCCATTTCTTTGGATGGTTTGCTGGAAGTGAGGCATTGATGGCACGTACACGTATTGCAAAAAACAGTTTTTCAGGCGGTGAGGTATCGCCTTTTTTAATTGGCCGTGGTGACTTGAAAGCCTATGAAAATGGGATGACTTCCATGCGCAATGTGATCATCTATCCCACAGGTGGGGTACGCCGTCGTCCGGGCTTGCGCTATATTGACACAGCTTTAGGGCCTGCCCGCTTGGTTGCCTTTGAATTTAATATTGAGCAAGCCTATCTGTTGGTTTTCAGTGACTTAAAGATGACCGTCTATCGTGACGGCAACAAACAAGTCTCCATTGATACGCCTTGGGCTGAAGATCAATTGTCTTTGCTGACATGGACACAAAGCGCCGATACATTACTGGTGGTTCATCCAGATGTTTCACCGCGTAAAATTACACGTACAACCCATACGGATTGGACGCTCAGTGAGTGGACTTTCTATGAGGATGACGAAACAGGAAAAGTTTATCAGCCATATTACAAGTTTGCTGCTGATGACCTGACCTTACAGGCAAGCGGGACAAGCGGAACGGTCACTTTGACCGCCAGTGGGGATGTGTTTGTTGACGATCATGTAAATACCCGAATTCGATTGGCAAAGAAAGAAGTTGTAATCACGGCAGTGACTTCTCCCACCACGGCAACAGCAGAAGTTAAGGAAGTGAGTGGTTTGGTGGATACAAGTGCGACGAAAGATTGGGAAGAACAGTCTTTTTCTGCTGTTCACGGCTGGCCCGTAGCGGTGGTGTTTCATCAAGATCGTTTGGTTATTGGCGGGACACGGGATTTACCCAATCGCTTGTGGATGTCCAAGTCATCAGATCTGTTTAATTTTGATTTGGGGGAGGGTTTGGATGATGAAGCTATTGAATTTGCCATTCTGTCCGATCAGGTTAATGCCATACGGTCGCTTTTTTCATCCCGTCATCTGCAAATTTTCACGTCAGGGGCGGAATGGATGGTGTCAGGTGAACCGTTAACACCGGAAACCATCCAATTGAAACGCCAAACCCGTGTGGGCACCGCTGTGCATCGTTATGTCCCGCCACGCAATGTGGATGGGGCAACATTGTTTGTGTCGCGCGATGGTCAGGATTTGCGGGAATTTTTATTTGCTGATGTAGAACAAGCCTATCAGTCCAATGACCTTGCCATGCTGTGTAAACATATCATGAATGATCCTGTTGATCAGGATTATGACAGTTACCGTCGTTTGTTCTATATGGTGATGGGTGACGGGACCATGGGGGCGTTAAGTGTTTATCGTGCAGAAAAAATATCGGCCTGGTCGGTGTTGGAAACTCAAGGGAGCTTTAAGAATATTGCTGTTGTCGGCCAGGAGGCTTACGTTTTGGTTGAACGTTTTGGTCAAACCTTTATCGAGGTTTTTGATGATAAACTGGCAACCGATGGTGCTCTTTTAGGGAGTGACGACGAGGGGGCTATGATCTGGAATGGCTTAACGCATTTAAATGATGCTGTGGTAAAAGTCGTTGCAGATGGAGCGGTTTATTCAGATCAAACGGTTGTTTCAGGGCAAGTAACGTTGGATCGTGATGTCTATACCTTAGAAGCTGGCTTGTCCTTCAGCCACAAGCTTGAACCTTTGCCACCCTCCCCCCAAGCCACGGCATATGGGGCGCAAGGGGGGCGCATGCGATTGGTCTCTCTGACCTTTCGTCTGAAAGATACACAAGCTTTAAAATTGGATGTGGGGCGTGGTGCTCGGGATGTTCCTTTTAAGAAGATTGGAACACTTGGGGTTTTAGATAGCGCACCAGCACATTTTACCGGTGATATCACCGTGCGTGCATTGGGGTGGCACGCGAATGGAACGCAAAGTCTTTGGCGCATTGAACAAGACACCCCTTTACCTTTTAGCGTGATGTCCGTTGTTGAAGAACTAACGGCCAACGCCTAACCGACTTAATCACAATCATTAAAGGAGTTAAGATGATGGTAGAAAGCATCGTCATCGGTGACGTGCGTCCGCGCATACAGGCGTTGGGGGATGGTACACAGACCGAATTTATATATCCTTTTCCAATCTTTAAGGAAAATGATCTCGAAGTTTATTTAGATGAGTTACGGCTCACCAGTGGCTACATCATCAGTGGTGCAGGACAAAGTGAGGGTGGTAGCGTCACTTTTGATATGGCCCCCATGGCTGATGTTGTTGTGACTTTACGCCGCCGTTTGGTGATTGAGCGATTGAGTGACTTTGCTGAAGGTGGTGCTTTTCATGCCCATGTTATTAATCAGGAACTTGACTATTTGGTTGCTATAAATCAGCAAAATGCTGATGATCTTGAACGCGCTTTGTTGTTACATCCTACGGATGGTGATGCCAGCTTGATCTTGCCGGCAAAAACGGATCGTGCCAATGGGACGTTGGCTTTTGACAGTGACGGCTTGCCGATTGTAGGTCCAAGTGCCGTTGAGATATTTCAGGCACAAGCCAATGCGGAAACTGCAACGCAAGCTGCAATTCTGGCTGCAGATGCCCAAACGGCTGCAGAGTCAGCGCGTGATGAAGCGCAGACCTTTGATCCTGCGCTGTATCGTGAAGTCGCAGACCTGATTGAAACCGATGATGTGACTGATGGGGCCATTACACAAGCCAAGATCGATCCGGCCGTAACCCTTGGCGGTCCGTCTCTTGGCACAAACTCAATCATTCGCACAAACGCTGATACGATTTCTGAAGATATCACAATCCCTTCAGGAACCAATGGTATGTCGGCTGGTCCTATCACAATCGCTGACACGTTCACCTTGACGATCAGCGGTAACTATACGGTGGTTTAAATGGTTGCAACATTAAAGACAGACGTTATTGAAAAGTTTGATGGTTCCCCTGTTGATTTGACGGGGCAAAGCGCTGCGAAAGCTTGGTCAAATCTAAATACGAGTAGTGGTTTCAGTGTAGCTGGCTCGTTTAATGTGTCTTCTGGTGTCGATAAAGGTACGGGAAAGGCTCAGATTAACTTCACATCGTTAATGCTTAATAACGCATATTCTAACCAAGTAACGTCTATTCATGGTGTATCTATTGGTCATGAAGCCAACGAGTCAGCATTTACAAGAACAGCCGCTGCGGTGTCTGTGTGGAATAAAGATTACAATGGTAATTATGGCGGTGCTTATAGCGTCAGTTCTGTTGTTCATGGAGATTTGGCATGAGTACTTTAAGAACAAATCGCATTGAACTTGGTGATGGTTCCCAAGGCGTTGATATTAGTTATATTGTTAACGGGTCGGCTAAGGTTTGGGCAAAATTTCTTCCTCTTAGCGGAGGCACGATTGACGGCTCTTTTAACGTCTCTAGCGTTGTTGACGGCGGTGTCGGTAAATTTACTATCAATTATACCAATGCTTTTTCAAGCGCTCAAAACGCCCCAATCGGTTCTGCTGGTATGAATAGCACGGCCCCCGGTGAGCTTTACACAGTGGGGGCGGCTCAGGGTGATGTATCAGGCCAAACGGCGTTACTCCACGTAGCTAATATTAATGATGCAGGTTCATATATAGATACAAACCCATGCTTCTGTAACGTATTGGGAGATTTAGCATGAGTAATATTACAGTCACAAATGTAAATGGTCGTGATGTTGACGCCGGACAAGCGAAAGCTTGGGGGTCCTTTATGCAATGGTATCAAGCTGACATGAACCCCCCTGAATACCCTTCAGACGGTTCGATAGGTGACACATTAAACGTATCCTCCATTATGGATATAGGAACGGGACATATTTCCTGTAGCCTCACAAACGTAATGGTAAATGGTAAATACTCGGCAAACTGCACAACCCATATTTCCGGCGCATCATTGGGTGGTTATGGGCCTCAATATAGTGATATGGCATCGGTGTTTGATAAAACCACCACAAGCTTTGAATGTTCAAACTGTTACGCAAATGGCTATGTAAGAGATGGTTTCTTTTCAGGGTTTACTATTCATGGAGACTTGGCATGACGGAATTAAAAGACCTCCCTTTGTGGCAACGTATTGCGTGGAAACTCCCTTTGCCCCTCCGCAAGCGATACGGTTTTATACGGTTCGCTGATTTTCCAAGACTTAAGCTTTATGAACGCCTTGCCGTTGCTAAGGGTCACTTGAAGCCTATTCAATCGGACTATAGGGTCGTTTTTGAAGCCGATCTGGATAAACCCGCTTGCGTCTTGGTGCCCGACCCTAACTTTATGGCATGTGCTTTACATGGTGGCATTTTACCCCCGGTCGAGGTTTATCATAATTTTGAATATGACCACGATGGCCGCATTCTAAACGGTCATATCCTGCATGATACCCCGCCCATCGGCCCGATGAGTGAAGAACAAGCCATTGAATATCTTATTCAAAAAGACGTGCCTATGCACGTTTGGAACGCCAAGCGGGGTAATTCAATAAAAATGGTGATTTGTCGCAAAGACCAATTACCGGCAAACCGTGCATGGCGCAACGCTTGGAAAATTGACCAAAATCTAGAACTTGAGAAAGGAGCCGCGTAATGGCTATAAAAACTTATTTAAAAGTCGGCGCTGATATCGTGGATGCTGACGCCGTCCAAAACACAAACGACCGCACTTTTCGGGATGCTTGGGCGTTAGAGGGTGATGTTATTGCCGTTGATATGGTCAAGGCGCGCGATATTTGGCGCGAAAAAATTCGTGCCGCGCGGGTGCCGGTATTCAATCAACTCGATGCTGATTTTATGAAAGCGCTTGAAAGCGGGAATGTGACCTCACAACAAACAATTGCTTTGCAAAAACAGGCCTTGCGTGATGCCACGGATGATCCCACGATTGACTCTGCCCTTTCCCCGGATGATTTGAAACTGGTGCAACCCGCAGGTTTGGTGATTGCTTAACAAACTGAGCTTATATCTGTGAATGGATCAGTCGTTTTCCTCTTGGAGGCAAACGACTTTTTTATGGAGAGGAGAGGGAATGACCGAGACGACTCAAGCTCCTAAAAGACGAAGGCGGCGAAAGAAAGCAGGGAGCATTGAAGAAGTGCGTACCCTGTTATGTAATCTTTTGCCGTCGCTTATTCAAAGTGCAACGGTAAGTTACGAAGCCTTTTCTGATGCCGAAGTGCCCGAAGATGCAAAAGGCTTTGCCGCCCATCACGCGGCCTGCAAGGCAGCTTTGTCCCATGTGGAGCTTTTGACTAAACTGGTGCGCTGGGCAGAACAGGAAGAAAACCCAACACCGACTTTATCGGAAGATGAAGAAATCGCAGGTCTTTTGGCAGGTGCGCGTGCCGCGTTGAAAGAACTGGAAGCCTAAAGAGGTGTTTATGTTCCCCCGTTTTTGGCGGGGGAACATATCTGGTGATGAAGAGGTCAAAGGGTGATAGGATTATCTTTTCTCGAGAAAAATGTCGGGAGTATCTGAGGTGTCAAAACTGGTTTTGTGTATCAGTCTTTTTCTGATCGGTTGGGGGAAGTTTTACCTGTCCCCACCGTGGATATTCATGGCCGATTATGGTCTTCGGATTTTAATCGTTTGGCTACTTTGGGATCAAATCTTGGTTGCTTTAAATCAATGGCGCATGCCCCGGTTTCGGACTTGGTTGGAGGCTATTGGTGTTTGTGCTGTACTGTTGACCGTGGATCAATGGGTCTCATCCTTGCAGACCTATGATGATTTCAATCAGTTACTTTTTATACCGGTCAGTTTTCCCTTGCCGGACCAAGTGCCGCTGATCGTTTTTGATTATACGGTGGGGCTGATTTTGGTTGCGTTATCAGAGGAATTTGTCTTTCGGCGCGGTTTTGGGGAAAAAGCAGAAGCAAGTGGCTGGTCGATGATAAAACTATATGTGTTGTCATCGATGATCTTTGCTTTTATCCATATTCCACAAGGTTTGGCGAGTTTCACAACAGCCCTCATTTGGGGGGGCGTCCTGATGTATTTTTACCTCAAAACACGAACTGTTTTATTTACGGTCTTGATGCATTTGGCAGTGGATATGTGGTATTTTGGCATTCCTTACTGGGAGAGCCTTACAAGTTAATTTCTGTCCTATACATGCATTTTTTTTATTCTTATCCCAAGAAATGAAGAAAGCATTGCACAGGTCATCATTGAGACGAAGCAAAGAGCAATCGTTTTTGTTATCGACCCGGCTGAGGGTGACGTTTGGCCCGCATAAAAAGCATCTTGGTGATGGCTGTTGATTGCAAAATCAAACGAATAGATATTTATTTTTACGCGTGCGTTTAAGGCCGCTTTCCTGGTGTCATAGAGATATACAGGCACTAGCCCGACAGGGGCTTTTTGAGGCGTTTGCAGTCCAAGGGCGCACTGACGTTTTGGGTATCAAGCCAAATGACATCATTGTCACTTTGAATTATAGCGTTTTCGCAATCAAGTGCTTAGGCGTTCGGTATTGCAAAGAAAAGGGTGACCCATCCGATAAGCCAGCGTTGCATGGTGTGTTCTCCTGTGGCCAAGACTTTTCAACATCTCATAAAGGAGACAAAATAAAAATGAAAAACATCGTGGTTTTTCCTGAGTTTGTCATGTTGTGGGACCAGCTGCAGGGGTTGAGTATGCCCAAGCATCACCTGCAAATTGCCCGCTGGCTGGATGATGCGTGGAAGACGGGACGTCGGGAATTGTTGTTGATGGCGTTTCGCAATTCAGGCAAGAGCACATTGGTCGGATTGTTTTGTGCCTGGTTGCTCTATTTGGATGCGGATCGCCGGATCATGGTGATGGCGGCGGATTTTGCCTTGGCAAAAAAGATGGTGCGTAATGTTAAACGTATTATCGAGCGCCACCCCCTGACCAAAGCCTTGAAGCCCAAGCGCAAAGAACAATGGGCCTCTGACCAGTTTACCGTCAATCGCCCCAGCGAATTGCGTGATCCTTCCATGTTGGCAAAAGGGATTGGGGCAAACATCACGGGGTCTCGCGCCGATGTGGTGATTTGTGATGATGTGGAAGTCCCCAACACCTGTGATAGTCCGCCCAAACGGTTGGATTTGCGCGCGCGTTTGCAAGAGATTGATTATGTTTTGGTCCCCGGTGGCTTGCAGCTTTATGTCGGCACACCCCATACATTTTATACAATTTATGGCGAAAAAAAGCAGGAGGGTGACGAACCCTTTTTGTTGGGGTTTGAGCGTTTTGAGCTGCCGTTGCTTGATCAGAACGGACGTAGCCAATGGCCGGCGCGTTTTCCTGATGCCAATATTGAGGCCATTCGTCGGCGCACAGGGAAAAACAAGTTTGAAAGCCAGATGATGCTGCGTCCCGTTAATATATCAGAAAGCCGATTGGACCCGGATATGATGCGTCTTTATGAAGAGGATCTGGACTATAGCGAACAAAATCAATTGGCGTTCTTATCGTTACAAGGGCGTAAATTGATCTCGGCAAGTTGTTGGTGGGATCCGTCTTTTGGGTCCCCACAAAAAGGGGATGCCAGTGTCATTGCTGCTGTGTACAGTGATGATCAAGGGGGGTATTGGCTGCATGCATTGCGCTATATGACCCATGACCCCAAAAAACTACAAGAGGCCGATGAAGCCACACAACTTTGCCGTCAGGTCGTTGATTTTGTGCGCACTTTTTATCTGCCTTCGGTTTGTTTAGAAACCAATGGGGTGGGGAAGTTCTTACCCGGTCTTTTGCGGCGGGAGTTGGAAAAACAATCGGTTTCTTGCGCGGTGATTGAAAAGCATGCGCGTATTAATAAAGCAGAACGTATTTTAGCTGCCTTTGATGTGGTTCTGGCTTCGCGTGCCTTGCATGTGCATCAATCGGTCTGGCGGAGTTCTTTCCCAACAGAAATGCGCGAATGGGTCCCCAATGTGTCTGCACGTGATGATGCGCTGGATGCGGTTGCCGGGTGTTTGCAGGCAGAACCTGTTCGTCTGCCGCGTACCCCTGTGCACAATCTGGATGGAAAAGACATGAAGGTGTGGGGAGGTGGGGCCGGAAATCATTTGGCCCATACTGACTTTGACCTGTGATGTTCACCTGCTTTTTGTATCTTGTAAAGCGTAGCCTGAATTTCCATATAACACTCAGTGACTGTAACAAACGGAGGATGTCATGAAGCGCATAGCAATCTTGCTGTTAAGTGCAGCATCCTTGATGTCCTTTGCCGTTCCGGCTTTTGCACAAGGCCTGTGTGGTGAACGCGTGGACATTATAGATACCTTGAAAGAACGCTATCATGAAGTGCCCATTTCGATGGGATTGGCAGGGACCGGTGGGGTCGTTGAAATCTTTGCATCCTCACGGGGCAGCTGGACGATTTTGGTGACCCGGCCAACAGGTGTTGCCTGTGTGATCTCTGCCGGGGAAGCCTGGGAAAGTTTGAAAGGCCCCGGTGAACAGGACCAAGGTGTTTAGACTCTAAACTCATAAATTTATAAAGAACGCAAACGCTCTGCATTTGGATGCAGGGCGTTTTTTTGTTTTTAAAGGAGAAAAATACATGAAAGGAAGTTGGACCATCGACCTGATGTGGTGGATCACCGCTTTTGAGTTGCCCACCTTGGCCAGCCTGTTCTGGATGATCTGGCGTAACCGTCAGGATTTTAATCACGGTCTGTCCGACCTGCGTGAACATTGTGATGTCGCCTTTGGTAATGCCCGGGAAAACCTGTCGGCTTATAAGCTGGAAGTCGCCAAAAACTACGCCTCAATCGCTTACATGAAAGACGTGGAACGTCGTTTGACCGGCCATCTGGTGCGCATTGAAAACAAGCTCGATCAACATCCTCAACGTGGAGTAAATTAACATGAATCCCTCTCGTTACAGCAAGACCCCTGAAGATGCCATCGATACGTTGGCGCGGACCCTCTATGGCGAAGCACGCGGCGAAAAAGTACGCGGCATTGAAGCGGTTGCCAGTGTGATCATCAACCGTGTGGAAAAAGCCTTGAAACGCGGCGGCTATTGGTGGGGCAATGATGTGGAAACGGTTTGTCTGCGCCCATGGCAATTTTCATGCTGGAATGCCAACGATCCCAACCGCGACAAAATTCTGCTTATTGATAATAGTAACAAAATCTTTGCCACCTGCCTGCGCGTGGCCCGTCGTGCTGTCTTTGGCACATTGAAGGATGCGACTTGTGGGGCCACCCACTATCACCGCACAGGACTGCTCCCGGCTTGGGCACGTCAACACATCCCCTGTGCCGAGATCGGCCACCACGTGTTTTATAAAGATATCCCTTAAATCAGAAGGAAATGAAAAATGAACTGGTTTTCAAATATCGCCGATGGGTTGGGTGATTTATTCAATGTCGGCTCTACCATCGGTGCATCCAATAACATGAAAGCGGATGATGTCCTCAAAACCAAATCTGCGTTAAATGCTGTGGGCTATTATAAAGCCCCTGATTTTGGTATCACTGAAATCCCCGATACTCCTATGATTGAGGGATTGAAAAACTTTCAAGCCAGCAACGGTTTGAAAGTCGACGGAGTGATGAAACCAAAGGGGCCAACTGAAAATGCCTTGGCACAGACCTTAGCAAATCAAGGGGTTTCAGCAACAGACTTGTTGGAAAAGGCAAAAACTTCGTCGATCCATCTAGATGAGGCGAACCCGTCGTCAACACCAGCTAAAACGTCCTGGTCTGCTCAGGCAGCTTTTGGAAGGAATTCTCAATCCCAAAAGAAGCCCCGGCAAAAGATTGATCCAACAACGGGCTTGGTTGATCCGTTGGCCTTTGCCCCAAAAGGTAAGATGCCTACGCAACAGCAATGGGACGAGGTTGCCAAACTGCAGCCACAAGAAGCGAGAACAGTCATTGTCCCAAAAGGTGATAGCGTGGAACAGCGCCTCCTTTCAATGATGATGCACCCGGATTATGCCAAAAAGAAAGATCCTGCTGTTGTGAAGCATATTCAAGGGGAATTTAAACGCGCTTTTCCCGGCACCGTGGAATATGACGAGACAGGTAAGATGGTTCAACCAATAGCAGCGATTATGGCTGATGGTATACGCGCATATGATTCCGGCAGCGAACTACAAGCAATGAATTTTCAGCCGAAAGCGGGTACCGCATCGGATGAAGCTTTTACTTATACGGTTTCTGATGATGGAAAAAAAACATCTCAGGTCTCTTCATATAAGGCAAAAAGCACAGGAGCAAAGGGGCGTAATGAACGTCGCGAGAAATTACGTGCTGAAGGTGATGACCATGAATGGGAGGCAGGCGATTCCATAAAGATGCTAAAGGATAATGTTATGGGTGTTGACCCGACACAAACACATCTTAGACAATATAAAGATGGATGGGTGAAAGATAAAAAAGACACAATCAAAAAAATGGCAGGAAAATATAATCTCCCGCCTGAAATGTTAGCAGGGCTTGCTTGGTCAGAACTTGGTGGTGAACCTGATTCGTTAGATAAAATATGGAATTTAGGTCTTCAGGTTATCCCATATAAACCTAGTAACCAAGTTTCTGCTGGAGATGTTTCTATTCAACTTCGGCATGTTGCAAAAATGGAAGGGCTTGACCCTGAAAAACTAACATTTCAACAGGAACAACAGTTAATTAGACGATTGCAGAATGAAGACTACAATTTGGAAGTTGTTGCTCGACACATTGCGGATATGAGAGATACTATCTTTCCTAATCTAAACGGGAAGGTGCTAAATAAGGACCAGATCAAACGTCTGGGGTATATGTACAATATGGGGAAAGATCATCCAATGTTGAAACCTGGAAAGGATTTGTCTGAGGCGGATCAAAGTACCATTTCAAATCATGGGTTAGATTTAATGAGAAAAATTGAGCGAATGCGGGCTTTGATAGAATAAGGAAAAAATGAATATGACCAAATGGCATAAATGGTTTTGGTATATTTTTTGTTGGGGCTGGCATGTTTGGTGGTGGGTCTTTGCATATGGGTTTGTTGAATTTGGTGTGATGAAGCCTGAATCTTTAGTTAAATCTGAAGACGGGTTTTGGTTTCAACTGTTTTTCTTGTTACTCCCTAGTACCATTTTTATGCTTGTGTTTTCATATTTCGTCTATCGTGGAAAATATAAAGTAATCAGTATGATTATTGCCTGTGTTCCGTTTATTCATGTCTTCATTCTGCGGGTTTATTACATTTCGGAGTATGGTGTGAATTTGTGCGGGAAACAGAGTTTGTTACCGCTTAGGGCTGAATATTTTGCAAGCTGCTTTTAATCCCTGACTTTGCCTTGCTTGTTGGTTTTCAATTCTTTTTTTTTCAATCAACACCTCGCATTTGTGCAGAGGTGTTTTTTTATGTCAGGAGTAAACAGATGAAATTGGAAGTGATTGCCACCTTATTGGTTGTAGATGTGGGCGTCAGTGCGTGTCTTTTGGAAGGGAGGAAAAAAGGGGGGCGTGATATTGCAGAAAAAGTGTTTGGATGAACGATTGAATGAAATTCGTCCGAAAATTGATCCATTGCTTGCCAAGGAGAAGGAGGCTTATCAGGAATATTCACGATTGGAGGACAAAGTTAAAGCTTCAAATTGTGAACATTACGGTTGGTGATTATTTAACTGCTCGACAAGATTGGGGGCGATAATTACGGGGGAATTCTTGTCGGGCACTGTCATTTCCCTGATTTTCAATTTTTTCCTTAAGTGTTTTCATTTGGTTTTCGACATCCAATCCTAAAAATTTTGCTGTGTATAACCACGAATAAGCGATTGAATTTATTTTTAAAAAATTATATTGCCCTGTCTGATGATACTGAGCCATTTCTAACATAGCGTCCGTATTGCCACAATTCGCTGACATTTCTAGAAAGAAATGTGCTTCACTCATAGGTGATGAAGGGATTTTCCCTTGTAAAATAGCATTTGCAAGAACAAGCGATGCTGTTGAGTTTTTTGCTGATAGTCGAAACAAAATATTATATGCGGCTTTTTGATCTTTTTTGAAGGGACTGCCATCAAAATAAATGGCTGTTCCGTCTAAGAGCTCTTGGGCAAAATGAATAAGTTTTTCGTCGGATGATGTTTTTTGAATGAGCCAATCAACTCCTTTTTTGAGTAAAATGGGGATTTTGCGGTCGCGTAATAGGTTTTCGTAGTGATCATAAGTAAGAGAGTTCCCAAAAACGGTATTGCGTGTAAGTAACAATTTGAAAGCTTCATTTGCTTTGGCATTCGATTGTTTCACGCCATGACCAAAAAAATATTTCCATCCTACAAAGGCATAAATGGCGGGGCCTCCACCATCTGCGGCCTGTTTAAAATACTCAAATGATTTTGAGGCAGAGTATTCGACACAAACGGCGCGGTCATACATTTCCGCATAGATCAATTGAGCGGAATATTTAACATCACTATTGGAACTTTGAAGTGATTTGGAAAGGTGCTTTAAAAGTAAGTCGCATTTGCCTTTCACACCTTCATCATATTCTTCAAAGAATGCACTACTGGGGCCTTTAAGAAGCGTTTTTTCCGCAGTTAGTTTTGGCAAAGGTCCTGTTATGTCAATAGCATTCCCCACAGACATAAATGCAAAAAAAGTTGTTAGTAATATAGAAAAAGGGCCAATATTTTTTATAAATCGGAACATTGCATTTCACCTGCCATGATTATTTAACTCATCCTCTCTTATGAAGAGGTTAGAGAGGGTATTCCATTATTAATTGTGTTTGGAATGAAATATAAAGTTAAATAAATTTTAGAATGTAAACGGCGGTTTCCTGATTAAACAGGGGGAACTGCCGTTTTGGTTTTTAATCCTCTTTTTTCAACCAACACCTCGCATGTGTGCAGAGGTGTTTTTTTATGTCAGGAGTAAATAGATGAAATTGAAAGTGATTGCCGCCTTATTGATTGTGGGCGTAGGCGTCAGTGCGTGTCTTTTGGAAGGGGTAACGGCTGGGGCCGTGTTGGGTTTTATTGCCAGCAATGCATCCAAGGCCGGAGAAGCGGCCCTTGTGTTGCAAGAGGCGATTGCGCGTTACAAGGAAAGTGAAACCCGATTGGATAAAATTCGGGTGCTGGCCGATGTGTCCTGTCACTTTCGAAAAAAGCATCCCAACGAGATGGTGTTTTTGCGTGAAAAGCTGGTTGAAGCCGGAGTCTCTGCAAAAATGATTGAGGCTGCGCGTGATTTGGCCGATAAAAAATGTGGTCCGGTGGCACAAATAACTGAAAATGCGCCATAAGGTCTTTTTTTATGTTTTCCATGTTGCTTGAACGATGCAGATTTTGTAATGTGCGCGAACTTTTGAAAAAGAGAAAAACATGTATCGTTCTTGCAGCAGCGCCAACCGTGGCGAAGATGCGCGAGATTGATGGACCTTAAGGATCGAAAATGAGTGTAGATTGGACGCCTGAACGTATCGAGTTGTTAACGCAACTCTGGAACGAAGGCATTGCGACCAGTGAAATCGGCCGCCGCCTGGATGTGACCAAAAATGCGGTTGTCGGTAAAGTGCACCGCCTTGGCCTGCCGAAACGTCAATCACCCATCCAACGCAAACCTGCCAAAAAGAAAAAAGCGCCAGAACCTGAAGTGGTGACACTGGACAAATTGCGACCGGGCATGTGTGCTTGGCCGATTGGCGATCCAGGTGCGCCAGGTTTTCATTTCTGTGGTGAAAAGTCGACGGAAGGCAAACCTTATTGTGAAATGCATTGCGAACAAGCCTACGTGCGCAATATGAAAGACGATAAAAGAAAATTGGCCCAAGCTTCTAAAGTGTAAGCAACGAATGTTTCAAAACGCCTTGCCATTGTGCAGGGCGTTTTTTTATGTCTGTTTTCTGGCTTTGAGGCTGGCCAGAGAATGCAAGGCAAGAGTGGTGATGACGATCGCCCCACCGATTAAGGCATTCAAAGACGGGGTTTCACTTAAGACAAGCCAGACCCAGAGCGGGCCTAAGATGGTTTCTAATAACATCAACAAGCTGACTTCGGGGGAGGGAATGTATTTTGCCCCCAGTCCCAATAGGATAAAAGCAACCGCATTGATGGCGCCCATGCCAAAGAGAGTCAGCCCTGATTGTGCTGTGATGATCAGTGTGGGGGCGATGAAGGTGGCACATATGGCAATCATGAAGCCGCCCCAGGCAAAGGTGGTCGGCACATTGATGGACCTTTCACTCCGGATCAGGGTCATATTGCCTGCTGTGACAAAAGCACAGATCAAGCCATATATCTTACCATCAAGCCCATCCCCATTAAGGTCATCGATAAAGACAATGATAATGCCACAAATGGCGGCTGCCATGGCAACCCATGTGCGAAAAGCGATGCGCTCTTTTAAAAAGACCATACTAAACAAGGCGGCAAAGAGTGACATGGTTGACAAGATCACCAGTGTGTTGGCAACGGTGGTATGTTTGATGGAAAGCACAAACATTAAGGTGCCCACAGAGGACAGTGCTGCACAGACCCATTCTTTAAAATTTTGCGGGATCAGTCTTTTTAAAAGACGCTGCCGGCTTTGATAAATTTGTACAAACCCAATGCAACACGCGATAAAAAGCCCGCGCCAGAAAACGGTCGTCCAGTCATGGGTGCCCGCCAAGCGGACAAGCAAACCGTCTGGCGTCAGGGCCAAGGCACCAAGTGTCGCATAGATAAGGCCTTGAATATGGTCGGGTCGTTGTTGCATGGTGGGGGCTGGCTTTATAAAGGATGTCCAAGAGATGGGTTTCATAGATCATATTCACGCATGTAACAATCACGATTTGTCAAAGTTTATGCCTTTCTGTTTGGCCAATGGCAGACAGGTCGGCTGGATCCGGAAAGATAAACGTGGTTTCTTGAGCCCGTATCAAGATGTGTTGAAGGTCGAAGAAGACAGTGTTGTTTTGACGGCAACGGATGAGTTGACGCAAGGGATGTCGACTGTGACTCAAGACTTACATGCCAGAGGTTTGATCGAACATTGGCGTGATGAACCTTATAAAGTTGCTGAAAATTTTTTAGACACACCCGTTTTTTTAATGGAACGTGCGGCCACGCCCTTTTTTGGCATCCGTGCTTTCGGCGTGCATATCAATGGCTTTGTCCAAACAACCGATGGTTTAAAGATGTGGATTGCCCGGCGGGCCAAAGACCGCGCCATCTGTCCGGGGATGCTGGATAACATGGTGGCTGGCGGGCAACCCGCTGGTCTGTCTTTGATGGAAAATATTGTTAAGGAATGTGGCGAAGAAGCCAACATTTCCGCTGATTTGGCAAAACAGGTAAAACCTGTTGGCAGCGTCAGTTATAGGATGGAAACCGATGGCGGGCTTAAACCCGATGTGATGTTTTGCTATGACCTGGAAGTGCCACCAGACTTTACCCCGGTCAATACGGACGGGGAAGCCGAAGGCTTTCATTTAATGGATGTGGAAGAAGTCGCCGAAATTGTTAGAAACAGCTTTGAATTCAAATTCAACTGCAACTTGGTGATTATCGATTTTCTTATCCGTCATGGGGTGATCAATCCGGATACTGAACCGGATTATGAACAGTTGGTGTCAGGGTTGCGGCGTTAGGTTTTCGATTTGTTTCAAAACATCATCAACGCGCCAGCCTTTTTCACGCAACTCTCTTAAGGTTAAGGATTTATCACGTTTGGCGAAGCGTTTGCCATCTTGACCGACCAGCAAAGCGTGGTGGTGATAGTCTGGCACATGAAGGTCAAGCAGGGCTTGTAGCAATCGGTGAATGTGGCTGGCGTGGTACAGGTCCTCGCCCCGGGTGACTAAGGTAATGCCTTGAATGTGATCATCTAAGGTGACGGCAAGGTGATAGCTGGTCGGGGTGTCCTTGCGCGCAAGCACGATATCACCAAAAATCTCGGGTGTGGCGGTTTGTGGGCCTTTGTCACGATCAAACCAGGTCAAAGGGCCTGCTTGTTTTATGGCTTCGTGCATATTCAGCCGCAGGGCAAAGGCCTTACCTTGGGCTTTGAGATCGTCTTGTTGAGTTTTGTTTAAAGTGCGGCAGGTGCCGGGGTAATGAAAGCCATCTGGCCCATGCGGGGCATGACCGGATTGCCTGATCTCATGCTGAATGTCTTTTCGGGTGCAAAAACAGGGATAAAGCAGGCCGCATTCTTCAAGTTTTAAAAGGGCTTTTTCATAGTCTTGCAAATGCTCAGATTGCAGCCGTACCGGGGTTTCCCATGTCAGGCCGAG
>JABXIC010000048.1 GCA_013373265.1 Methylocystaceae bacterium | reverse complement strand
TGCTGTGTCATTTCATCCATCTGTGTAATGGCGGCATTAATTTCGCCCACACCGGATGCTTGTTCCTGACTGGCAGCGGCAATTTCAGAAACGATATCGGCAACCCGTTTGATAGATTCTACGATATTTTCAAGTGAACTGCCGGTTTCCCCAACCAACTGGACACCTTCACGAACCTGAGAATTACTATCCTGAATAAGATTCTTAATGTCTTTTGCCGCTTCACCTGAACGTTGAGCCAATATTCTAACTTCAGAAGCCACCACAGCAAAACCTTTGCCCGCATCACCGGCACGTGCCGCTTCAACCGCCGCATTCAAAGCTAACAAGTTGGTTTGGAATGCAATTTCATCAATCACGCCAATAATATCAGAGACTTTTTGCGATGAATCTTCAATTGATGACATGGCCGTAATGGCCTGATTGACGACTTTACCGCCTTCTTCAGCCACATCACGTGCACGTCCGGCCAGATTATTGGCTTGTTGGGCATTATCAGCGTTTTGACGCACCGTTGTTGACATTTCTTCCATAGAAGCAGCGGTTTCTTCAAGGCTGGAGGCTTGTGTTTCTGTACGTTGCGACAAATCGATTGACCCTGATGCAATCTCTGTTGACGCACCAGCAATTTCATTAGAGGCAATGATGATATCGCCCACGATTTGTTTCAAGCGTTGCGAGGTTTTATTTGTATCCTGTTTCAGGACTTCAAATGTCCCCGTATAATCCTTCTCAATCTGGTGCTGCAGGTTACCACTTGCAAGCGCAGATAGAGATTCAGCAATATCGTTGATGACTTCACTGACAGTGTCTTCCAGCTCATTAATCCTGTTGGCCAGCTCGACCATAAAGCCTTCTTTACCTTCCAGAGAAATACGTTTAGAGAAATCCCCTTTCACAACAGCTTGCACAACATCATCAACCTGTTTTTGTACGGCAAGTTGATCTGTCACATCATGCCATTCGATCACAGACCCCAAACGAGAATTATTGTTGTGGTCAATAATCGGGTTCAGCACACAATCAAATGAACAGGCGCCAAGTTTCAGATGGAATGAATGTTCATGATCCAGTTTTGTTAATAACTCAGCTTGTTGCGCAGGCACTTTGTGGAAACGATCCAAAGACCCACCGACGATGTCTTTGGCCTTAAAGCCAGGTATATTTTTCGCAATTTCGTTTTCTGCTTTAACCATCATATTTTGCAAGGCCGTATTGGCGAATATGATATTACGGTCCGCATCGGCAACCATCACATTGGTATTGGCATTTTCCAACGCCACGCGAATGCGGTAGTTGGCCTCTGCCACCTGTTTTTCTTCTTGTTCTTTTGCGACAGTTTCAGTCAGGTCAACCCATTCCACAACACTGCCGATACGCACACCATCGGGGTCACGTACAGAAGCCGCCGTCAAATCAAATGTACGGCTGCCCATGGTCATACGGGTTTTATGAATCCCGTTTAATGTGGCAAGAATTTCAGCCTGTACATGTGGATCCTGGTGATAATTATCAATAGATTGCCCCAAAATCGCATCGGTAGAAAAATGCGGAATGGATTGTTGAATATCGCGTTCAGCATTGCGCATCATATTTGTGACAGCTGGATTCATATAGATAACACGACGATTTTCGTCTGCAACCATAATGCACGTTGTTGCATTATCCAAAGCCGCACGAATACGTCTGTTTTCAACACTCATCCCGTAGAGAACATTTAAACAACGTGCAATTTCCCCCACTTCATCATTGCGCCCTTGCATATCGATGGATCGCACCGCGCCATTGACTAGCCCCCCGACAAGACCTGTTAATCTGACCACCGGACGTCCAAGACGATTGCCCGCGATAATACCAATGAAAACAACAATCACGACCACGGCAATTAATCCCATGATCATATAAGTCTTGAAGCCAGAGAGTTGACCATAAAGTTCATCATAATCTTGCATCAAGACAACGGCATATTTTGTGTTTAAAAAAGAAACCGGTGCATAGCCGATCATTTTATCCACACCATCAACATCTTCGCGCACAACATCTTGTGCCCCGTTAATCGCTTGCAGGATAAACGGACCAGAAATTCTGCGTTTTAAAACCGTATTTTCATCAATAAGTAATGATTGAACGCGAGAGAGTTGATCTTTTCCAACCAAGACAACTTCCCCACTGTCACCCAAGCCGATACGATTACCAATCACCTTACTCATACGTTGCAACGGCAGTCGCAAAATCAAGACACCTTTATTTTCACCATCAACAATAATCGGTTGCGCAATAAATCCAGCGGGTGCACCATCTAATGCTTCATAAGATTTAATGTCATAGAAAGCTTGTTCACCTTTGCGGAGTTTAAAGGCGTCATTATAGATTTTAGCAAGCGCGGTTTCTTTCCATTTACCCAGCATCAAGTTTGTAGCGTAATCCGCTTCTTTATATACAGAATAAACCACGTCACCCGTTGCGTTGACCAAAATCAGGTCATCATAACCCTTTTCCAGAATAAATTCCCGAAACCAGGGATGATAGGCTTCATGGATTTGACCATATGCAGACCCATCTTGTTCAGAACGATCAAGTTGATATTTCTCCCCTTTCGGGAACGGGCTTTCTTCAACATAAAGACGTTTCAGTTTTTCCGCACTATCCCCCCCCATCATCGTCCAGGAACGAGAAAAGGCGATCAATGCTTTTTGCACCATGGGAGAGCTGGCAACAATTTTCACATCGCTGCGCATCTCTTGAAAGTAATCATTTACGGTCGTAACACGCTGTTGCAGCAAAGCATTGAAATTCTTTTCGATGTTCTTTTCTTCAACCGCACTGATTTGAATGAGTGCAAACACAGTCATCAAAATTGCACTGACGGCTGAAACAATGGCGATCACCAGCTGAATTTTACGCGACAGTTGCCAAAAACTACCTTTTGGTACATTCATCTCATTCATTACTTTTCTTCCCCTGATGCGGCTTCGCCCATAGCAATTCCTGTTTCAATAGCCTGCGGATTAAAGAGTTGGTCCACATCCAATAGCGCGACCATACGTTCAGACACAGTCACCAATCCACTGAGATATTCATCGTCGATATTGCGATCCATTTTTGGAACGTCCTGAATCTCACCTTCGGATACTTTGATAATATCAGAAACCGCATCCACGAGAATACCCACAAGGCGGTTCTCCACATGAACAATGATGATAACATGCATTTTGGTCGTTTCTGTCAGCCCCAAACCAAAACGACAACGCAAATCAAAAATTGGAACGATCAAACCACGCAAATTTAACACACCGCGCATAAATTCCGGCGTATTAGGTAGGTGTGTTGTTTCACTCCAAGCCTTTATTTCACGCACGACCATGATGTCGACAGCATACTCTTCTTCACCAATCGTAAATGTGATGAACTGTTTTTGCTGTTCGTTGTACTCTTGTAAGCTGGTGCCTTCCTGAAACGAAGGGGTCAGCCCTTTTTCATTCGACATCATTTGTCCGCTCTCCCGTTAGTAGCACCTGTTTAGACAATTCATTAAAATTGCGTCGACTGTTGCCATGTTCCATCTGCGCCAATCCGTCTGTATCTAAAATCAGGGCGACCTTACCATTGCCTAGAATAGTTGCGGCCGAAACACCGGCAATAGGATCGTAGTTCTCTTCCAAACTTTTTATGACGACCTGTTGTTGACCTAATAATTCATCAACCAGTATGCCGACCAACCCATAACGTTCTGTTTCAACAATCACCACCAGTCCTTCAACCGGATCAGTAATAGCACCTTTTATGTTAAACAAACGGTGCAGATTAACCAATCTTATATATTCACCACGCACAGATATCAGTGTCGCGCCAGAGCCCAGTTTTTTCAACTCTTCCGGTTGCGGGTATATGTTTTCAATAATAGACGTCAGCGGGATAATGTATTTTTCATCCCCACACTTAACGATCATACCGTCCAAAACAGCTAATGTCAGCGGAAGGGATAATAAAAAACGCGTTCCCTTCCCCGGTGAAGAGAAGACGGAAATCCGCCCCCCAAGATTAACGATATTACGGCGCACCACATCCATACCCACACCACGCCCTGATATATTGCTGACTTCTTTTGCTGTTGAAAAACCGGGGACAAAAATCAAATCGTCAATTTCATCGTCTCGAAGGTTATCCTCTTGATCGACAATCCCTTTCGCGATTGCTTTTTCCAAAACCTGTTTGCGGTCAATGCCATATCCATCGTCAATCACTTCGATCTGAATACGCCCACTGCGATGTTCTGCATTTAACTGTATCGTTGCCCGTTCAGGTTTACCTGCTGCTATACGCTCTTCTACACTTTCTACCCCATGATCAAGGGAATTACGGATCATATGTGTAATGGGGTCCATCAACTGTTCAATGACCGTTTTATCAACTTCGGTCATTTCCCCACTTGTAATAAGGTCGACTTTTTTCTTTAGTCTTGCTGACAGTTCCCGAACCAAGCGAGGCATGCGGGCAAAAACCGATTTAACCGGTTGCATGCGGATAGCCATAACGCTTTCTTGTAAATGTCGCGTATGCGCACTTAGATTTTCAAAGCCCTGCGACATTGTCTCCCCAACATTATTGGGTAGGTTTTCAGCCTGTTGCATCAACATGGCCTGAGAAATCACCAACTCCCCAACCATATTCACCAGCTTATCAACACGGTCCAAATCCACACGGATGGAAGAAACTTTATGACTGCTTGATACAGACGGGCCTTCACTTTTCTGCGTTTCTTTTTTAACAACTGGCGTTTTTTCACCAGCCACTTCCAATGGCGAGGGTCCAGCAAGCTTTAATGGGCTGGGCTCAGCTTTGTCAGCCACAGTGTCTTCATTTCCACTTTCGGGCTTCACACTGGCTTCCATTTTATCAATCTTCAGGTCGCAATCATCGATCACAAATTCGAAGACTTCCTCAATATCAGCCAACTTACAATCGCTGACCAATTCAAATATCCAGCTCAGGTATGCTTCGTCAGCTTTGATATCATCTAGTGACGGTAGTTTTGAAACATCCGCATAGACATAACATTGTCCAAGCGTTGCAAGCTCGCGCGACAGCAATAGTGGTTCATTGGCAAAACGTAGAAGATGGCTATCAGGGACAAACTGAATACGGTAATGTGCCATCCCCGCTTCTGAGGGACGGGTTTCCGTTTCCTCACTTTGATCTGTTTCAACGGCTTCCTCTACGGCAGGCTCAGCACTATCTTCTTGAGGTTCTGGTTCTGG
>JABXIC010000208.1 GCA_013373265.1 Methylocystaceae bacterium | reverse complement strand
GCAACATCACGCCTGCCGCAACATTGCTTAACGTGCCTTGCAAGGCCAGACCAATGGCCAAACCTGCCGCACCTAAAACCGCCACAAGCGATGTGGTTTCCACACCAAATTTATTGAGCACCGCCAAAACAGTAACGGCAACAACCAGATATTTCACCATGGTCGATAGAAAACCCGCCAGCATTTCATCGGCTTTGCCGCTTTTTAGCAAGCCTGACAGCACCTTACGACGCGCAATTCCCGCAAACCAGAAACCTACAATCAAGATCACAATCGCGGCCACGACCTGCAACCCATATACTGTAACGATATCAACAACCATTTGTGTTGTTTCTTCAATCGTCGTTGTCATATCTTCCATAACATAATGCTCCACAATCTATTGGTTGCAGAGCACTATGCAGAAGTCTGAAATAAAAAGAAATCAGGAAAAACACGCAAGCGTGAACTTTTTTATTCCGCCGGTGCCAGTTTTGTTTCAACAACCACTTCGGTTCATCACCCAATGGCCAACACGTGCCCCGGCAAGAATAGCGCTCTGGCTGATAATAGAAGCAAAGGCCAATGTGCTGATGCCTGAAAGACCCTGACCAATTGAACAACCAATCGCCATAACCGCACCACACCCCATCAATACGCCACCAAGGTCGCAATCAACCAACCGCGCAATTGACTTGTGCGTTTTCTTTCAATGCCTTCTGCCACGGCTTGATTGTCCCAACAGGCCAAAGATCAACCCGAGAAAGCCGCCACCCAAAAGAAAAATGTCATTTAGTTTCATGTTCTCTAACATGTCTGAAAGCTCCAATCACGTGTGCCTACACACCATGAAACTGGCTATCTTTTGATACATTAGAAAGATGAAATAAATATTTATCTTATTTTTTATTGTTATTACATGTTATTTACATACAGAACATGTTGTTTTGGCATCATCCATGTTTACATTCACAGTTGGATTCTTTTCGGCCATCCAATGCTTTATCCCCTTTTTGACGTTATAAATGTTGCTATAACCAAAACGAGAGGACAGCCCTTCTGACGCAGTGCGAGAGCGATTACCGCTGCGACAAATCAAAATAACTTTTTCATCGGGCTTGGCGATTCGTTGCATATCTTCCACAAACTTAGGATTCACCTGTTCTTTGGACATTTTAAAAGGCAACAACAGACTACCTTCAATAATACCGGTTTCTTTCCATTCTTTTGGGGTGCGAATATCAACCAGCTTGACGCCCTCTTTCATCAAAGCCTTGAGTTCGTCATTGTTGATACTCTGAAAAAGCGGAGCCATCACATCCAGCAAGTCCACCTCAAAACGCAAGGTCGCATTAGGCGGGATCACCCCACCAGCCCCACGCGGACCGTAGGCCAATTCGGGCGGAATGACCAATTCGCGTTTGCCGCCAACCTTCATCCCTTGGACTCCTTTGTCCCATCCTTCAATCACTTGATGGGCCCCGAGGGTGAAAACAAAGGGTTGCTTACGATCCAGGCTCGAATCAAACTTATCTCCATTCATCAACCAACCCGTATAATGTACCTGAACCTGCATATCAGGGCCTGCCTCTTTGCCTGTACCAACAACAAGATCTTTCATTTGTACATCTGCTGCCCCGGCTGATGCAGATAGTATTAAGACCGTGAAAAATACAACAATACGAACAACCTGTGATTTCATAATAAATCCCTTTGAATAAGTCCTGAGAGTATTATACATTTATCTTTACTTATATAAAGGCGCATTTAATTCTTTTTGCTTCTTTATGCTTTTTTGAATGGACAGTTTCTTATATAACGAGTCATAGAAACGATAATGATTAATGAATCAAAAAAGACCTAATACTCTATCGGGAAACGTAATGAAGGATTGCCATAACAATGGCTACTGAAGCACACGACGATATCTTTCACTCCATTCGCAAAGTGGTCGGACAAACACTAGAAATGGCCGAAGCGGAAAGCAAAATTTCGCCGGAAACCAAAGACCTACTCTCTCAACTGATCCTAACGCGCCGTGGTAACGGCGAAATTGTCTTGGATATTGCGGCACTTCAACGCATGAAAGCCACAGATAATCAATGGACTAGTAAAGAACGTAGCGAGCAAGATCGTTTAATCAATCCAACGCGCCTACCCCAACTGGTGCCCGGTCTATCGGGCTTGGCCTCCAGCCAGTACCTTGCTTTCGTTCAACGCCCGTTAGAAAAAAGTGGCGAAAATGGACATTTTCTGGAAGATGCGGCCTTGCGCCTTTTTGATCAATATAACGACAAAGAAATGGCAGCAGAACGCAACCGCCTATTTGGCCCGATGCAGCGCTATGTCGCCAAATTACTCATTGATGCCCTGCTCAAACAAACGCATAAAATAAAAGATCAAGAAGAGTTGGACAAACTGCGCCATGACACGCCTGCACAAAAACAATTTGAAATGGCCTCAGCAGCCCTTGATATTTCGGTCTCTGAAGTTATCAACCGGATGTTCAAATTAGGCATCGCCCTGACCTTGATTGAACGCATCAAAATCAAAGCCGTTAAAATCAGAAAAGCCAAGCCCCAGTTTGAAACTGCCTTACGCAAACTCGGCACCAGCAATTGTGGTCCTATCGCCAAATCACGCCTAAAAGATATTTTTGTCGGCTTCACCGAAGAACTGGACCAAATGGCAAAAGTCTATACCCAGCTCAATAAAGAACTGATGCCCATCACCGAGAAATTAAAAAAAGACAATTTCGACGCATTCTTTCATGATTTGCATAACACAGCGGCCCGGCTGGATGCCTTAGCTTCACGCTGGATTATTATCATAAATGAAGCCAACAGCAATGATAACGCCAAAACCCCGGTTGAAAAAATAAAGGGCATGCATAAAGTCTTTACCAATTAAGTAACTTGACAAAATCCCAAAAATTTACAAATTCACTTTTGCTACATTTGATTAGCTTTTTTGAAATCATGAATTTTAGGAGTTCTATTCATGAGCAACGCTCGCCCCGCCTTGCGCTTTTCAACACCTGTTCCTTTAAGTACCCTTGAAGCGTTTCTAGATAAAGAATGCGCCAGCGAATGGAAGCTGAAACTTGAAGGTATTGCCGAAGACCTCAACCAAAAAGTTGTTGTCATTTCCTTTGGCGATCAACAAGACATGAGCACCTTCAAAGCTAAATACCCAGCCTTGAAAAAGCAACACACCCGCTAAAGCATACTATTTTAGTCAACTTCTGCAATCATCCTTAAGTGATGATACGTATCATTTTTCTCTAGGAAATATCCGTAATACCCGTACAATATACATATCTATTCCGCCGATCTGATCGGTTCTTAATATATCAAATGTTATTTAATATATTTTGAGCTGATACCTTTTTCGGGCTTGCCCGAATCAGAGCGCCTAGAAGCTAGAGATAGTTTCTGCAACTTATAAAAGCCGGTCTTGTACCGGCTTCTTTTTTGCCTGTTGTGAAACGGGCCTCCGCACTCTAATCACGGCCCAATTCCCTGAGAGTCTGTTCTATATTTTGCCAGGCTTCACGGATGGCCTCGTCAGCTTCATCTGAATGCCCATCATTAAAATAGGTCATTAAGGCTTCAGCAAGTTCCAACAGCTTGTCTTTTTGATCCGCGTTTTGCGCTTCACCATCCATAGAACGATACATAAACTTGCTCAGTTGATCGCGTATATCATTAGCGCTTTTTTTATCGCTGGCAATTTCATAGACCTTACAAATCATATAAAAACGCCACGCGGCACGTTTTTGTAAGCTGAAAGCATCATGCAGACCAATGCGCTCAATCAGATGTTGTTTTTCTGCGAACAAACGTTTGCGATCTTCATCATCCGCCGTTTCGATGGATGTATTGAACTTCTGTTCCAACTGCATCACTTCTTTATCGGTACGTTCGACTTCTTCTGCAGCCCAGTCTAATTCTCTTTTTATCTCATAAATGAGATGCGTTTCGTTTCCCATGACTTTTGCCCAACAAAGTTTCTAGTTGAAAATAGTCTATCAGACATTTTCACAAAAATCATTACGATTGCACGATCCATTCGCATCTCTTAAAAATATCAAAAGAAACATTTTAGAAGGAAACGTCATGTCAGCTTTACAAAATAAAACGATTATCATTACCGGTGCCAGCAGCGGTCTAGGCGAAGAGATGGCACGCCGATTTGCTGCTTTGGGTGCCAATTTGGTTTTAGGGGCGCGCCGTGAAGATCGTTTAAAATCTCTCTCAGCTGAATTAGGTAAAAATGTAAAATATCAAGTTTGCGATGTGAGCAAGGCAGAAGATGTTCAAGCACTCGCTGACATGGCATTAAAAGAATTCTCAAAGATCGATGTCTTGATCAACAACGCCGGGATCATGCCACTTTCATTTTTTGCAGAAAAAAAACTTGAAGAATGGGACCGCATGATTGATGTCAACATTCGCGGTGTCTTACATGGTATCGCTGCCGTTATTGAGACCATGCACGCTCAGAAATCAGGCCACATCATCAACATTGCCTCGGTCGCTGGCCACGTGGTCACCCCATCTGCTGGCGTTTATAGCGCGACGAAATATGCCGTGCGCGCTATTAGTGAAGGCCTACGTCAGGAATCACGCGGTTATTTGCGTACCACAATTATTTCCCCCGGTGCCGTCACGTCTGAACTGACCCAATCCATCACCAATGAAAAAATCTCTAAAGGTATTGATAAACTATACGAGGACGCCATCGATGCACGTGCCATTGCCGATGCCGTGCTCTATGCTGTGCAACAGCCCGAAGAGGTGGACGTTAATGAAATTATTGTCCGCCCGACAAAACAAAAACTTTAATCTATTGCCCCGCACTCAAACTCAAGACTTGTACTTTCACCGCACGGCCCATTTCATCTTTTAATGGAATGAGGCCGTTGTCGATGAGGTAGCCATCTTCGCCAACGGCCGCATCGCTTATAAATTCTTTCAGGTAGTCATTAATTTGCGGCAAAAAATCCAGATGTTCTTTTTTAACATACAGGAACAACGGGCGCGCTAAAGGATATGTCCCTTCACGGATGGTTTCAAATCCGGGCTCAACACCATTTATACTCATGGCGGAAATAAGGGATGAACGCCGCTCCAGCGCATTATAGCCCATGATTCCCAAGGCCTTTGGATCCGTGCTCAACCTGCGCACGATCAGATCATCATCTTCGCCAGCTTCCACATAAACACCGTCTTCACGCATTTCCCCACAGGAGAGTACTTGTTGCTCTGGAGGCTGTTGTTTAATGGAGGGATTAGAAAGACATCCCTTCTGCATAACTTCTTCAACAAAAACGTCTCGGGTCCCGGATGTTGGCGGCGGTCCAAATACTTTAATTTCCATATCAGGAAGACTTCTATCTACATGAGACCATAACTTATGAGGATTGGGGACCATATGCCCATCAATCGGCAAGTTTTTCGCCAAGGCTTTCCACAATATTTCACGCGTGAGATTAAAACTATCTGCCTTGACAGACTTTGCCAAAACAATACCGTCCCAACCGATCATAACTTCTGAAATCTCGGTCACTTTATTTTCGGCACACATGCGAACTTCACTTATTTTCATCCGGCGTGACGCATTAACGATATCGGGCGTATCTTGACCAATCCCAGCACAAAACATTTTGATGCCACCACCTGAGCCGGTTGATTCCACAACCGGGGCATGATTGCTATGTTTGCGATAGTACTTTTCTGCCACAAAAGCCGCGAACGGAAATACCGTAGAAGATCCCACAATACGAATTGTATCGCGAAAGCCATTTGCGGCAGCGGCACGATGAGCAGGATAGACAAAGGACAAAAACAAAAAAACGAAACAACAGAAAAATAATGTTGGTCTAACTATCTTCATCAGGGTGCTCTTCACGCAAAGCGACAATTTCAGGAATGATCTCAATAAACAACTTAGCCAAATGTGGATCAAAATGCGACCCGGCATTTTCTTTTATATAATCGACCGCCTTTTCCAAAGGCCAAGGGTCTTTATACGGACGCGTCGATGTTAAGGCATCAAAGACATCACAAATTGCCGCAATGCGTCCCTCAATGGGTATATCTTCTTTAGAATAACCATTGGGATAGCCGCTGCCATCCCACTTTTCATGATGGGTGGCGGCAATCTGGCGTGCCATCTCCAACATCTCGGACTCAAAACCACCAATGATATCAACACCAATTTCAACATGTGTTTCCATAATCACGCGTTCTTCTGGTGTCAGTCTTCCCGGTTTAAGAAGAATATTATCCGGAATTCCGATTTTCCCCACATCATGCATGGGGCTGGCTTGTAAAATCAGTTCTGCAAAATGTTTGCCTAACCCTGCCTTTAGCGCAAGAAATTTACAGCTTTTGCTCATACGTACAACATGGGCACCGGTTTCATTATCGCGATATTCACCCGCACGGCCCAGCCTGCGCACCACTTCCAACTGGGTGTCGCGCAACTCTTGCGTTCGTTTGAACACTTCTTCGCCAAGCACATTCGCACGTGCCCTTTGATTCACATAAAAATGTCTGGTCTCCAGCATATTGTGGATACGTTGAAAGACTTCCCAAGGCTGAAAAGGCTTCGTCAGAAAATCACGCGCACCAGAGGACAAAGCACGTTGACGTGTTTCCATATCGGTTTGAGCGGTCAGCACTAAAATCGGAAGATAGTCATCCGGACTCAAAACCTCTTTTAACGCTTCCATCACTTGGATACCGTCCATATGAGGCATGCGGATATCCAATAAGATCATATCCACATTTTCTGCAACATAGAGATTGACGACTTCGCGAGGGTCTGTCGTAGAAATAACATTTTCATAGCCTTCTTCGGCCAGAAGATGTTCCAGCAACAACACATTTGCCGGTTTATCGTCCACAATCAAAATCTTGGATTTAATTGTTGCCTCACGCACCGTTGCCAAACTCTTACATCCTTCGAAAACCTACGTAAATCACATAATCACCGATTGGACACTTTTCAATTCTTCCAGTCAGGATTTTGGATAGTGTCAATTTTCAAGAAGCTTTGCAATCCCTAAGAGTGCAATTTTTTGTAAATATTACATTCCGAGAAATAAAATCCACAGTTACAGCACACTATCGCGCCCCAGCTTAACCAACCAAATGTTCGTTTAAACGGGGCATAAGTTCTACAAAATTGCAGGGCTTTGTGCGGGCATCCAGTTGATGAACTAAAATATCATCCCACGCATCTTTCACCGCACCACTGGAACCCGGCAAGGCAAACATGTAAGTCGCATTCACCAGGCCCGCCATGGCGCGCGATTGAATGGTTGATGTTTTAATCTTTTGATAAGACAACATGCGAAAGATTTCCCCAAAGCCCGGGATTTCTTTATCGATCACTTCTTTAAACGCTTCCGGCGTTACGTCACGCCCTGTAACCCCGGTCCCTCCCGTTGTAATCACCACATCTATTTCAGGATCATTGGACCACAGGCGCAATTGCGCAACCAACACATCCTTATCATCCTTTAAAATCAAACGTTCATAAACACGATGACCTGCGGACTCGATCCTTGCTTTGAGCGTGTCACCAGAGGTGTCATTTTCAAAAGTACGTGTATCTGAAACCGTAATAATCGCAATGTTCAAGGGCAGGAACGTACGTTCCCCTTCAATTTTAGACATGAGCTTTCCTTTTAATTTTTTGCCATATCAAAGGGATTGGCATCTTGGCTTTTATAAGTCGGCCAAGCCCCCGATGCAATGGCATCCAACGCTGGTGCCTCTTGCCCCAGTTGGTCACGGTATATCCAAAAATTAGTCAACACCCGCTCAATAAATATACGGGTTTCGCGTGAAGGGATACTTTCAATAAACAACAACGGATCATCATCATGCTTAATGACACGTTTCCATTTATTCAAATTTCCCGGCCCGCCATTCCAAGCTGCTGTTAAGTGAAAAAGATCACCATTAATGACATCTTCATTCAACAACATATTGATATAATCTTGCCCTAAATTCATGTTGGTTTCCGGTTCATAGATCTTTTTGCTCCAGCGCATTCTGCGATCACCCGCCACAAAACTTGCTGTACCCGGCATCAACTGCATCAGACCTTTGGCACCTGCATATGATTTGGCATTAGGGTTAAAACCGGACTCTTGACGCATCAAAGCAAAAACCAAGGCGCGATCCACTTTAAAGCCCGCTTCCGGTTCCCATTTTGGCATGGGGAAAAGTGCACCGTCAGGCACATCAACGCCATTACGCGCCAATTGTGAGGCCAAGCGCATGCTAAATGACGGCATATTGCTGCGCATCGCGACAAGCAACATGGCCTTACGTGCAGAGTCATCGGCGCGTGCATAGGATTTACGGAATTCCTTTTCTGCCAATTCATCTTGACCAAGCTGCAAAAGCGCCAAGGCCCGACGACCGGTTCTTAACACTTTCAAAGAGGCTAAATCACTTTCATCAATACCTGGGACATGCCAGTCAAAGACGGCTTCATATCCCATCGCATGATTTGCCAACAGGCCATAAAACGTGCGTGGATAGGCCGCCGCTTTGGTCAGCCATTGATTGACCCGTTCCGGCTTATGATCCAATAAATAAGCACGTGCAGCCCAATAAGCCCCGGCAGACACCATCCAATCGGAAGAATAAGAAGATTCTGTCACTTTTACAAAATGTTCTGCCGCCTGAACGCGTTTGCCCAGTCGCCAGGACGCCAATCCGGCCACCCAATGGGCCGTCGGTATATATTTACCGGATTTCTGAATTGCCTTCGTGGCCCAATCATAGGCCCATTGATCACGCCCGTCGGCATAATACCCCGCCGCAAGCCATGTGCGCGCCTGATCGATTTGACCGGGATGTAAAAGTTTATGGACTTCTCTGGTGCCCAACAAACGCTTTACAGACTTGGTCCAGCCTTTGCGGGTGTAATAACGCATTTTGCGGGTGTAGCTGGCTGCTTTACGCGCATCACGTTTTGACAATTTACGACGCGGTGCATAAACCCGATCCGCATGTCCTGTGGCGTCATAGCCCGAACCGCTGAGATATTGCCCCGATGGACGTTTTGGATTTAAAGCATTTTGGGGTTTACGCCGTTGCGCTAACTTATAAATTGTTGCCGCCTGTGGTAGGTCACTGTATTTCAACAACCACAAACGCAATTCTTTATAATGCGAACGGTATTTCGTCGGGTGCAAATAGCGTTGCGCCAATACATGCCCCATCAAGGTTCGGTCTTTTAAATGTGCAATCAGTTTATCCGCTGTTTTCCACTGACCGTGCTCCTGAACCTCAAATATTTTTTGGTACAGAGCAACCTGATCTTCGTCTAAAACTTTTGGAATAGCTACTTCATCAGTCGCATTTTCAGGCAAAGACGCAACTTCTACGTCCTCTGCCCACCCCATTGGGGCACATAAAACACAAACAACAAACGCCCAGATAGAGACAAATACTTTAAGCCGGAACACCATATCTATTAATCAAATCTACTCAAGAGTACTATATATTGTTATTTCACAAAAATAGCCCTAAGAAGCTGATTCAAAAGGCTATTTCTCAAAAATTCAACGCGAGGTCAACAAACTAACCTATTTTTCACAGAATCGCAAGAAACTGCGTTTTTTTAGAGAAATTCTAATTTTTCAATAATATTAAGAAGATCAGTCCACGCTCTTCTTTTTTGTGCAGGCGATCGCAACAAATAGGCCGGATGAAACAATGCTGTCGCTTTAACCGGACGCGACAATCTGGGCGATGCATGATCAAACCAGCGCCCGCGCAAGCGAGAAATCCCTTCGTGGTGCCCCAACACCGCTTTTGCCGCCGCACCACCAAGGCAAACAATCATTTTGGGATCAACCAATTCAATATGACGCTCTACAAAAGGCAGACAAACCGCAATTTCACTTTGTGTCGGATTACGATTACCCGGTGGCCGCCAAAACAAAACATTGGAAATATAAACTTTGGAGCGATCGCCGATTTCATCTTCCAGACCACAGGAATGCAACATTTTATCCAGAAGCTTCCCTTGTTCCCCGACAAAAGGCACCCCTTGGCGGTCTTCATCTGCACCGGGGGCTTCGCCAATAAACATGATATCTGCTTGTGGGTTGCCATCGGCAAAAACCGTATTCATCGCGGTTTTTTTCAAATGACATCCTTCATAAGCCACAACCGCCTGACGTAATTCTTCAATCGTGGTCGCCTTACGTGCAGCCGCAACCGCCGCATGAACCATTTCATCCGTCGCTTTAACTTCTTGCTGAGGCGCAGATGCCGGTCTGGATGGCATCGGTGATGACGGGGCATGGGCTTGGGTCTGCGCAGCCTGTTTGCGCGCCAGCATTTCCTGACTGGCCGCATAGCGGTCAATGGGATCATCCCCAATACATTCGTCCACCCCCATTTCCACATACCATTTAAGCAAGGCGGAAGGGTCAAAAGGATCGTCAAAACTGTGGTCAGAATGTTGGTTCATAAAAGAATAACTAACAAAGTTAAGATTATTTGAACAGAAAGGTTCACAAGTTACTTCATTTTTTCTATGTTGCAATGCATATTAATGATAAGAATGTTCGTCTTATGAACAATTAATGCAGGAAACATTACAGAAGGATGCCGGACTATGGAACGTGAATCCATGGAATTTGATGTTGTTGTTGTCGGGGGGGGACCTTCAGGTCTATCCGCAGCGATTAAACTCAGCCAACTCGCACAAGAAAATGAAAAAGAACTCACAGTCTGCGTCGTAGAAAAAGGTTCAGAGATCGGTGCACATATTCTCTCCGGTGCCGTGATCGAAACGGGTCCCTTGTCCAGCCTTTTCCCGGACTGGAAAGAAAAAGGTGCGCCGTTGACAGTGGAAGCAAAAGACGACAGTTTTTTGCACCTGACAGAAACCGGTTGCCAAAAAATGCCGACTCCACCGCAAATGAACAACCACGGCAACTATATTGTCTCTTTAGGCAATGTCTGTCGCTGGTTGGGTGAACAGGCCGAAGAACTCGGTGTCGAAATCTACCCCGGCTTTGCCGCTTGCGAAGTGCTTTATAACGAAGATGGATCGGTCAAAGGAATTGCCACCGGCGACATGGGCCGCGAAAAAGATGGCAGCGAAGGTCCTAATTTCGAACCCGGCGTCGAACTGCACGCCAAATACACCATCTTTGGCGAAGGGGTGCGCGGTTCACTGACCAAAGAACTGGAAGCCAAATTCGACCTACGCAAAGATGCCGATTATCAAACCTACGGCATCGGCATTAAAGAACTTTGGGAAATTGAACCGGAAAAATCGCAACCCGGTAAAATCGTCCATACCACTGGCTGGCCTTTGGATATGAAAACCTATGGCGGGTCGTTCCTGTACCATTTAGACAACAATCAGGTTGCTGTTGGCTTTGTAGTCGGTCTTGACTATCAAAATCCGCACCTGTCCCCGTTTGACGAATTCCAGCGTTTCAAAACACATCCGGCCATTCGCAGCACCTTTGAAGGCGGGCGTCGTGTGGCTTACGGCGCGCGTGCTTTGGCTGAAGGCGGATTCCAGTCTTTACCAAAACTGACCTTCCCGGGCGGTTGTCTGGTGGGCTGTGGTGCCGGTTTCCTGAACGTGCCCAAAATCAAAGGGACGCACAATGCCATGCAATCCGGTATCGAAGCGGCAAATGCCATCTTCGAATTGTGTCAACAAGAAGATGCCCCGACAGAACCCACCCAATATAGCGCCAACATCAAGGCCTCCTACATCTGGGGTGAACTTTACAAAGTGCGCAACATCCGCCCAAGCTTTGCGAAATGGGGCTTCCTTGGCGGTCTGGTCTATTCTGGCTTCACCACCTATATCACCGGTGGACGTGAGCCCTGGACATTGAAATATCCACATTCAGATCACGACGCCTTGAAACCGGCTGCCAGCCAACCCAAGATCGACTATCCGAAACCGGATGGTGTGGTCAGCTTTGACAAATTGTCTTCGGTCTTCTTATCCAGCACCGCCCACGAAGAAAACCAACCCTGTCACTTGAAACTTAAAGACGACAGCGTTCCGGTTGCGATCAACTGGGCAAAGTTTGATGGACCGGAAGTGCGCTTCTGCCCGGCAGGTGTCTATGAATATATCGATCAGGACAGTGACGTAAAACTGCAAATCAACTTTGCCAACTGCGTCCACTGTAAAACCTGCGACATCAAAGACCCGACCCAGAACATCAACTGGACCACACCAGAAGGCACAGGCGGGCCGAATTACCCGAATATGTAAGGGCTCGCTCTCATCTTTTAAAAGCGCGTTATGGGGATCACCCTGTAACGCGCTTTTTTAATTCACATCCCACACATGAAGGCCATATCGTTTGATGTAGGTGACTTCTTCTGCTTCGTTGAGGGCTTGACGCCCCTTGTCCCATATTTCCATCAGCTTCTGCCGTTTTTGAGTCGCCAACTTCAGAGAAAAAATAGGCTTTTCCACCAAAAGCTTACCTAACCCCGGTGTCACAATATCCAATTTCTCACCCAACCCGGCAAGATTGATGACATATTGCAGCACGAAAAGGTTATCGGCATAAAGATCAAGCCGACCTGCGATGATCATATTTAAAATACGTTCCATCACATCCGCATTTCCAGCAATGACCTCAACCATCTCTTGATTTGCGGGATCATCCAGATAGTTTTGATAACCCTTGTTAACGGAACTGTAGTTCCATCCCGGTCCGGTACCCACACGCTTGCCCCGCACACTCTCTATACCCTGATAGCGCCAAGGGTCACCATGACGCACCACAAAGGCGGTTGGATATTTGAAAGTTTCTTTCTGGGCATACACAAAACCTTTTGCATCATTCGGTGAATACTCTTTTTCCGGCAACAGATCACACTGGCCTGACTCTACCATTTGCATCCCCCGTGCATAAGGCACCTCTAAAAAGTGAAGATCATAACCTGCGGCTTGATAAATATCGGAAAACATCTCAATAACCACCCCCCGACGCGGTTCTTCAGCCGTTGGAAAAATCGTCATAGGGGGCCATTGATCGTAACAAACATTCAACACTTCAGCGCGAACAGGAAAGCTGAAGAGAACCAATATTAAAACGAATGGCATCTTAGAAAGAGAATGCAAAAAATTACACTTCCACACGATTTCGACCATTGTCTTTTGCCTTATAAAGTAATGCATCTGCACGTTTTAACAGACTTTCAACATCCGTTTCAGAAGGCGCGCGTTCCACAACGCCAATGCTGACACTGATATGTAAACTCTCGCCCTCAACGTCTAACGGCGTATCATGAACCAAACGGCATAATTTTTCTGCCAAATGACGTCCGCCCTCCAGATTTGTATCGCCCAGAACGATAACAAATTCTTCACCACCGACGCGACCAAACACATCGGATTGACGCAATTGAGAAACGATCAAATCAGTGAAATGGCATAAAGCTTGATCCCCCGCATCATGGCCATAGGTATCATTTATCTTTTTGAAATAATCAATATCCAACGCCAACAAAGAAAGCGGGTGATTTTGCCGTCGCACCAAGTCCACTAGAAACTGTGCTTTTTCAAAGAAACCACGTCGATTATGAATACCCGTCAAATCATCAATCGATGCCACTTCGGTCAATTTTTTATTGAGAACAACCAACTCTTCTGTACGTTCGGCCACTTGTTCTTCCAACAACACACGCTGTCCTCTTTCCACTGACAACATGGCTTGTCGATCCTGCTCCATCTTCGAAAGCATCAAATTGATATGTTCTTGCAAACGACGCAATTCGTTATCATCTTCCACTTCAAGATCAATGCGTTCATCACCAATTTTATCTAGCTGAATTTGGTTCACCTGAGACATTAAATTTTGTAATGGCCTTCCTAAAAACCGACGAAAAGCCCATAGAAACAAATACCATAAAACTGTAATTTTAATGACTGCATTCAAAGCAATGACGCTAAAACCAAAAAGAACCCGATCAAAAATAACGTCGGAAGAAGACCACAGCCGCAAAGTGCCCAATACAATTTGTTTATCAGCCAAGTTCCACGTCAACGGTTCTTCAATCGAAAATAAAGATAAAGGGGTGTTATCAGATGTATAGTTTTTCAGCTCAATTATTGCCTTACCGTTCGGGCCAAGAATCTCGACCTTGTCAATCACGGGCATATTAACCAACCCGTTTGCAAGTGCATTTAATTGAATACGATTGAGTTGCCAAAGACTTGTCGCTAACGGAGCGTGGACCGTTTTCTCCAATTGATGCAATTCATCCCTAATCACATCCTGCGTGCGCACATATTCCGCCACAAAGTGAAACAACGTCACTGTAATCGTCACAGAAAAATACAACGCAAAAACAACACGAAGTAATTTGCGCGACAACCGTCCAGGATGAAAAAAAGTCAGCAGGTCATTTGTCATAAAAAAAGTATATCTGCACAAAATCTATTAGCAAATTAAAATCATTTCAAAAAATTACAAAATATTACACGCAAAGAATTTTATTGAATTTTTGCTGCACCGCATCATATTTAAAATCTAGATGTATTTTTCAATAACGATTCAAAAAAAAACGGGCCACATGACTCCCAACACACGCGGCATTTTATTTGGTTTACTCGCCTACGCGCTCTATTCGTCTCACGACACCATCGTTAAACATCTGGGGGCGACATACAGTCCGTTCCAAATTTTATTTTTCAGCATGCTGTTTGGCTTTCCGCTGATTTCATTGCAGTTGATCCGTGACACACGTGCCGCCAACCTGCGCCCGCGCCATCCCTGGTGGAGTGCCCTGCGCATGGCAACCATGCTCATCACCACCGTTTCCATTTTTTATGCTTTTTCCGTCCTGCCATTGGCACAGACCTATTCCATTTTGTTTTCGGTTCCGTTGACAGTGACCATCCTCTCCATCCCCATTTTGGGGGAAAAGGTCCGCCTGCATCGCGGCCTTGCTGTCCTTGTTGGGTTATGCGGTGTCTTAATTGTGGTTAGACCCGGCACACAAGAACTGACTTTAGGTCATTTTGCCGCCTTGACCGGTGCCTTCTGCGCCGCACTTAACGCCATTATTGTGCGTAAAATTGGTCGCGATGAACGCGATGTGGTTATGGTGATTTTTCCCATGCTGGGTATGTTTGCGGCCATGGCGGCCTTAATGCCCATTGATTACAAACCCATGCCGATTGAAGATTTGGGCAAAACAGCGGCGGTCTCCGTCCTGGGGTTGATCGCACTTAACTGCATTGTCATTGCATATAAATCCGGGGAAGCCAGTCTGGTGGCGCCCATGCTCTATTCCCAAATTATCTGGGCCACTCTTTTTGGTTATTTTATCTTTGATGAACTGCCCGACACCCAAACGGCCATCGGTGCAGGGGTGATTATGCTCAGCGGTCTTTACATTGTCTTTCGTGAAAGCCGCAAAGATAATTCTGAATTCACGCCCGTCTTGCGTACCCGCACACGCTTTATGGCCGGTCCGGCCTTACGCGTCAGCCATTTTTTGCGTGACAAAACCAAAAAGAAAAGAACTTAAGACTTTACGCCCAGCACATCTTAAACAGGCGACGAATATGTTGAAAAGCCCAATTGCTTTTTAAGCTGGCCACACCAAAAATCGTGATGGCAGCACCCAGTATTTGAACGGATGTTAAAATCTCGCCCAAGAACAACCAGGCCAGAAGAACAGTCAGGACCGGACCGGAAAGGCTGATCAAACTGGCTTGCGTCGCTCCACAGCGTTTAATGCCTTCAAATAATAAAAAGAAGGGAACGACTGTACAAAAAACCGCAATCGCTGCAGACCAAAACACCCCTTCTGCCGGAAAGCTGATGTTTTGCACATCGGTGATCAAAGGAATAAACACAAGCATCATGGACAAGGTCACACTACCGGATGCAGCGGTAAATCGCACGGACCCCAAAGACTTCATGATCTCTTGACTGGTGATTAAATAAACCGCGTATGTCACAGCTGCCCCTAACGCCCAAGACGCCCCGATCCAATCAAAATTATCAAAGCTATTGACGCCGCCGGGCATCATCACCAACGAGATGCCAAAATAGGTTGTGACAAACACCACCCATTGATGAAGGCTTGGCATTTGGCGGTCCATCACCGCATTGATCAGCATAACAATCATCGGATACGTAAAAAGGATCAGACGCGAGACACTTACGCCAATTTTATCAATCGCGGTAAAATCGCAATAAGTCGCGAAGAAAAACATAAACCCGGCAAACATGCAGCCTTTCCATTGCACCCACGTCAATGGCGCCGTGCGTCTTGCCAAGAAATAGACCCCCAACCAGAACAACGGCACAGCCAAACCAAAACGCAACAACAACAGCCCATCAACCCCAATCCCACCCATATAGGCAAACTTGGCAAAAATCCCCTTAAAAGCCAAAGCGACTGTGGCAAAAGACACAAAAGCGATTGCTATAGGTTCTGTTTGTTTCGTTGACATGGATCATGGTCCTTATACGTTGAAGTCAACTTGTACGCTTTTTAATGACATAATCCAATTTCAATATTATTCTAAAAGATATAAAATTTTGTTATATCTGGAAAACAAATCCATGGATCTTAAACAGCTTAGAACCTTCTTGCATGTGGCAGAAACAGGTTCCTTATCCAAAGCTGCCAAACGCCTAAATGTGACCCAACCGGCTTTAAGCCGACAAATCCGCTTGTTGGAAGAAGATGCAGGCGTCGCTTTATTTGTGCGTACCGGGCGCGGCGTGGTTTTAAATGAAGCTGGGGAAAAACTACAACCGCGTGCCCGCGTCCTTGCCGAAGAGATGGAACGTTTGAAAATGGATATGACTGCTTTTGCCGGAACGGTGCGCGGTGAAGTCCGCGTTGGCTTGCCCCCCAGCGTTGGGATGATTTTAGCCGCGCCTGTCGTCGAACGTTTTCGCCAAGATTACCCACAAGTCAAATTGCGCATCACCCAGCTGTTAAGCGGTGCGCTTCAAGAAAGTCTGTTGGAAGGTCGTCTGGATATTGGCATTTTATTCGAAGGTTACGTCAGCCCGTTTTTGCACAGTAAACCCCTATGGTCTGAAGAACTTTACTTTATCAGTGCCCCTGATAAAAAATGGCAAGGAAAGAAAGCAATCTCGTTTGCAGACTGTCTGGATCATCCCTTCATTTTACCCGGCCCCAAACATGGATTGCGTAGCATGTTGGATAGTGAAGCCGCCAAAATAGGCAAAACCATCAATGTGGTTATCGAGGCTGAATCCCTTGTCATTCATACCGAACTGGTCTGTCGTGGATTGGGTGTCACCATCCTGTCCCGCGAGGCCTGTAGCGCCCATGTGGCCGCCGGACGGCTAATCGCACTGCCATTAAAAAATCCAAAAATTAACCGCACCTCCAGCCTTGTCTGGTCGCGCGATTATCCTTTGACTCGTGCAGCACAAGCCATGGCGGACGTAATTGAAAGCACGGTGGTTAAACTTATGAACCCGCTTTAAGCCAATTGTCGATCAGGCTTCTGGCGATACTGTCATGACTGGGCATATGTTTGCCTATCTCGGGGAAGTTCCTTAATTCAGCACGGGTGAACCATTGGGCATCATCAAGCTCATCATCATCCAAAGAAATATCGTAACTTAAAGCCTCGGCATAATAACCCAACATCAGTGCAGTAGGGAAAGGCCAAGGCTGCGACCCCGCATAGGTGACATTGCCCACCTGAACACCTGTTTCTTCCATCACTTCACGGCGCACGGCCCCTTCCAACGTTTCCCCCGGTTCAACGAATCCGGCCAAAGTGGAATACATACCTTCACGCATGCGTGAATGATTAGACAGCAAACAGCGTTCACCATCATGCACCAACATAATAACGGCCGGGTCCGTTCTGGGAAAATGATCCAACCCACAAGCTGAATTAACACATTTACGTACATGCCCGGATTCCCGTATTTCTGTCGGGCTGCCACAGGCACCGCAAAACTGATGTCGGCTGTGCCAAAACATCAAGCCGCGCCCATATGCAAATTGGGCTGCATATTTGCGATCCGATAAGGGGCCCGCCTTACGTAAGTCCTCAAATAAAAGAGCTGACCCTGCTGCGCTTAAAAGGTCCGATATTTCAATGCCTTGGAAGTCTATTACAAAGACGTCGCCTTCATCGTCGCAACCAAGATAAGCCCACGGGCAATGATCTAAAAACCCTTCAACGGCTTCATAAGACAGAAAGCTGGGCACCAACGTACCGTCTTGTTGCATAAATAAATTCTGGGTCTGTGACAGGGCAACAAAGCGGGTAGTTTTGTGGGTAAGACGCGCCTTGACCCAGTCTTCATCTTTTCTGCGCACCGCCATTCTATCCACATTGGGGGAAGCATAAAAAAGCCCGCTTGGCTCAATTTTCATTTCAAAAATGCCTTTTTTCATAAGAAAACGTTGCCGTTTAGAACTCACGGCGATAAAGTAACACAAAGTTTCTTTAAACTAGGGGCATTAATCTGCTTAAACAAGGGATTATAGTAAAGAAAATGAAGATGCGTTTTGGTCTGGCACTTGTTGCTGCATTAGGGCTCACAGCATGTGCTGAACGTGATGTGATGATGAATACAAACACAGCAACCAATTTCGGTTCTTTCCAAGAAGCGACAATGATGGCTGCTCAAGAAGCTGATAGTAACAAATGGGAAAAAGCCTCAGAGGTGACAATCACCCTGCAGAGAAAAGAGTTTTCTCCCATGATGCTCCACCTCAAACAAAACCAACCTTATACCTTGAACGTTGTCAATAACAGCAATAGCGCCATGTCTTTCAAGGCAAACGAATTTTTCCAAACCACATTGGTCCGCTCTCTCAGCGAAGTGACTACCGATAAGGCCGTCTACCCGGCAGCCGAAAACCCCTTGATGGTTTCTTTCATTGTCCCTGCCATGAGCCAACGCACGATCAATATTGTGCCTGCTGTCAAAGGGCGATTCGAATATGAAGACGGCACACCAGGCATTATGGTTGCCGGTTTCCACTGGGCACCGTGGGGCTATGGTGTAACACAAGGTTCATTCGGCATCATTTCCGTTGATTAAACGATTATAGGTCAAAGGCCTTCTTGATCTTCTGCATGAGCCCCGGTTTTTTAGCCGGGGCTTTTTTCTTTTTCTGAAGGACCGGTCCCCCCAAAGGACGACGTGTTGCCCCACCCTTTTTTTCCACAACATTGGGGTTCGTGTAAGAAAAAAGCACCTTAAAGCCGCCGCCACTCACATCATAATAAACCACCCGTTCAATTGATGGGATGATCTTGCAGCGTTTTTCGGCATCTTCTTTGGCGGCTTCTTTACAGTCGATATCATGGGACATAACCATCTGACCTTCTTCGATCTTCTGGCCTTTTTTGCAAATATAGATTTCAACGACGTCCGCCATTTGAGCAAACCTTCATAAGGGTTTGGAGAAAGGAGGCATCCTAGAGTCAGATTTCCCTTGAAGTCAACGATCAGTCAGTTTAAAAGGCGCCCTTGAGAGGTTGGTATGGACGAGCTCCTCGCCAACCCGGTCAGGTCCGGAAGG
>JABXIC010000090.1 GCA_013373265.1 Methylocystaceae bacterium | reverse complement strand
TGGACCTATTGGGGCTGGAAAGGCGGCTATTTTGATAGCGAAGCCGATGCCCGCGCTTATTTTGATGAAATGCGCTATCAGCTATGTGCACAAATGGGTGCACCGAATTCACCACAATGGTTTAACACAGGTTTACATTGGGCATATGGTATTGATGGTCCCGCACAAGGCCACCATTATGTTGATTATAAAACGGGCAAACTGGTTCGTTCAAAATCTTCTTACGAACATCCCCAACCTCACGCTTGCTTTATTCAATCCATTCAAGACGATCTCGTCAATGAAGGCGGCATTATGGATTTGTGGGTGCGTGAAGCACGCCTGTTTAAATATGGGTCAGGTACAGGGTCAAATTTCTCAAATCTGCGTGGCGAAGGTGAACCACTTTCTGGTGGTGGTCGTTCCTCTGGCCTGATGAGCTTTTTGAAAATTGGTGACCGCGCTGCCGGTGCAATCAAGTCAGGTGGCACAACACGACGTGCCGCCAAAATGGTTGTGGTTGATGTAGACCACCCCGATGTTGAAGACTTCATTTCCTGGAAAGTCAAAGAAGAACAAAAAGTCGCAGCACTTGTAGCCGGGTCTAAATTGGCACAAACCCATCTGAGTGATGTGATGACCGCCTGTGTCGAAGCTGGTGACAGTGAAGCCGCCTTTGACCCTAAGAAAAACAAACCGCTTAAAAAAGCCATCATTGCAGCACGCAAAGTGATGATCCCTGAAAATTATATTCAGCGCATCATTGAATTTGCCAAGCAAGGCTATACGGATATTGAATTCCCGGCTTACAACACCGATTGGGATTCTGAAGCTTACATGACCGTTGCGGGTCAAAACTCAAACAACACCGTTCGTGTATCCAATGAGTTCCTGCAACAAGTTCTGGCAGATGGCGAATGGGAACTGATCAACCGTAAAGACGGCAGCGTTGCCAAACGCATCAAAGCAAAAGACCTGTGGGAAAACATTGGTTATGCCGCATGGGCTTGTGCCGATCCGGGCATCCAGTTTGATACCACCATCAACGAATGGCACACCTGCCCGGCTGATGGTCGTATCAATGCGTCCAACCCCTGTTCTGAATATATGTTCTTGGATGACACAGCCTGTAATCTGGCGTCTTTGAACTTACTTCAATTCACCAAAGATGATGGTTCTTTTGATGTGGCGGCCTTCTCGCATGCAGTGCGCATCTGGACAGTCACTTTGGAAATCGCCGTCATGATGGCGCAATTCCCGTCTAAAGAAATTGCACAGCGTTCTTACGACTATCGCACACTAGGTCTTGGCTATGCCAACATCGGTGGCTTGCTGATGGCGTCCGGGATTGCCTATGATAGCTCTGAAGGTCGCGCTCTTTGCGGGGCCATCACTGCCTTGATGACAGGTGAAGCCTATGCAACATCTGCAGAACTGGCACAGCATCTCGGGGCTTTCCCCGGTTATGCCGCCAACTCAGAACATATGTTACGTGTTATTCGTAACCACCGCCGTGCCGCACAAGGCCTGAAAGATGATTACGAAGGCCTGAACATTTTGCCAGTACCGTTGGATGCCTCCAACTGCCCAGAAGGTGAATTGGTTGAAGCCGCACGTAAATCATGGGACCGTGCCCTTGAATTGGGTAAAGAACATGGTTTCCGTAATGCGCAAGTTTCCGTTATTGCCCCGACTGGAACAATCGGTCTGGTTATGGATTGTGACACCACAGGGATTGAACCTGACTTTGCCCTTGTGAAGTTCAAAAAACTTGCCGGTGGCGGTTATTTCAAAATCATCAACCGGATCGTTCCGGCTGCCTTGACCAAACTTGGTTATAGCGAACAACAGGTCAATGATATGATCCGTTATGCGGTTGGTCACGGCACGCTTAAAGGATCAAGCCATATTACCTTTGATCAATTGCGTGAAAAAGGTTTTGACGACGAAGCCATCGAAAAGCTTGAAAAAGCACTTAGCGATGCTTTCGACATCAAATTTGCCTTTAACAAATGGTCATTGGGTGAAGAATTCTGCGTCAAGAAACTCGGCCTTCCGGTGAAACGACTGGATGATCCGAATTTTGACATGCTGGTTGAACTTGGTTTCTCAAAAGCCGATATCGACAATGCCAATACCTATGTCTGTGGTTCTATGACATTGGAAGGCGCCCCGCATATGAAAGACGAACATCTCCCCGTCTTTGATTGTGCCAACCCTTGCGGTCGCAAAGGCAAGCGCTTCCTGTCTGTTGAAAGCCACATTCGCATCATGGCAGCGGCGCAGTCTTTCATCTCCGGTGCGATTTCCAAAACAATCAACATGGCAAATAACGCCACGGTTAACGATTGTAAGGAAGCCTATCAACTGTCTTGGAAACTGGGTCTGAAAGCCAACGCACTCTATCGTGATGGCTCTAAGCTTTCCCAACCGCTGCAATCGCAAATCCTTGAAGATGATGAAGAAGACGAAACATTGGCCGAAGCCGTTGCCAACAAAGGCACGGCTAAACAAGCCGAAATCGTTGCAGAACGCATCGTCGAACGCATGGTGGCCAAACGTCGCAAATTGCCAAACCGTCGCAAAGGCTATACACAAAAAGCTTCTGTGGGTGGTCATAAAGTCTATCTGCGTACAGGTGAATATGAAGATGGTCAATTGGGTGAACTGTTTATCGATATGCACAAAGAAGGTGCGGCCTTCCGTTCCTTGATGAACAACTTTGCCATC
>JABXIC010000051.1 GCA_013373265.1 Methylocystaceae bacterium | reverse complement strand
GGTGGCCAACGGCTTTGGCTTTTCCATTGCAAATGTTCGATTTGCCCATGAGTATTCCCCGGATGGCAAAAAACTCTTCTTCATTCCAATCAAAGATAACGTGAAAACCCTGCGTATGGGCTTAATCAAACTGAAAAGCGTACGCACAACAAGCACGGTTCAAGCTTTCATCAATCACTGTACGACCTTAATTGGCGGTAAACAAATCAATACCTTGAAAGATTATGTCAGCTGTATATAAAAATTACTTAATGAATCTAAATCAAATACAAACCTGCTGTTGTTCTCAGTCTAACAGAAGGTGCTCTCCGCTTTATAGGGACGGGACCATATTACGGATACTGCAGTTTAGGGAATGGGTCGAGCTTTTGGCTGGGTCATTTATAAAATTTCGGGAACAGGTGTCTTCTTAATATAATCGATTAAAAAGGTTTGTAATCGTTGTGCAGGTACTGATGGTTTATGAATCATTGAGGAGTATAAACAAAGGGAAAAAGGAGGAGGAGTTGGGTATAGTTGTTTAACATATACATTTTTACTTCCCATGTTTTCAGAAACATAAGATAGGTCAGATAGAATACACATTCCCATATTCGCTTCAACCAAGCTTCGTACTGCCCCCACAGCACCGATCCATTGAATGTTCAGTCCGATTTTTTCAAGTGTTTCAATGTACTCTCTAAATTCAATAAATTCATTATCACCGTCATATACATAAATAATTTCATCTTTAAGTGAATCAGCATCAAACTCATTCGCATCTGATTTTTCATGATGACCGCTAATCCAAAGATGACGCGGAAATGAACGAACTTGATACGTGTTTATGAGACTTTTTTTGACGGCTGTGCCTGCATCAATTGCAAAATCAATCTGATTGTTAATCAGTCTTTTTGTATAAACAGATTCTTTCTCACTGAGAATTTCAATTTCAATTGCTGGGTATTTAACCTGAAAATCACCAAGGGCTTTGCTTAAAGCATGTGTGAGGGCACTTGTTAAAATTGAGGTCTTTACTTTCCCTTCTATGAAATCCACGGGTTGGTTTGAAAGTTGCGAAATCCTCGATATATGGCGTTCTATATGGTCAATTTCTTTCAGAACCTGAGACCCAATTTTTGTTGGCCGAACACCTTGCCTCGATCTAACCAGCAATTGCTCTCCCATCCGTTCTTCCAAATCTTTAATTGCAACAGAGATTGAGGATTGAGACACATTTAATTGCTTTGCAGCCAACGTAACTGATTCTCGCTTCGTGGCTCTTGAAAAATAAATAAGCTGTTTTAGACTTATATCCATTGGAAAAACTAAATTTAGACATTAAAAGTTTAAAATATACAAAGGCAAAAAAAATGTCAACTATACTGAATATGGTGACAGACATAAGGTGTACTGCGCTTCACAGATAATAACTACTGGCGATATGGGTATTTGATGCTGGCATCAAATAAAGAAATTTGAAGATATTTCAATCAGGAGAATGTGTAATGATTAAATTGAAAAAGGCGATAATTCTGGCAAGCAGTATGTTCTTGTCTTTAACGTCTTATGCTCAGGCGAAAGATGTTACAATCTATGGCGTATCAAGTGAGTCTGGCGCTTTTGCGAATTTTGGGAAACAAGGTTCAAAAGGTTTGAAACTTGCTGTTGATGCAGCTGATGATGCAGCAGGCATGAAATTTAATTATTCAATTATCGATTCAGAAAGTAATGCTGGTAAAGCGGCGCGTAAAGTAAAAGCGGCAATCAGTAAATCAGATGCACGCTATTTTATAGGTTCAACTCTATCGTCCACAGCTTTAGCAGTCGGTAAAGAAGTAGATAAAGCAGGTGGGATCTATATTAATGGCAGTGGTGCAGATGAAATTACGGGCACTCAATGCAATAAGGCTATGTTTCGTTGGAGCGCACCAACCTATGGTGCTGTAAATGCCAGTCTGATCCCCGTGTTGGATCTTCATCCTGAAATCAAGCGTGTTTACACCATTACACCCGATTATGTTTTCGGAGAGGCAATGCTAAATAATGCCAAGATAATCTTGAAAAAACGCGGGATTGAACTGGTTGGAAATAGCTACCACTCCTTAAAGGAAAAAGAATTTTCAGGATATTTAAGCCAAGCAATGGCAACCAAAGCAGATTTGCTTCTTGTGTTGAATTTTGGTTCTTTGGCAACGAACACTCTGTTGCAAGCAGATAGTTTCGGTATGAAAGATAAAATGCAAATTTTATTGGTGTGGAGCAGCGGTCTAGATCATTTCCGTACGTTAACTCCTAAAGTCGCAGAAGGCATTTATTTTGGTTCTCAATATTGGCACGAAGATGAGTCTCCTGCCAACAAAGCGTTTGTTGCTTTGTCCAGAGAAAAATTAAAAGAAACACCAAATTATCCAATGGCTCATTATTATCAAATGACCAAATTACTTATTGATAGCATGAATGCAACAAAAAGTGCTGACCCAGACGCTATTCGCAAACATCTCGAAGGGTTAGAGTATGATGGTTTAACCGGTCGTGAATTCATTAACGCAGAGAACCATCAGGTCGAGAAATACTTCTATTTGCTTCAAGGTAAAAAAGCATCAGAAATGAAAGACCCTGATAACTACGCAAACATTATCTCAAAAGCGAAATACTTCCTTCCTGCAAATGAAACAGGTTGCAAAATGTAATCTTAAAAAGGTGTGAAAATGACGGCATTATATACGTGTAATGCCGTCATTCATTTAATGAGACCAAAAATAAGGAAAGAGTAATGAGTCTCTATCTGTTTCAGATTCTTAATGGTGTCGGACTAGGAATGATTTATTTCCTCATGGGTGTCGGCTTAACAATCATTTTTGGGATGATGAATTTTGTAAACTTCGCCCATGGGGCATTCTATGCATTAGGTGCATATGCTTGTTATGTTGTTATGTCTATCACAGGGTCATTCTGGGCCGGACTGGTTTTAGCCCCCATCTGTATTGGTATTCTTGCCCTTGGTATTGAAAAGGTCCTTGTTCGTCGATTGTATGCCGTTGATCATTCCATACAAATTTTAATCACCATTGGCGTCATGATGATGATACGAGAAGGTACCCTTCTTATATGGGGAACTGTTCCTAAAAGCATTCGAGTACCAGAACTTTTAGCTGGTATCGTTGCTTTTGATGATTTCGTATATCCAGTCTATCGTTTGTTTATTGTTGGCGTTACAGCCTTAATAGGCATCGGCTTGTGGCTTTTACTTGAGAAAACACGGTTTGGCATGGTGATCCGTGCTGGGAGCGAGCGCCCTCATATGGTTGCTCTATTGGGCATAAATATTGATAAGCTCTTTTCTATGACATTTATTGGCGGCGTTGCGTTAGCGGGTGTTGCAGGGGCATTGATTGCTCCGATACGTGGTGTTGATGCCTTCATGGGGGTTGAAGCTTTGGGCATTGCTTTTGTCGTCGTTGTCATCGGTGGCATGGGCAGTTTTAGCGGTGCTTTAATTGGCGGGTTAATTGTTGGACTTGTGCAAAGCTTTACATCTGGATTCTGGCCTGCTGGTACAAATGTCATGATTTATTCCGTCATGGCCTTAATCATCATGTTTCGACCAAATGGTTTATTGGGAAGAGCTTAAGTTATGCAGAATACAACACCATTTAAAACATATGCGATGGGTTTAATTGCATTTGTTATTCTTCTTCCTCTCCTCATTCATTCTCAGGTTTTAGCAACCGAAATCCTTATTTTTGCCATGGCAGCAATTGGTTGTAATCTACTACTTGGATATTCTGGCCTCCTGTCATTTGGACAAAGTCTATTCTTTGGAGGGGGGGCGTATGCGGCAAGTATACTATCGATAAATTTTGACGTAAGTCTTCTGACTGTCATCGGCTTTACCCTTATCGTTGGAATTGCTCTCGCCGTACTCGTTGGTTTTTTCTCCATTCGCAGGCAAGGTATTTATTTCGTTATGATTACCTTAGCGTTTGGACAATTGGGATATTATGCTGCGTTCTTAGCAGAGGACTTTACCGGTGGAGAAGATGGGCTATTAGATGTGCCACGGGTCGCGTTGAAATTGCCATTTCTGCCTGATGTTCATTTTGATACCGACATTTCTTTCTATATTTTAACCTCTGTTCTCTTTGTATTATCGGTCATGTTGATGCAATTGGTTGTTAACTCTCCTTTTGGGTCCGTCCTTCAAGCTATTCGACAAAATGAAAACCGCGCAGAAGCCATCGGTTATCGCGTCAAGTTATATAAAATTGCGATCTTTGCATTCTCAGGTGCCATTACAGCTCTATCAGGTGCGCTCTATGCTTTAATGCTTAACTTTGCACCTCTCTCAAATATAGATATTGAGATAAGCGAAACGATTTTGTTTATGTGTGTCTTAGGGGGGCTAGGTTCCATTTTCGGATCGATTGTTGGCGCGGCAGTCTTCTTGCTGGCAAGTGACTTTCTTTCTGAACTCTGGCCCAGATGGATGCTCATACTCGGCTTTTTAGTCATCCTGGTCATGCTTTATGCACGTGGTGGGCTTTGGGCAAGTCTCATGATTATGCTTGAAAGAGCAAAAGAAATTCTGGGCATAAAGGAAAAGCATAATGTCTAGTTCATTGCTTAGTGTAATCAATCTGACCAAAAAATATGGTGATTTCTATGCCAATACAGATGTTAACCTGAATGTAAAAGAAGGTAGCATCCATGGCGTGATTGGACCTAATGGAGCAGGTAAAACAACGTTGTTCAACAGTTTGGCAGGCTCAACGAAGCCAAGCTCTGGCAAGATTATTTTTGATGGTCAGAACATTGAACATTTAGAACAATATGATCGTCCAATTTTGGGTATTGGCAGATCATTCCAAGTTACCAGCCTTTTTCCAGATTTAACAGCGTTGGAAAATTTGAGGCTTGCCTCTCAAGCTCAAGAACCGGCGCGTGGCTTTGTTTTCTGGCATGGCATCACACGCAAAGGCTTTGGGCAAAGACGTGCACTCCATATGTTGCATCGTTTGGGGCTTGATAAACAGGCACAGACCCCCATTAAAGCATTATCTCATGGTCAACAAAGGATCCTTGAAGTCGGTATGGCTTTAATGTCAGAGCCATCCCTTTTATTGCTTGATGAACCAACATCAGGAATGGGTGTCGATGACATTCCACAAATGATCAACCTTTTAAAACAGCTTCGTGAAGAATGTACGATCCTTTTGATCGAACATAACATACGCCTTGTTACAGAAGTCTGTGACCAAGTGACTGTTTTACAAGCAGGTAAGGTGATTTCTGAAGGGACACCTTTAGAAGTTTCACAGGATGAAAAAGTCAAAACAGCCTACCTTGGTGAGGGGATATAATATGTTAGTAGTTTCTCACATTAATTCCTACTACGATAAAAGCCATATCCTGCACGATTTGTCTTTTTGTGTAAAACAAGGTGAACTTGTCACTTTGTTGGGACGCAATGGCGCAGGAAAATCAACAACTTTGCACTCTATCCTTGGTTTGGTACCCCGCGTGGATGGCGATATTTCTTTTAATGGAAATTCAATTCTTGGCCTACATACCCATGAAATCGCATCCAAAGGAATTTGTCTTATTCCAGAACAACGCGACATCTTCCAAATTTTAACTGTTGAGGAAAACCTTCAGTTATCTGTCAAAAAAGGGTCGCCATGGGAGATCAAGGATATTTATCGCCTTTTCCCACGCTTGGAAGAAAGAAAGAAAAATGGGGGTGGTCAATTGTCCGGTGGCGAACAACAGATGTTAGCCATGGCACGGGCATTATTGAATAATCCCAAAATTTTGTTTTGTGATGAACCATCCGAAGGTTTGGCACCTGTTATCGTAAAGGAAATTGTCGATATTTTGCGAGAGATCAAAAAAAGCGGCATTCCCATTTTATTAGTAGAGCAAAATTTACGTGTTTGTGAAGTTTTGGCTGATCGCCATTACATTCTTGAACAAGGTCAATTTGTCTATGAATGTTCACAGGCTGATTTCTTTTCTGAAGAAGCCGAAAAAATGAAAACAAAATACCTCGAAGTTTAAGTTTTATTTGGAGTTAGGTTAAATGATGCACGTTGATGGCAATCGTTTATGGGATAGCCTTATGCGCATGGCCGAAATTGGTGCGACAAAAGGGGGCGGTAATTGTCGCCTTGCCCTCAGTAATCAAGATAAGATGGGACGTGATCTCTTTATTTCTTGGGCTTCTGAAATTGGTTGCAGTATTGATTTTGATGATGTTGGAAATCTGATTGCCCGATACCCTGGGCTCAATAACACTCTCCCCCCTATAGCCATGGGCAGTCATCTTGACACACAACCAAATGGTGGTCGATTTGACGGCGTCTATGGCGTTCTGGCAGGCTTGGAAGTAATGCGAACGTTACACGACCATTCTTTCAAAGCTGAACGTCCGATTGAAGTCATTGCTTGGACGAACGAAGAAGGCTCTCGTTTTCCACCTGCAATGATGGGATCTGGTGTCTTTATCGGTGAACTCGATCTAGATCATACACTTGCAACAACCGATGCCAATGGGGTGAGTGTTGAAAGTGAGCTTGAACGCCATGGGTATAAAGGGAAACCAAGTTTAAGAAACCATCCTATTGCTGCATATATTGAAGCTCATATTGAACAAGGCCCTATTCTTGAAAACCAGGATAAAACCATTGGCGTCGTGACCGGCGTACAAGGTATTCGTTGGTATAATATTGAGGTACACGGTGTTGCAACGCATGCAGGCCCAACCCCTATGGAAATGCGTTCAGATGCACTTGAGCTTGCGTCTCATTTGGTCTTAGATATTTTAGCGATTGCAAAAATTGATGGCGATGCGCGCGCAACAATCGGAGAATTTAATATATCTCCCGGATCGCGAAATGTCGTTCCAGACAAAGTGTCTCTTACAGTGGACCTAAGACATCCTAATTCTGAAACACTTTTGACAATGCATAATCAACTGCATGAATTAATAGAACAAGCTTGTGTCAAAAAGAATGGCTGGTCTGCAAAGATTTCAGACATTTGGTATTCGCCCCCCGTTAATTTTGATCGTAATCTGGTCGATAGTATTCGCAATGGTGCAAATGATCATAATTATTCATACATGGAGATTGTGTCAGGGGCAGGACATGATGCCGTTTATCTGAGCAAGGTCTCACCAACGAGCATGATTTTTATCCCATGTGCGGGAGGTGTTAGTCATAATGAAGCTGAATCTGCATCGAAAGATGATGTCATAGCAGGTGCGAATGTACTGCTTCACGCAATTCATAAATTTCTAACTGAATAATTGAAATGAAAAATCTGTATATGTTAAGCAAGAAATACAACTTATAAAAGAAATATGGTGAAATAAATATCTCTAAAATACATGCCGCCACGTAGAACATATTTCTCGAAGCGTTGGTTTGTTTTTCAATAATCCATCGGAAAAACTAAACTTTCTATTGTTTAAATAACAATTTCCAAACACCGATTTTATGTCCATATTTTTTTTATATCGTCCAGCAATTAACAGCCTGAATGTGAAATAAAGAAAGATCAAATGGAAACAGAACTCCGTCACAAGATACGCAGTGCAGTTCATGAACATCGTGATGATGCAATTGATTTGTTAAGTCAATTGGTGCGTCATGACAGTACTTTGGGTAATGAATCTGAGGCACAAGAGACTATTGCTTCAAGATTCAGATCAATGGGACTACAAGTGAAGAAGCTCGCCATTGATCTTGAACAGCTGAGTGTTCTTCCAGGTTTTTCACCTCCCGCCTCAACTGAATATGGTGGTGGTGAAAATGTTATTGGTATCCATCAACCACGAACCTTTCAAGGCGGAAAATCTTTAATCCTGAATGGACATATGGACGTTGTGCCAACTGGTGCAGCGAAGCTTTGGAGCCGGCCTCCCTTTGAACCCTATGTAATTGACGATTGGCTTTATGGTCGCGGCAGTGGTGACATGAAAGCAGGGATCGTTGCATATTGCATGGCATTTCAAGCGCTACGTGACATAGGCTATCAACCTGCTGCCCCGGTTATTCTTCAGTCTGTTGTTGAAGAAGAATGTACAGGTAATGGGGCATTGGCCTGTCTCCATGCCGGATATACAGCAGATGCAGCCATCATTCCTGAACCATTTGCACAAACTCTGATGGTAGCACAGCTTGGAGTAATGTGGTTCGAAGTCAATGTGACGGGTGTTCCTGCTCATGTCCTGAATACCTCAAACGGGAATAATGCAATTGAAGCTGCTTATGCATTATTTGAAGGTTTGCGAGAACTTGAAAAAGAATGGAATTCGGATGAAGCCAAGCATCCATCTTTTACATGTCATGACCACCCAATTAATTTTAACCTCGGTCGTATAACAGGTGGTGACTGGGCTTCTAGTGTTCCAAGCAGTTGTAGCATTGATGTTCGTATCGGATTCTATCCCGGGATGTCACTCTTGAGTGTGCGTGAAAAAATTGAAAGTTCTATTCAAGAGACCTTAAAGAAGCCCCCAAGCTGCGAGAACGTGACGTATGAAATTCGCTATCATGGATTTCAAGCAGAAGGATGCACCATGGATCGTGATCACCCCATGATGACACAGTTAGCGAAATTGCATCATGAGGTCACGGGGTATGAATGTAAGGACTTGGCTTCAACAGCGACGACCGATGCAAGGTTTTTCCAAATATATGGGGGAATACCCGCCACTTGCTATGGGCCTTTAGCTGAAAACATTCACGGCATTGATGAACGTGTCTCATTGAAGAGTATGATTGAAGTCGCAGAAGTTCTTGCTTTGTTTATAGCTGACTGGTGTGGATTGGAACCGATTGCAAATGACTAACTAGAGGGAATGGGCATTCAGAAAAAAGTTCAAATTTCCAAAACATAAAGGTTCAGTATGATGTTTGTGAACGCACAAAAGAAACACATGGCCCCTTTTCGGGTAACAATAGCTAAGAAGTTAATATCAGGTTTAATCTTGCTGACCGTACTTTCTGCAATTGTTGGCGGGACATGTCTATTCTATATTGTTGAAATAAATAATAGCTTAAATAAGATCACGAACTCGACTGGTCCCACTGTTAAAACTTCAGATGAACTCGTGATGAACATCTGGGAAGCAACAAAAATTGCTCAAGAAGTGAATGCTGCTGAAGATGCCCATGTGATTCATCAGCTTATTCAAGAGTTTGAACAATTTGAAACAGACTTTTTAAAATTATATAAAGTTCTAAACACACTCGTAAACGGTACAAATTTACAGAATGATTTGAAGGACGTTTCTGATCTTCACAGTAATTTTGTGCAACATTCACATGAAATGTTTAACGCCCTTTTATTAGAGCTTGATAGAAAAAACAAATCAAATCAAAGACTTGCAGAATTCGATGCAATCGGTGGAAAACTCATCGAAATGCTAAATGTGTTTTCCAATAAGAATGAAAAACAAATGTCCGTGCTGAAAAAGCAAGGTAATGATTTATTCAAAACAGGTATGGCAACACCTGAAGAGTTAAATAAGTTGTTAGATCGATTATTTGATGAAAATTATCCAATCGTTGTCGCATCACTTAAACTCCAACGTCTTGTCATGGAAATGCAAGACACTGCAGAAGAATATATGGTTCTTGAAACAGAGGCTGAGGCAAAAGAAAAAATAATTGAATTTAAAAGATTAGCTTCTTCTTCTCGTCCACTATTCGAAACGCTTTATACATATGCTGAAACAGATCAAGATGCACAAGAGACAGAAAATATAGAAACGACCTTTGATAATTGGGTCACAACAGCGTCCAGAAAAGACCAGCTTTTCTTTACGCATTCTGAAATGTTACAGGCAAAGAACACGGGAAAACAACTCACGGAACAAATTGAAATTAATGCTGATGCGGTTGCCAATGCATTAGACAAAATTGTTCACAAAGCTGATGTTTTAAGCTTGGACGCCAATGAAAAAGCTCAAACCGTTGTGGAACATGCGCAAACAATTGTTCTGTCAATAATTGTAATTGTTATTCTTGTCGCACTGGCCTTAGTTGTTGTGATCATCAAAACGGTTACCTCTCCAATTACGAAAATGACCTTTGCGATGGAGAAACTGTCAAACGGTCACCTTGAAACAGAGATCCCAGCTTTGAAACGGCATGATGAGATCGGTGATATGGCAAATGCTGTTCAAGTTTTTAAGAATAATGCTGTTGAAGTAAAGCGCCTTGAAAAAGAGCAAGCCGCCGCTGATGAACGTGCACAAATTGAAAAACAACAAGCCATAGAAAATATGGCTGACAACTTCGAAACCGCTGTTATGGGTGTGGTTAATGGTGTTGGTCTTGCAGCCGCAAACCTACAAGAAACATCAAAAAACATGGCAGGCCTTGCCGGACAGGCTCAAGAAAAGGCAAGTTCTGTTTCTACTGCTGCGGGACAAGCTTCTGCGAATGTCCAATCTGTTGCATCCGCAGCAGAAGAAATGAGTGCGTCCATTGCGGAAATTTCAAGACAGGTTTCTCATTCAACGACCATTTCAAATAATGCTGTCGCAGAAGCAGAACGTTCAAGCGTAATTATTTCTAATTTAGCAACCTCTGTCGATAAAATCGGAGAAGTTGTAAATTTGATTAATGTGATTGCTGAACAAACGAACTTATTAGCTCTTAATGCAACCATTGAGTCGGCGCGCGCGGGGGAGGCAGGTAAAGGCTTTGCTGTTGTTGCAAGTGAAGTGAAAAACTTGGCGAACCAAACGGCTGAAGCAACAAAGCAGATCAGAAATCAAATTTCGTCAGTGCAAGGTGAATCTGAAAGTGCTGTAACGGCGATTGAAACCATTCGTAATATCATTGATGAAATGAACAATATTTCAACCGTAATTGCTTCTGCCATAGAAGAACAAAATGCTTCAACTCAAGAAATTGCCCAAAGTGTTCAACAAGCACAAGGCGGAACGCAAGAAGTCTCTAAAAACATTATATCGGTTAGTAAATCTGCAAAAGAAACCGGTAACTCAGCACAACACGTGCTGACATCTTCAGATGCATTAGCACAGCAGTCGACAGACTTGCAAAAAGAAGTTCTCGATTTTCTGAATGAAATTCGCAGCAGCTAAAATAAAACGTTATCAGTATCTTACAGGTTATGGCCAAAATAATTTCACAATAATTTTCAATAAAGGTGACTTATGGATTTATGTTTTCTATCCGTTGAAGAACTCAATCAATTATACAAATCAAAAACGCTCTCACCTGTTGACGTGTGTAAGGCCGTTTTAGACAAAATCAGAAGCGAAAATCCAACCTATAACGCGATGTGTTTTGTTGATGAAGAACAAGCCATAAAGGATGCTAAACTTTCTGAAAAAAGATGGCGTAACGGCAAACCTTTGAGTCAAATCGATGGCGTTCCAACAACCATTAAAGACTTAGTCCTCACAAAAGGTTGGCCGACTTTACGTGGAAGCTTGACCGTAAAACAAAGAGACCAGTGGAATGAAGATGCCCCCTGTGTGGATAAATTAAGGAAAAGTGGTGCTGTTTTAATCGGTAAAACAACGACACCAGAGTTTGGCTCAAAGGGGGTCACAGAAAGCCGCCTCAACGGTATTACCCGAAATGCCTGTAATCCAGAGCGCACCTCAGGTGGTAGCAGTGGAGGTGCTGCTGTCGCGGCGGCCCGTGGCTTTGGTGTCTTACATATTGGGAGTGATGGTGCTGGTTCTATTCGCATTCCGTCCAGTTTCAATGGTATTTTTGGCTTGAAACCAACGTTCGGGCGTGTTCCGGCATATCCAGCAAGCCCTTTAGGCACCTTTTCTCATATCGGGCCAATGACACGCTGCGTTCGTGATGCAGCATATATGATGAACATCATTTCACAACCTGATCCACGTGATTGGTACGCTCTACCATTCGACAATGTCGATTACTGCAAAAACCTTGATAATGGTCTAAAAAATCTGCGGATCGGCTATTCAAAGGATTTAGGGTATGCCTCCGTTGATGATCAAGTTGCGAACAGCTTTCAACTTGCATTGAACAAGCTTACTGATCAGGGTGTTCATCTCGAAGAAATAGCCTCACCTCTTGCAGAGGATCCAAGCTGGATAACTGATAAGTTATGGTTTTACGCATATCTGAACATTACAACGGATATGACCGAAACTGATATTTCAGAAATGGACTTTCTGCAGCAGGAAATGTTGGAAAAAGCGCGTACATATAATCCCAAAGACATTCTTGAGGCAGAGATGGAACGGGTTAAGGTTGCAACAAAGCTTGTATCTTTACATACGCAGTATGACCTTATTTTAACGCCAACAATGCCTATTACAGCATTTACCGCAGGTCAATTTAATCCATGGGGCACGGAAAAGCCCGAAGACTGGATACGATGGTCTTCATTCACGTACCCCTTTAACCAATCGCAACAACCGGCAGCCACAATACCATGTGGTGTTGACACACAGGGCATGCCGATTGGAATTCAGGTTATTGGTAATAAATATGATGATGCATTGGTGTTACGGGCAGCATCTTTTTTGGAAAAACTTTAAAGAACATGTGATGTATAAAATATTACTTGTTGAACTTGAGAGTATTAAAAAAATAATTAAAAACTTTATACATCATTTTTTTTTAAATCTATGGATGGTTATTTTATGATGTGGATGAAGTGTGTTTTTGTTAGGTTTTTTTGATACCAATAGTTAAATAGTCGAAGATGCATGATGGAGATAAGTTTCCCTAATGTTCTCTGTGTACACCTTTCCCCCCCCTCGCGCCTTAAGTGTGAGGGGGGTATTAGACATTCTTTTGAAGAGGAAAGAACGTGGTGATTTGTGAAAGAAGATACATTTTCACTTTGGATCTCATTAGTTATAAAGCCATTTATATGGGGACATGATGGATAAATTAATAGGAAGTACCTTAAAAGAGATACGAATTGAAAAGAAAATATCTCAACGTAAATTGGCAGAGATGGCTGGAATTACGAATGGTCATATTTCCAAAATTGAGAAAAATAAAAGTGATGTCTCTGTTGCTATTTTAAATAGGATCACGAATGCTTTGGGTATATCTATATGTGATTTATTTCTGAGAGTAGAAGACGGTTCGTAATTCTCATTTAAGCAGGTTTTGTAGGGTTGGCGTGTCCTACATTAGTGGTCCAACCGCTATGTTAGTTTCTTGCGGTTTTGCCTCAAGGGAGGCAAGAATGTTTTAAGTGCAGGCGGTTTGTATCCCAATGTTATAGTGTAATCTCCACCGTTCAATATAAAAAGAGCCTCTACAAAAGGAGGCTCTTTCAATTCAAGGGGTAAATCTTGGTGTTAATTGAAGTGGAAATTATTCCATTCCAATAGCACGCTTATATAACTCTAAAATTTCCTCTTGTTCAAGACGGTCATGGTCTTCCATCTTTCTGAGGGATAAAAGCTTATTAATTATTTTGACATCAAAACCTGTGCCTTTTGCCTCATTTTTGATTTCTTTGATGTCTTCTGAAAGTGCTTTTTTTTCTTCTTCTAAGCGCTCAATGCGCTCAATAAATGATCTTAAATGATCACCTGCAATGCCACCAACATTGTTTCCGCCATCTGAATTTTGATTTTCGTCACTCATATTTTTACTCCTGTGGACCGTATTGTTAAAACTATATGGTTCTTAACAATACGGTCTATAATACGTGTCTTTTATATAAGACATTGTTTCTAAATGTAGACTACATTTTATATGGGGTATTAAAAACCGGTGCCTTTGGCTTCCGCATAGACGTCTTTAATATCCGCAGCCAATGCCGCTTTTTCTTCTTCTAGACGTTCGATACGTTCAATGAATGAGCGCAAGTGATTGCCTGCAATGCCGCCGACTTCAGCCATGGTTTTTTCCTTTTTACAGATAGGTTAAAAATATTTGAGGCGAAGATAACCAGCTATCTTCGCTCTTGCAAGTCAGTTCGCAGAGAAAAACATGATCTATATGTCGCATTTATTTCTGTTTTCCTTGCGTCTAGGCATTGTTTGTTGCAGAAATATACAAATTATTTTATCAGCGGGGTTAACACTGTGGGAAATTATCATCTGGACAGACTATCTGTTATGTTGGTGGAAGATAATTCGTTTGTTCGTGACACCATGTCCAACCTGTTACGTTCCTTCGAGATACGCAAGCTTGTAACTTGTGAAAATGGTGTTCAGGCAATTGATTTTTTGAAAACGGCGGGTGGGCCGAATAATCCCGGTGGTGTGGATCTTATTATATCCGATCTGTTGATGTCACCCGCTAATGGCTTGTTACTGTTGCGCTGGGTGCGTGCAGCCAAAGAATCCCCGAACCGCTTTATGCCGTTTGTGATGATGAGTGGTGCAGCCGATAACGACTATGTGAATGCGGCGCGTGATATGGGGGTTTCTGAATTTTTATCCAAGCCTTTCTCTGTCGATAGTGTTTACAAACGTTTGATGGAACTGATTGATCATCCGCGTCAATTTGTGACCACGCATAACTATCATGGCCCTGACCGACGCCGACGCAAAGAACCTGCCCCAAATGGTGTGGAACGACGCGTTGCAACTGAGGATGATGTGACTCTCGTTTATTCCGGCGAAAAGAAAAAAGCCAAGAAAGATACGGGTGTTTGGTACTTTCGTCTGCCGAATCGTTTAAAAGAAAAAGTCGGTGGCATGGGGATGAAAGGTGGCGGTCAACTGCCGCAAGAATTGTTGGAACAAGCAGAATTAGAACTGAATCGTTCTTCTGCCAGCTTTACCGACTGGGCGCTGGAATATCTGTCTCAATTGGCCAATCTCTGTACCGAAGCCTTATTGGCCCCGGGCGCACGCGGGGAACATTTCCATAAGATTAACCTTCTTGCACACGAATTACGTGGTCAGGGCGGGACCTTTGGTTATCCGTTGATCTCTGTCTTTGGGAAGATGTTATATGAATGTACCTTGGAAGGCTGTAAGGAAACCGATGCTTCTGTTGAGGTGGTGAAAGCCCACGTTGACGCCATGCGTGCTGTCTTGCGTGAAAAAGTCATGGGTGACGGTGGCGTTTTGGGCCGAGAGTTGCTGCAAGGTTTGCAAATTGCGGTGAAAGAAAAAACCGGTCAGGTTCTTAAAGTCGAGGATGATGCGGCTGGTTGGTAATCTATAATCCGTTTACGGTTTCTGTAATCAACCATTTTACAACGGCGCGGCTGGCTTCCAAGTCATCTGCGCCGTTTTCTTTTGCTGTTTTGAAGACATCAAGCTGACGGTGTGAGCTGGTGCCGCGAGTCAGTATATTGCGCAAGCTCAGGATTTCTTCGCTGCAGTTTAAGGCTTCTGCATCTTCTTTCAACATGTCGATAAATTCTTCCAGCAATTCCTCAAAGGCAACGCATTGTCCTTTGCCGAAATCGACCAAACCGTTATCAATGCCATAACGTTGCGCACGCCAGCGGTTTTCATTAACCAGCATGCTACGATAGGTGCGCCAGCGTTGGTTGCCCCGGCGCAGGCGATAGAGCATGCGCAAGATACATTGAAACAGCGCCGCAAGTGCAACCGCATCATCCAAAGTGGTGCAAATGTCGGTAATCCGCATTTCAAGGGTGGGGAATTTGACCGCAGGTCTGACATCCCACCACAACATAGTGGCATCCTTGATGACCCCGACATTGACCAAGGCTTGAACGTGTTTTTGATATTCACTATAGCTATCAAAATGCTCGGGCAAGCCTGTGCGTGGCAGTTCATCAAACACGCTTAAGCGATAGCATTTTAACCCGGTATCACGTCCGCGCCAAAAGGCTGATGACGTGCTGAGGGCCAAGAGATGGGGCAGAAAATAAGACACCTGATTCATTAAATCGATGCGCAGGTCATCATCATTGATGCCCACATGAACATGCATGCCTGAAATAATGAGTCGACGCACAACGGCTTGCATATCTTCTGCAAAGGTATGGTAGCGTTCTGCATCGGTATGTTCTTGCTGGTCCCATTCTGCATTGGGATGGGTTGAGGCGGCGATGGGAGCAAGGTTATATTTTGTGCCTAATTTTGAAATGCTTTGACGCAGCCACGCCAGTTGCGCGCGTGCTTCTTTGACGTCTTTGCAGATATGCGTTGCCACTTCGACCTGAGACTTCAAAAATTCCGGACGTACAAGGTTATCCAGTTCTTTTTGGCAGTCCTTCATGAGGTTGCCCATTTGGGTGGTGGCCAATTCGCCTGTGTCGCGATCAACCATGAGGTATTCTTCTTCAACACCAATCGTCCAAAGGGGGTCACAAACGCTCATGGCTCACCTCACTTAATAGTGTTTAACGGTAAAAATGGACGTATCAGTCATAATTTCACTGAGTGCATGGTGGAGGATATCACCCCATTTATGTTGGTTTTCCGTGTCACCAATCAGATCTTGTCGAATCTCAATGGCGCAGTAAGGCAAGCCTGGGGCGGCGCCATGCAGGTCAATGGAATAGGCATCTTCAAAACCGGAATAAGGCACATTATTGCCGACTTTT
>JABXIC010000002.1 GCA_013373265.1 Methylocystaceae bacterium | reverse complement strand
TCACGGGTGCGCAATTCCAAGGCACGATCCGTTTCCATAGAGGCACGATCCGCCAAATCTGGTGCTTGGTTATTTTCGTGTTGGAGATGCTCTAGCGTCTCATTTGATTCACGGATTAATTCTTCTTTCCATGCCAAGAGCTTTTGACGAAAGTACTCTTGCATGTCTTTATTCATAAACTCTTCATCTTCAGAAGGTTTATAGTCATGAGCCAGTATGACGGTCATTCCCCATTTTCCCTTATTGCATGAGCAATACGCTTAATTTGCGCCGCAATATAAGGAGTGTCGTCCCGTATCGCAAGATTTTTTCGTTCAAAAGGGCCAAGTTTATTTTTTCAATGGAATATCAACAGCTTAAATAAAGAGTATAAAACCTAAATTAAGATGAGCGAGAACGGCCCCATTTGGCAATTTCAACTTCTGCACGCAGTTCTATTTCATCCATAATACCTTGGAGTTGCGGATCATCCACTGTTTGACGTCGCGCCCTAAGTAATTTCGCTAGATTCTGTAAGCGTTCCACCGAAATACCCCCACTTAAAATTTCACGCTGAATTTCACCAAGGCGGTCCAATATATCTTCGCCACGTTGGTATAAAGCTCTGCGATTTTCTTCATCAGTGGAACTTCCCACCTCTTGCAGAGAAAGGATAGAATCCATCGAAGCAACCGACATTGTCTCCATAACCTCAGAATGTCCGTCATTCCCATGAGTTTTACCGAGATGTGACGCAAAATCACTCCCGCCAGACTTCGATGTTTTCGTCTTCTTCGAGGATTTTGACACCCCTTTGGCTGGGCCGCTATTGGAGATTTTCATAATTTCATCCATACTTAAAAGTTAGAGTTAAGCAACACCAGTATATACTGGAAAACCATCAAAATGATAGTGAATCCGGTCTAGGTCTTAATGACTAGGAAGAAATTGCCCCCTAGGCACAATATTCATTGCGATGGAACTTCTATCAATTAGTTAATACCTTGTTTTTCCTAACTTTCCATATGGCACGGCTCTTGCTTTTTACTTATCGGGTCATTGCACCCAATGTGAAAACAGAAATGAAAAGAGGCCCGAAATGAGTTTGCTTGGACAGTTCGCAGCCCCCGTCGCTGCGATGATGGCCCAAAGCAAGGCCATGGAAGTCATCGGTATGAATGTCGCCAACGTAAACACTGGCGGCTATAAAAGAAGTGAAACAAACTTCTATACGTTGTTAGCACAAACATATGGTAACAACCATGATATCGGTGGCGTCAGAGGCATAACCAGAAGCCATATTGATCAACAAGGACAAATTCTTGGCAGCGACAGCAACCTTGATGTTGCGATCAATGGTAATGGTTTCTTTGTTTTAAATTCTGAACTGGACGGTTCCGGCTCCACCTACTATGGGCGTGACGGTATGCTTGGCATGGCTTTAGGGGATGTCGTATCAACAACAACCATTAACGGGAACACCATTACAACACGCGAAGGTTATGTCGTTGATAAAAATGGATATTACGTACAAGGCTGGCCTGTAAACGCAGACCAAAAAACATTCCCAACAGATGAAGCCTCCCTCGGTCCTATGCGGATTGACCCTGAAACCTTCACCTCGAATGGGGAAGCAACCACAACAGCTGAAATTGGATTAAACGTCCCTTCCAATGCTGCTGTCGGTTATCAAGAATCGACCTTTATCAAGACCTTTGACGCAGAAGGTGCTTCCAAATCATACCAATTGCGCTGGACAAATATTGTGTTGGGTAGCCATACCCAAACCATGACACCCGCATGGGAACTTCCATCCATTACTGACGGGGAACGCACTACTCCCGCCCTCCCTCCATCTGATCCATATTCTGCTTTTACAGCGACAAATACGGTCACAGCCTATAACAATCGTGGCTATGAAAAGGATTTTAATGTTGTCTGGACAAGGTCGACTACAACAGCCGATGAATGGAAACTACAAGTTATGGAAGGGACTACGGCCCTGGACATAAATACTTCAGGTAATGGAAGCACTGATTCATTAACCGTTACTTTTGACCCCACCACTGGTGCCATAACGAGCACTCCAACATCTTTTTCGCTGCAAGGCACAGCGGATTTTGATGAAGCTTTTACTTTTGATTTATCCAGTATGACGCAACCAACCGGAGCTGGCATCGTCGGAGCAATCAACCAAGTCAGCCTCGCCAATGACGGAACTGTCGCGTCGGCCCAAAAAAATAAATATTCACTCGAAGTCCTGGAAGATGGTGTCGCGTTAGATATTGATAGCGCATCCGGCGATAGCACACCAAAAATCATGACTGTCACTTTTGATGGAAGCGGGAAATTGCAATCCCCCCTCAATCTGACCATCGCCGGGATCGCCACAAATGCCCCGACATTCACCTTGGACATGCAAAAGGTCACCAATTATGCATCCGGCACCTTGATTGAAGGTAGTTATGATTTCAATGGGCGATCAAACGCCCGGCTTGATCATGTCAGCTTCAACGCCAGCGGTGAAATGATCGGTCATTTTTCAGATGCGACCACACGTCCAATTTACAAATTACCACTTGCAACATTCACAAACCCCAACTCGCTAGATCCTGTCAATGGTAATGTCTACAAAATATCCGGGACCTCGGGTCCCCCCGTTATTCGAGTTGCGGGCGGCCAAGGGGCGGGACAATTCTCCCCCAATGCGCGTGAAATCTCAAATGTGGATATCGCGGACGAATTCACCTCGATGATTTTAACACAAAAAGCCTACAATATGGGGTCCACCGTGTTTCAGAGCATCGACGAAATGAGTCAGGTTGCACGTGATCTTAAACGTTAGCTTTAAACCTCTTTTCTTAATCTCAGTGAACGGCCGATCCTTATACAAGATCGGCCGTTTAACTTTTATACACGCAACACCCGGCATTTTTTTCCCTACACGGCTTATCTTGCAGCTTAAACAGCTGATTGCGTAAAGAGTAATTCCACATAACACATTGTTTTTTATGGTTTTATATATTGAGGAAACACTGGCATCATCTTTGCTTTACTAATTAATAAGTAAAAATAACTTATATATTAAAATCTAAGTATGAAACGGCTTTTAGGAAGAGAAGACCATGACTGCCGTCACAAAGAGAACCAACCAAGCGCTTAAGAGCGCAAAAGACACAACCATCAAGCTCGGTTTTGCCCTGTTGGTGGCGTTCAGTCTTTTGTTAAGTGCTTCTGAAGCAAATGCTTCATCCCGAATTAAAGATATCGTCACCTTTGAAGGTGTGCGCGAAAACATGCTTGTCGGATACGGACTGGTCGTCGGCCTCAACGGCACGGGCGATAATCTTGAAGATGGGCATTTCACCAAACAAAGCTTAATGTCTATGCTGGAACGCCTTGGTGTAAAATCAACCGAAGCCGGCCTTGATAGTAAAAACACCGCTGCAGTGATGGTCACAGCTTCGTTAAAACCTTTTGCTCGCCAGGGGTCACGTGTTGATGTAACCGTCAGTGCGCTGGGTGATTCAGATAGCCTGTTAGGCGGCACCTTATTGGTAACCCCTCTCATCGGTGCCGATGGTGAAGTTTATGCCGTTGCGCAAGGCCAATTGGCCGTAGGCGGTTTTTCAGCCGGTGGCGCCGCAGAAACAGTGACCAAAGGTGTGCCAACTTCAGGCCGCATCGCCAATGGCGCTATTATTGAACGTGAATTGAATTTCGAAATGGCTGAAATGGGCAGCGTCAAAATCTCTTTGCGCAACCCTGATTTCACAACAGCCCGTCGAATTTCGCAAGCCATCAATGCCTTTTTGGGCTCCGACACCTCACGCCCGACAGATCCCGGCACCGTGCATATGGATATTCCCAATAGCTACAATGGGAACGTGGTCAATCTTCTAACAGATATTGAACAATTGCGTGTTGAGCCAGATCAAATGGCCCGTGTCGTTATTGACGAAACAACGGGCACCATTGTCATGGGTGAAAATGTCCGTATCTCGACCGTTGCAATTGCACAAGGTAATCTGACAATCCGCATTACAGAAGCCCAACAGGTTTCACAACCCGGCCCCTTTGCAGAAGTCGGCACAACCACCACGGTTGATCGCACCAACACACAAATCGATGAAGGTGCCGATAAAAAAATGTCTGTCCTTGACGATGGCGTTTCCTTGCAAGAACTCGTGAATGGCTTAAACTCACTGGGTATTGGCCCGCGTGACTTGATTACCATTTTACAAGCCATCAAATCTGCTGGTGCCCTACAAGCCCAAATTGAGGTGATGTAATGAGTGACTTAAGCATCATCAACCAAGGCCAGTTGGCCCTGCAACAAGCACAATCCAAAACCGTGCTTTCTGCTACAAACAAGAAAACAAACGATGGGCAGAATAATTTTGCGGCCTTGACTTCTAGCCAACTCAAAGACCCGTCATTTACGGATGCCCTGCAAAAACGTAAAATCCGTGAAACAGCCGAAGACTTTGAAGCACAGTTTTTAAGCCAAATGCTTCAACCCATGTTTGAAGGTCTCGAAACCGATGGTCCTTTTGGTGGTGGTCATGCAGAAAAAATGTGGCAATCCATGCTGGTCTCTGAGTATGGCAAATCAATCGCTCACTCCGGCGGCATTGGGTTGGCCGATGAAGTACAAAAACAACTGCTTCGTGCACAAGAAGGAAAATAACCATGGATATGAACGAACGCGTTAATGATCTGATTTATGTATGCAAACGCATGTGTGAAATCCTGACGATCGAAAATACAGCACTCGAAGACAAAAATGCATATGCCATGAAAGCAACCCTCGAAGAAAAAGATAAACTGAGTCGCTTTTATGAGCGTCACACCCGTGCAATTGCAAAAGATCGCGAGGGTTATAAATCCGTTAATGAAGACCTGCGTGACGAACTCAAAGAATTGAGCCAGGAACTAGATGAACTGGTACAAAAGAACTCTGCTTTACTTAAAATGCAGATGCAAATAAGCCAGCGAATTATTACGAAATTTGCTGAAGTTGCGAAAAAAATCACGCCCCATTCCGGGGCGTATTCAGATGATGCGAATATAGGACCACGCGGAGAAACCGCAACGCCTCTTTCATTAAATGAAACTTTATAAAGGCCTTGTAGAATTCAAGGAGACCAATTATGAGCCTCACACTTGCTTTACACACTGCTGCCGGCGGGTTGTTAGCGACCCAGACAGCATTAGGAACAATTTCTGACAACGTTGCAAATGCAAATACCAAAGGGTATTCGCGCAAGATTGTCGACTTAGAAACAAATATTTTAGCAGGCGTTGGCTCAGGGGTAACGGTCAGCGGAGTTTCGCGTTCCGTTGACGAAGAACTTCAACGCGATATGCGCGATGAAACAATGCAATTGTACAAAACAAAAGCACAACAAACCTTCTATGCCCGCATGCAAGAACTGTTTGGCGCGCCCGGTGATAACACCTCCATCGCACATACCATTTCCTCCCTCAGTACGGCATTGGAACAACTCTCCGTCACGCCTGAACGCTCATTAGAGCAAAGTGAGGTCATCCGTTGGGCACAAAATACGACGCAACAATTGCAAGATATGTCTAATACTATCCAAAGTCTGCGCAAACAGGCCGATGATGAAATCCATCAAGCCGTGATTGAAGCAGGACAATACCTTGCAGAAATTGCAGATTTGAACCACAAAATCGTTCGAAACGATGTTGCAGGTAACGATACCTCTGCCCTTGAAGACAAACGTGACCTGACATTGAATAAACTCTCGGAAATCATGGACATCACGTACTTTCCGAGAAGTAATGGCGAAATTTCTATCTTCACCAAAGGTGGTGCTGTTCTTGTTGACGAAGAGTCTTCAGGCCTTACACACAACCTCGGTGCCAGCGTAAGCGCGGTGACCACTCATGAAGAAGGTGATTTTTCAGGTATTTATGTCGGACTGGCTGTATCTTCAAATGATATCACCGATGATTTGCAAGGGGGGAAACTTAAAGGTCTCATCGACATGCGAGATGATCACCTTTCCAGTCTGCAGTCGCAATTAGATGAATTGGCTGCCACATTAAAAGATACGCTCAATCAAGTTCATAACCGTGGTGTCGCCTTCCCGGGCTCAACATCCATGCAAGGTTCCAGAGCTTTTCTGGACTCTTCTGCACAACAAATAGACTTTGCAAGTGGTGACACGCGCATGGTTATTATGGATAGCAGCGGTAATCAAGTTGCAAACGCTTCACTTTCAACACAATTGACTGCAGACCACGGCGCAGGTCCCTATACCCTCGATCAAGTCGCTTCAACCATTGATAGCTGGTTAGATGCAAATGCAGGTGGCGGGACAGCAACATTTGTTGATGGAAAACTTCAAATTTCTCTATCTGATACGTCAAAACATCTCGCCTTTCGTGACCAAACCGGAACAGCCGCCGGTGATGATCAAGCAGATGCATCCATTAATTTTTATGGCAACGGGACATCTGTAACCAGCACTGAATCAGGGTTTTCAAGTTTCTTTGGTTTAAATGACCTCTTCACAGAAGATATGGGGCAAAACATTTGGGATACAAATGTCATTTCATCAAATTATTCAGAAAGTGGCAGCTCATTATCCTTTTATGACAACTCAACAGGAAGCTTGACCTCTCTCGGTTCAGTTCCGATTTCGGGCTCACTCGATAATATTGCATCAGCTATTAACGGCGCAAATATTGGGGTTCGAGCAACTGTTATTTCCGAAGGCGACGGACAACGTCTCCGCATAACCAACGAAGATGGAAATAATATGCTGATCACACAGGACTTTGGAAGCTTTGCAAGCAATACTGGGTTTGAAGTATCTAACGTCCGTATGGCTTCCTCTATGGTCGTTCGCAGTACAATTCAATCCAACCCAGGCAATATCGCGCGGGGCGTGGTGCGTTGGGATGCCTCATTGGGGACCGGTGGAGAATATTATGTCAGTGCCGGGGACAACAAGACATCTTCGGATATGGCAAATGCGTTCAATTCATCCACGGACTTCAAAAAAGCAGGTGGCTTAAGTGATGTGACGGAAACAATACACCAATATGCATCGTCAATATTATCATTGAACTCTTCAAATGCTGCAAACAATGATTCAGATACGATAGTGCAGGAATCTCTGGTAGATAATCTTACCAATCGCAATGATTCACAAAAAGGTGTAAACTTGGATGAAGAGATGTCACAATTAATTTTATATGAACAGGCTTATTCTGCTTCGGCACGTGTCATCAGTGTTATTCAAAGTATGTTTGAAACTTTAGAAAATGCAGTTAGATAGGAGATAAGAAGATGGTCACTCGAGTTTCGAATTTCGCCCATTCACAATATTTAAACTCCCATCTCTTCAAACTGCAAAATGATTTGCACAAAGCTGAGATTGCAACAGCGACGGAAAAAATTACACAAACCTACTCCGGTATACCTGATTCATCGTCTCGATTAGTACAGCTTGAACATCTCGTTGAACAATCCAGACGCTTTAACACAAATAATGAAGTTGTAGATTTACGTTTACAATCAACCGACATTGCATTGGTTGGCATTGAAGACACCATAAGTAATATGAAAGATATGCTTTCCGATTATGCATCCGGTGAAACCAGAAGTGCTGAACAAGTTGAACAAGTCCAAAAGTTTGCTTATCAAGCCTTGAGAGATATTCAAGGTTTCTTGAATGAATCGGTTGCCGGACGCTATTTATTTTCAGGTTCACGGACATCCCAATCGCCCGTCGATCTAAAATTACAAGATAACCTTCAAGCTTTCCAACAAAAGTGGAATGGTGACACGTCAAAATTCCCTGAAACACGCGCTGCCAATATTCTAAAATTTGGCATAAGTGACAGCTTCACATTCACCAATGGTGGATCAGGCAACAATCAATATAGTGAAATCCAGATTGCTGGTTTTGCAGCTGCCGATTATTCAAAATTTGCCGTCGGCGCCGATATTACTCTTGCTGGCGGGACGGGCAATGATGGTGATTGGACCATCAGTGCTGTTGACACAACGACAGGCTATATTCGCGTTGCCCGTAAAGACCTAACAGACGAAGTTTCTGCTGATACTTTTACGATTAAAAGAGGGGCAGACGAGCCTCTTATCATCTCGGATACAATGACCTATTCTGGAACGACCATTACGGCAGCAGGTGGAGCAGGAACATTTTCCAATGTTGAAGTTCCCGCAACCATAGAAATTGCTTCTGGTTCTGGTAACAATACCATGAGAGTATCCGTCACCGCCGTAAGTGCTGATGGAAGTTCACTCACCGTTTCTGAAAAAACAGCAACAGCGACGGGGCCCAATGCTGGTACATTAAACGTATCCAGTTACTACAATGGTGACACGATGATCACCTCCCATCGCATTGATGAAAACCGTTCAATTGACTTAGACACGACTGCCCTAGACCCCGCCTTTGACAAAGCGATACGCGCCCTTTCTATTATTGCACAAGGTGAATTCGGGACAGCCGGTGGGCTTGATCAAAATACGGACCGCGCGGACGAGGCGATCTGGTTGCTTGACTCAGCGCTTGATTTCCCAACAGATGGCACCCCGCCTTATGGTCCCGAGGATGTTTCCAGCATTGAACAGGTACGCTTTGAAACAAGCTTCTATCGCTCTCAAATTAAAACCTCAATTGAACGCGAAACCACATCCATTACCTTTCTCTTGAATAATACAGGCAAAATTGAAAATATCGACAGGCTGCAAGCAACAACAGAACTTCTCGATATTGATCGTGCTTTACAAGCATCATACCAAGTTTTATCAAGGACTCAAAAATTAGGTTTGGCGCAATTCCTGTAAATACAAGGCAGAAACAAAAACTATCTTTTTTGTTCATTTCGAATTATAATCTTATTGATATGAGGTGTAGAAACACTTCAACCGTCATTTATTGGTAGAAACCATTTTATATGAGGTGAAGTCATACAAGTTTGTATTATCCCTGCAAGGGGTGGTAGCAAAAGGATTCCACGCAAAAACATTAAAGATTTTTGCGGGAAACCTATTATCGCCTATTCAATCGAAACAGCACTAAAAAGTAAATGTTTTGATCATATCATCGTTTCCACTGATGATTTTGAAATTGCAGAAGTCGCCCAGAAATTTGGAGCTGAAGTTCCTTTCATGCGTCCTGCTGAATTGGCAGATGACTATACCCCTACGCTGGATGTCATTAATCATGCGCTGACTTGGTTGGGCAAGAATAAGCAAATGCCTGACTTTACCTGCATTTTATATGCAACATCGCCCTTCATACAAAGTGACGTGATCAAAAATGCATTTACGCAATTAAAGAATGACGCGACAAAACATTTTTGTTTTGGCGTTACTCAATTTCCGTTTCCTATCCAACGTGCCATTAAGATCAACCCAACGGGTTGTATTGAAATGTTCCAACCTGAGCACTTCAATACCCGCTCTCAAGATTTGGAAAAAGCTTATCATGATGCAGGGCAATTCTACTGGGGTAATTCAGAAGCATTTCTGAGAAGAGAGCGGATGTTTTCCGACCTTGCCGTCCCATATATTCTCCCTTCTTATCAAGTGCAAGACATTGATGAACTGGATGACTGGATTAAGGCTGAAGCCATGTTCCATGTCTTAAATACCGATGGGATAGCAACCAAATGAACAATGTCATATTCAGAACGAATGCAGGCAATCTCTGTGGCATAGGCCACTTGGTCCGTTCTGTGGAACTTGCAAAAGAACTGACACAAAACGGCGTTCATTGTATTTTCATTCTTGATTGTATAGAAGAAAACATCATCTCATTTCTTTCTGAGATGGAAACACTTACGCTCTATGACACAATACAAGAACAAATTAATGAAGAAAAAGATGCCAATCTTTTCTTGAAGGCTATCAAGTCGACAAAGCCATCATGGGTTATTGTCGATGACTATCGCATTGGTGCAACATGGGAAGGTATCGTTAAACAAGCCAATCTAAACATATGTTCAATTGACGATATTCTGCGCCCCCACCAATGCGATGCTCTTATCGATATACGCTGGCGAGGCGATGAAACGTTGACACAATATGATCGCCTTGCCCCCCCAGAGACAACAAAACTTCTTGGCCCGGACTATGTGATTTTAAGCAGCGACTATCGAAAAGAGGTTTGCAAGAACACAACCGCCCCCTTTACAATTTTGCTTGCTTTGGGTGGAGGATCTGACCTTAAATCATTAGAATCCATAATCGATATTATTCTTGAACATCAGAATACTTTTGATTTTCCTATAGAGTTACGCCCCGTCGTTGGTCCCTTATCCAGCCATTCAAATGATTTTGTTGAACGCTACAGGTCAGACCCCTGTATCACCCCCATCATTGGAAAAAACAATCTTTTTCAAGATTTATGCGAAACTGATTTATATATCGGAGCCATCGGTGGGATCATATATCAGTTGATTTCTTTACATATCCCGGCCTTAACATTTCCCCTTGCCCAAAATCAAAATAATGAATTGAAATGGCTTGAAGATATTGGACATTTTTTCCATTCAAACAATTGGTCAAATCGCGAATTGACCGACCTTCCCCAATTTATCAAAATGGTGCAACAAAACTATACCCGTATTCATAGGCTGATCACATCCGCGCGTATTCCCATAGATGGTTTAGGTGCAAAAAGAATTGTGAACTTCTTATTGACGAGACAACAACCTCATACACCTTCTTTCTATGCCCAAAAGACCATCTCAAAAGATGAAAAAGACCTCTCAATTGAGCACACAATTAGACCTGTCAGAGATCAAGATCTCAACCACTACCTTGTCTGTCGCAATCTTGATGCAAACTGTCAAAATATGATTTCCGACGAAAAAATACCTTTTTTACAACATTATAATTGGTGGTTTAACGCTAAAAGGCAGTCTTATCTTATAAATAAGAACAATGATCCTTGTCTTTATATCTGGCATGAAAAGAAATCATATGAAGGCCTTGACTTCCTAATTGGTGGATGGTTCATCTGCACCCCTGAAATTGCATTTCAAGATGCGATCATCGCTTTGAATTGGCAATTAGATCACTGTGATACACACTATCCCGACATTCCTTGGGTTGCCGTTATTCACAAAGAAAATAAATTTGTCCAGCTCATGAATAGATCTCTTGGTTTTCAAGAAGTCACACTTGAACATCCCTATAGTAAAGCAATTGCTCATTTCTTCTCAGATGCCGAACATGATAAATTTCACTTTGTCATGCGTGAGCCTCTTGCTACAGATCAACTGCAAAAAAAGAGCTACTTATGACGCCCCCATCGGACCAACATAAAACCTTAAAACTTGGCTTTATTGGAGGCTCTCTGACATCCGCAGTCGGATACGCCCACTGGACAGCAAGCCAACTGGATAGCCGTTGGGCTGTCGTCTCTGGCTGTTTCAGTCGCGACGAACAAAAAAATCAAGCGACTGCTCAGGCTTGGAAAATACAGGATCATAAACTTTACTCAAATTGGAAAGATTATATCCTTCACGAAAAACACAATCTAGATGCCATCGTCGTTTTGACACCCACACCGGAGCATCATGAAATTGTATGCGCCCTTCTAGATGCCGGCATAGCTGTTATTTGCGAAAAGGCAATGGTCGCAACTCTTAAACAATCAAAAAAAATAAAAGACACTCTTCTTCGAACCAAAGGTTTTCTGGCCGTCACATTTAATTATAGTGGCTATCCAATGCTAAGAGTTTTACGCCACCATGTCCAAGAAGGCAGCCTTGGCACCTTAAAACAAATCCAGATTGAAATGCCTTCTGATGGTTTCATCCAACCCGAAGAAAAAATGCGCCCACAGAAATGGCGTCTTATCGATGGAGAGATTCCAACACTACTGCTAGATTTGGCTGTTCATGTACAGCATCTCACGAGTTTTTTAACTGAATTAGCACCTGTAAGTGTAAATGCCGACTTTCACAATGACAGTATTTTTAATGGCATCGTGGATGATGCTTATATGTGGGTCAAATATGAAAACGACTTTCGCGCTTCCATATGGGTCAGCAAATCGGCTCTTGGGCATCGTAATGGACTTAGGCTTCGCCTTTTTGGAGACGCTGCCAGTGCTGAATGGTTTCAAGAAGAACCTGAGCGGCTTCACATTTTTAACAAAGATTCATCCCGACTGACATATGACCGTGGGAACTGTCTCTACCCCAATGAAATTCGCGAACGCTTCAAACCCGGACATCCCACAGGTTTTATTGAAGCCTTTGGAAATTTATATGCTGATATAGCCGATGCATTACTGGAATTTCGTAAAAAAGGTTGTCACACTTCCCCATATGTATATGGATGGGAACATGCCAATAACGGGCTTGAATTGCTAGCCTCGGCAAGTCAATCGAACCAAGACAAAACATGGATTAATCTATCTGGTGGTGAAAAACGATGAAACCTATATCCATTGGAAATAAACGTGTAGGGCACAATGAACCAACATATATCATTGCAGAATTATCCGGTAATCATGGTGGGGATTTACAAAAATGTGTTGCCTTATTTCATGCTGCTTGTGACACGGGTGCTGACGCCATAAAACTACAAGCCTATCGCCCGGATACGATCACTTTAAAGACAAATAATGATGATTTTGCCATCGCAACAGATAATGCATGGGCTGCATATAATAACTTATATGAGCTTTATGAGTATGCACATACACCATGGGAATGGTTTCCAACACTGTTTGAAGAAGCAGGGAAAAGAGGTGTTGAACTGTTTGGTTCCGTCTTTGATGAGACCTCTGTTGATGAGCTAGAGAAATACCCTGTTAAAGCCTATAAAATTGCTTCTCCTGAAATTGTTGATATGGGCTTGTTAGAAAAAGTCGCAAAAACTGGTAAACCTGTGATCGTCTCAACAGGACTTGCAAATATTGGCGATATTTATGATGCAATCGAATGCCTTAAGACAAATGGCTGCACCGATATTATTTTATTGAAATGCACAACCGCTTACCCGACACCGCCAGAAGAAGTGAATTTAAAAACAATACCTAATTTGATGGAAACATTTGGTTGCCAAGCGGGGTTATCAGACCACACTATCGGTATCGGCGTTTCAATTGCTGCAGTAGCCTTAGGCGCAACGGTCATTGAAAAACACATCAAATTAGATGATGGCGAAAAAACGGTTGATGACTTCTTCTCCCTCACCATTACAGAATTTCAAAACATGATCACTGAAATTCGACAAGTGGAAAAAGCCATTGGGCAAGTCTGCTATGAACTTACGCCCGAAGCCAAAAAAAATAAAAATGGGCGACGCTCTTTATACATTAGCGCCCCCCTCAAAAAGGGAGAAGTTTTTACAGAACATAACATCAAATCCGTTCGCCCGGGATATGGACTGGAACCCAAATTTAAATCAATCGTGTTAGGCCGTAGCGCTACATGTGATTTAAATATAGGAGACCGGCTCACATGGAACATTATTGAATAGAGTATCATCATGAACGAAATTCAGGATTTCATCATCAATTACATCACCGAAAATGCATCACACAATGCAGAAGGGCTTAATGAAGATACAAACTTTATTGAAACAGGTTTATTAGATTCTTACGCTATTCTGAATTTATTTATCACTTTAGAAAGCGTCTATAACATTAAATTCACGCCTCAAGATTTTGCACGACCCGAACTCCACATTATTGGACAACTTTCACTTCACATTAAAACGAAAATGTCACCCTAATATGGCTTATCTATACGAAACCTTCAAAACTCAAGCTCTTCACTTTGCAGTAAAAACTGCCTTGATCTCTCAAGGTGTTTCGTACAGTTACGCCCATATTTTAGAACAAGCCGACCTTTGGGCTGACTTCATATCTAGCAGATATTCTAAACGCCCACGCATCGCTCTTCTTTTTGATGACCCTTTCTTCAATATTACGCTCTCTCTTGCGATTGCAAAACTTGATGGAGCTTGCATACCAACCAATAAACAGATGTTACCTGCTCAAATGGAAAACGGCTGGCAATCTTGCGATGTTAATATTGTTATCTATGAACCTATTTTTTCGTCTAAAATAAGCGCCTGCGCTCCAAACAAATATATTTATATTTCGACAGAAGAACTAAACTCGAAACACACCCCTCTCCCCCAATCCACCTCCTCTTGGTCCCATGAAACGGATTACTTAATTACATTATCATCCGGCTCAACAGGGACCCCAAAACCAATTGTTGTTTCGCAAGAAGTCAAAGTCAAACGTGCACAACAAACATGGGATTTATACAATTTAAGCGACAATGATGTCGTACTGTGCGCATCCCCATATTTTCATTCAATGGGACAACGCCTGATCTTTGTACCGTTATTATTAGGTGCGACAGTCGTTTATCTCTCTGAATTCACACCAAATGAATGGATAAACCTTGTTGAAAAACACAAAGTTAGTTTTATCATTTGTGTTTCTTCACATCTCTATGCCCTAAAAGACGCTCTCTTTAGAAATACACACAAGTTAAGTTCGCTAAAAACCATCGTAACGTCATCGGCTCCCATAGATGCCGAATTCAAAAAACATCTTTTTGAAAAGGCTGGCTGTAACTTTCACGAAATTTATGGTGCGACAGAAGTTGCTGTCGCAAGTAAGCTCGCTCCTGAACATGCAACTGCTAAATTTAGTACCGTCGGATTACCCTGCAAAGATGTCAGCATTAAGATTTTAAATGATGACTTAAACGAAATACCAATCGGTGAAATTGGCGAAATTGCCGTTAAATCTCCTTTGGCATTTGAAGGTTATTACAAGCAAGACGCATTAACGCAATCCTCACATGCATCTCAATATTTCTTAACTGGCGATCTCGGGAGTATAGATCAAGAAGGTTTTCTATCTTATGTCAGTCGCAAAAAGGATGTGATCATCTCTGGTGGCATCAACATCTATCCCCTAGATATCGAGAAAATCCTGCTCTCCCATCCTGCAATCAAAGAAGTAGCGGTCATTGGTGTAAAAGACACTTTGTTAGGTGAAGTCGTTATCGCGATCTGCATTCCACAGGATAATAATAATGTTGAACAGGAATTGCGGAAGCTTGCAAATGCTAACCTAGCAACATTCCAACAACCTTTAAAATATTTTTTCACAGATCGCCTCCCCCTCACCCCGTCTGGAAAAATATCTAAAATAGAGTTACGCAAAATTTATAATCCGCTCAATAAAGACTGGACACTTCCTCTGCGTATTTTCAAGTATGGAGAGTAATATATTGTTTAAGAAAATACTTTATTGTTTAACCATAGAAAATCTGAAAGGAATACAAAAATGAAAGCTGTTATTCTTGCAGGTGGTCTAGGTTCGCGTATTGCTGAAGAAACTCACCTAAAACCTAAGCCCATGATTGAAATCGGTGGAAAGCCAATTTTATGGCATATCATGAAAATATACTCAGCTTACGGCATTAATGATTTCATTATTTGTTGTGGTTACAAGGGCTATGTCATCAAGGAATATTTCGCGAACTATTTCCTTCATATGTCAGACGTGACCTTTGACATGCGCTCCAATAACATGGAGGTTCACCATCGAGCTGCAGAACCTTGGCGTGTCACGCTTGTTGATACGGGCGAAGGAACCATGACAGGTGGACGACTGAAACGTATTCAAAAATATGTAAAAGATGAAGATCTATTCTGTTTCACCTATGGCGATGGTGTAAGCGATATCAACATCACAGATACAATTGCCTTCCATAAAGAAAAAAACGTGAAGGTCACACTTGCAGCGACAACGCCCCCAGGTCGGTTCGGTGCATTAGATATTGATGGACACCTAGTTCGTTCCTTCCAAGAAAAGCCTCAAAGAGATGGTGCTGAAATCAATGGTGGTTTCTTTGTGCTTTCCCCCGAAGTCTTTGATTATTTGGAAGGCGATCAAACGATTTGGGAAGCAGAACCAATTGAACGTTTATCTAAAGAAAAAAAAGTTGCTGCATTTGTGCACAAAGGTTTCTGGCAACCGATGGACACCTTACGCGATCAAAAATATTTAGAAGAACTATGGGCAACAAATAAGGCGCCTTGGAAGGTTTGGTGATGAAGTATTCGTTCTGGAAAGGCAAAAACGTATTTATGACTGGTCACACTGGCTTTAAAGGCAGTTGGCTTTCACTCATACTACAGGAGTTAGGCGCGAATGTGACGGGCTTTTCTCTGCCGGCACCGACAACTCCAAACCTTTTTAAAATTGCACATGTCGCAAAGGGTATGACTTCTTTAAGAGGTGACATCCGCGACCAAGAACAAATTAAAAAAGCAATTCAACAAACCAATCCTGATATTCTCATTCATTTGGCCGCCCAATCTTTAGTACGTCATTCTTATGACCATCCGCTTGAAACATATTCAACAAATGTGATGGGCCTCGTGCATTTGTGTGAAGCGGTAAGAGAAACCCCCTCGATTAAATCCGTTGTCAATGTCACATCTGACAAATGTTATGAAAACAAAGAACGCAGTACCCCATACCATGAAGATGACGCAATGGGCGGCATTGACCCCTATAGCAGCAGCAAAGGTTGTGCTGAACTGATTGGTTCATCCTACAAAAGATCTTATAGTTTACCCATTGCCAGTGCGCGAGCAGGAAACGTTATTGGGGGCGGAGATTGGGCAAAAGATCGATTAATTCCAGATATGTTTCGCGCCATTACCAAAAAAGAAACAATTTATATCCGTAATCCAAACTCAATTCGCCCTTGGCAGCATGTTTTCGAACCTCTCATCGGCTATCTTAGCCTTGCCCAAGCCTTATATGAAAAAGGGATGCCTTATGCACAAGGTTGGAATTTTGGACCTGCGGAACAAGAAGCAAAATCTGTCCACTGGATTGTGAAATACATAAGTAAAAATTGGGGCGAAGAAGTAATTTTCAAGCTTGACCCAGCCAGAGCAGACTTTCATGAAGCACAGAACTTACGCTTAGATAGCACAAAAGCATATAAAGAACTAAACTGGCAACCCATATGGGATTTGTCTACGACTTTAAACAAAGTCATAGACTGGCAACTTGCGTATTTAAACCATGAGAACATACGCACTTTCAGCCAAAAGCAAATTACTGAATATCTTGAAAAGTTGGGAAAGTAACGTGAACCAAGACACGCAAAAACAAAAAGAAATTCGGAAAAAAATCAGCCAGCTTGTAGCTGAATATGCAGCAGAAAATGCGCAAATTCCCCCCTTTAAAGCTGGCGAAACCATCATTGCGCCCTCTGGTAAAATGATCGGCGTGAACGAACTACAACACCTTGTCGAAGCCTCCTTAGATGGTTGGCTCACCACCGGACGATTCAATGCTTCTTTTGAAAAAAAACTGGCCAGTTATCTATCTGTAAAACATGCTCTGACAACAAACTCTGGTTCGTCTGCCAACCTATTATCCGTAGCCGCCCTAACCTCGCCCAAATTAACAGAAAAAGCTTTAAAACCAGGTGATGAAGTCATCTGCGTTGCTGCAGGCTTCCCCACAAGTGTAAACCCACTTTTGCAGTATGGCCTTATTCCCGTTTTTGTAGATGTCCACATCCCGACATACAACATTGACCCCCATTTAATTGAAGCCGCCGTCAGCGACAAAACAAAAGCCATTATGCTTGCTCATACATTAGGCAATCCTTTTGACCTAGACAAAATTATGACAATTGCCCAAACACACGACCTTTGGGTGATTGAAGATACATGTGATGCACTAGGAACAACATACACTCCAACAAAACCCATAAAACGTGATCGCAAATATCCCATTAAAGCAGGCGTTCCTCGCCTTGTTGGCACATTTGGAGATATTGGCACCTTAAGTTTTTATCCCGCGCACCATATTACAATGGGCGAAGGTGGCGCCGTATATACGAATAATGGTCTGTTAAAACCGATTATAGAATCTTTTAGAGATTGGGGCCGTGATTGTTTTTGCGCACCAGGCGAAGATAACACATGTCAAAAACGTTTCTGCTGGAAGCTTGGTGATTTACCTGAAGGCTATGATCATAAATATATCTACAGCCATGTTGGGTACAATCTCAAAATCACAGATATGCAAGCCGCCTGTGGCCTTGCGCAATTGGAACGCCTAGAAGAATTTATCAGCTTGCGCAAAAGAAACTTTAACTATTTAAAAGCTGGTTTAAAATCTTGCCAAGAATTTCTTATTCTTCCTGAAAATACACCAAATTCCGACCCATCTTGGTTTGGCTTTCCATTGACGCTCAAAGACAATGCCCCTGTCAGCCGCGTTGAAATGATCAAAAAACTGGATGAACGTAAGATCGGATCACGTTTGTTATTCGCCGGCAATCTAACAAAACAACCCTATATGTCCAACCAAAAATTCCGTGTCAGCGGTTCATTAAAAAACACCGATATTGTGATGAATAATTCTTTCTGGGTCGGGGTTCAACCTTCACTCCATACTGATATGCTTGATTACATAATTTCAACAATCAAAGAAACTCTCGGCATTGATTATAAGGAAAGCTGACAATGAAAAATCTATATAGAACAAATACAGTCTCATATTTCACCAGAATTCGCACATAAATATGAGTAATTACTAAAGGCATGTACTATATATTCAAAGACAGCAAAAAAATACTATAGCAGGCAGAAAATAATGAATAGATACGAAAAAGAAATGCTCGAAATTTTGAAGCGAGGAAAGGAACATTACGGCTATGTAAGCGTCAAAGCTGAATTCGAAGCCGAAGGGACACGAATTGACGAGTTTTTGCGCCTGCTAGAAATTACCCGCCGTGCAGACCTTGATGTTGCCCTGAAAATTGGCGGTTGTGAAGCTATTCGAGATCTGATCGAAGCCAAACAATTTGGTGTTGAACATATTATTGCCCCGATGATTGAAACGCCTTATGCGCTGAGCAAATATATTGCTGCCCGAAATAAAATCTACTCCTCTGAAGAAATGACGGATATGGAATTCTTATTTAACCTCGAAACCATAACCGCCTATCATCAGCTGGATGATATCGCAGCATTAGCGGCCAGTGAAAAGTCAAGTTTAGGAGTGGTTTTTGGACGTGTCGACTTCACGGGATCAAACAACATGTCACGAGACGATATCAATACCCCTGCGGTTCAAGAATATTCCTTTCACATCGCAGAAAAGTGTAAAGAACATAACCTTACATTGGTTGTTGGTGGCGGTGTCTCAATTGAAGCCCTACCTGCTTTAAGCCAAATTCACGACATTCATCTCACCCGTTTTGAAACGCGCAAAATTGTTTGGGATGCCGATGCATTATCATTAAAAAATATCGAAAAAGGTTTATGCGATGCTGTGCGCTTTGAACTTCTTTGGTTACAAAACAAACAGAGTTATTACCAAAACATCGCCAACGAAGATGATAGCCGCATTCAAATGCTTCAAACACGGTGCAACGAATTAGAGGCAAAGGTGCTTTAACTTGGATATCACTACCATACTTTTTGATCTAGATGGCACATTAGTTGATAGCGCCCAAGAAACCGCATTGATTTTAAATCAAATGCGTTCAGAACGTGGTTACCCACCCCTGAACATATCTTTCTTTCGTGAAAAAATTAGTCACGGTGCTCCTGCGCTCATTGAATGCGCGCTTGATTTTTGTGAGGAACGTACGGCAGATCTCATTAATGAGTTTCGTTTGAAATACAAAAATATAACGACACCTGAAAGCTCTCTTTACCCCATGGTCAAAAACACGCTGAACGAGCTAAAAAAACGTAATCTCAAACTCGGCATATGTACAAACAAACCAGAAAACCTATGCAATAAAGTCCTGAAAGACACAGGCATTATCCCGTACTTTGACAGTGTCATTTCTCAAACGCCTTCAATGAAACTAAAACCCAACCCTGAACCCGTAAATGCGGCATTAACACAACTTGAAACGACTGCGAAAAACACAATTTTAGTAGGTGATAGCACAGTTGACCAAAGAACCTGCCAAGCTACAAATATACCATTTATTTTTTTCAAGTCTGGTTATAATGATGGGATCGTTTCCAATCAAATCTATGCATCGATCACACATATAAGTGAACTGCTTGATTTTAATATTTTTTCTGTAAACACTTTAAAAACTAATACATAAAAGTAGGATAACGCGATGAAAAAAAATGAAATATCTGCAGTCGTCCAGCCCAGAATTTATTCTGCCAAAAAAGTTCCTCTTGAAGACCGTGTCCCTTTAAGTACACCATTTTCAGTACATATTGATGTCTGCAGCCTGTGTAATTTCAAATGTAGTTTTTGCTTTCAAGCCGATAATAAAGCAATGAAAGAAGTCGGCCTTAAAAGAGGCATGATGTCTATTGAAACCTTTGAAAAGATCGTTGATGACCTAGAAAAATTTGATGAAAAAATAAAAAAAATAAAAATCGGTAACCATGGTGAACCGACAATGAATCCTGACCTCCCGGCCATGATTTCTTATGCAAGGAATAAAGATGTCGCAGAAATTATAGAACTGTTCACTAATGGATCAAAGCTAACCCCGGAGCTTAACAGAGCACTGATTGACGCAGGCATTCAGCGCATTAATCTTTCTTTAGAGGGACTAACATCTGAAAGATACATGCAAGTTGCTGGCGTACGACAAGATATGGATCAAATGATTGCAGGCATCACCGACTTATATAATCGGCGCGATGATTGTAAAATCTATATTAAAATTGCAGATCGAACCAATTCACTTGATCAAAATGACGATACTATTCACGTCCTCAGTGAGGAGGAACGCCAATATTTCTTCCATACCTTTGGCAATATCTGCGATGAAATTTACATAGAAAAAATTGTCCCTCAATGGGCTGAAACACAGGCCGACAAACAAAATGAAGTCGATGAAACGGGTATGTATGATCAAAAAATCAAAAAATATAAAAACATCTGCCCATTTACCTTTATGTATCTTCACTTCAACTGTGATGGCACAACAAGTCCATGTACACTTGATTGGCCAAGAAAAGTCGTCATCGGCAATGTCAATGAACAAAGCGTCAAAGAAATATGGGATGGTGACTCTTTGAAACAACTGCGTATCGCCATGTTAAAAGATGCGCGAAGTGAAATTAATTTTTGCAACAATTGCTCTGCCCCAATGGTTTGTGTCGATGAAGATCTCGACCCTCACAAAGAACAGGTTCTTGAAGCCTTGGGCGTTCCCGATGATGCGACACTTGAAAACAACCCATGGATACAAAAGTAAATGTCTAAAAAGAAAATCTTAGTCTTAGGTTCAAATGGCTTTATCGGACGAAACATCGTTGAATACCTCTCCCCTGATGTTTACGATATATACTCCCCTAAACGGCAAGAGCTTAACCTGCTCGACACACAGGCCGTCGAAAGCTATATGAAAAAAACCACACCTCATGTGGTTGTATTGAGTGCGGTCAACATCAAATCCCTTGATGAAAACCTTATTATGTATTTCAACTTGGAACGTTGCTCAGATCATTTTGGAAAACTTATCAGCATCGGTTCCGCCGCTGAATATGATATGAAAAACTATCAACCCATGATGAAAGAAGATTATTTCAGAAAACATATTCCATCTGATACATACGGTCTTTCAAAATTTGTCATATCAAATGACATCGAAAGTAAACCTCGCAACCTTGTAAATATGCGTGTGCTTGGCATTTACGGAAAATATGAAGATTATACACGACGCTTTTTATCCAATAACATTTGTCGTGCACTCGCAGGCATGGGCATTTCCATTAACCGTGACATGTTCTTTGATTTTATTTATGTGAATGACTTTCTCAAAATTCTTGAGCTGTTCATCAATAATGAGACAGCGCAGCGCAATTATAACGTATGTACGGGTTCTCCAATCCGATTATCTGAAATTGCTCAGGTCATTGCAAACACACATGACAAAGACGAAAGTGTGTTAATCAAACAAGAGGGCCTCAATCCAGATTATTCTGCGGATAATAGCCGTCTCATATCTGAGTTTGGTCCCGTTGAGTTTACAAAATTGGAAACCGCTGTACAGGAACTTTACGACTGGTACAAAAACCATCCAAATATTGAGCAAATTTGTACTCAACTAAGAGAGGCTGAATAAGCACTATGCTTCATTCAAAGCAGCAACTCATTCAAACATTGCAAGGCAGAGACATCGTTATTTGGGGAGCCCGAATGACTGGTATGGGTTTCCTGCGCTTTTCAAGAGCAAATGATTTGAATGTTATTAACTTTGTTGATTCAGACCCCGCTTTTACAAACAAAACCCTAAACTCTATACCCGTTTACCATCCTGATCGCCTTAAAAAACAACAACAAGAAAACACAAATTTACTGATTGTTGTTGCTGTCTCGATCAAAGAAGAAGAGATCATTCAGTCTTTGACAAAAATGAACTTTTCAAAAAATGACTATATGCTTTATTCTGATTATTGTGACTCATTTTATACAATTGATGTGGTCGGCACATGTAATCTGGAATGTCCAACCTGCGCGCATGGCATTACTGGAGCAAAGCCCCCACGAGGCATGATGGCTTTTGAAGACTTCACGCGTGTTATTGAAAAGATCAAAAGCGAAGTTGAAGTCCTCACTCATGTCAGTCTTTATAGCTGGGGAGAACCACTCCTCCATCCTAAATTACCAGACATCATCAAGCATCTTCATAAAAATGGTATTGCGGCAGCGATATCAAGTAACTTATCAATAAAATCTGATGACCAACTCAAAAGGGTTATTCAGGCCTCACCCGAATTTTTTAAAGTGTCCCTATCTGGGTTTTATCCTGAAACTTATAATGAAACCCATACAGGCGGCGATATCAATCTCGTCAAATCGAACCTCTATCGCCTCAAATATTATATAGAGAAATATGAGTCTAACACATTCGTTGACGTGAATTACCATCTTTATACAAACAACAATCAGAAAAATTTACAAAAAATGCAAGAGCTTTGCGACGAATTAGGTTTCTCTCTTTCTGCAACATATTCACTCATCATGCCGCTGGAAAGATGTCTTGATCACTGCAATGGCATCATCGACCCCCAAACTGAGGAACTGCAAAAAATTCTACTGGTTGATATTGATGAAGGTATCGAAGTCACAAAAGATTTCAGATCCTCAACATGTCCATTTAAAGAAAACCAAACAAATATCAATTGGGATCTGAGCGTTCCTGTCTGCTGTACGACTTTTTACAAAGCAGATACCATTGTCGCTAAAGATTACTTGAAGAGCGACCTCTCAGACATCAAACGAGAAAAGGACAAAGCATCCATTTGTGCTGAATGCATGCATTATGGATTACCAGCCTACAATATGGGCTTCAATCAATCTGGTTGGAAAAAAGTTGCCGCGACAAAAGTCAGCAAGGATATTAAAAATTAGATTATGACAAAAAAAAATACTCTCAATTCCTGTAGGCTATGTGCTGCCTCCATTAAGGATAAGCCCATCATCAGCATGCAACCATTCCCCAAAGCCGCGCAATTTTATCCAGAACCCAAAGAGTTCTCCTCTGACACTGGAATCGTACTGGATGTCTACCAATGTCGTTCATGTGGATTAGTCCAACTTAGAGGTGAACCCGTTCCTTATTATAAAGAAGTTATTACCGCTGCCTCTTTATCCCCCCATGCCAAACAAGCACGCCTTAAAGAAATGATAGACTTCGTTCAGGCGTATCAGTTGGAAGGTAAAACCGCGCTAGAAATCGGTTGCGCGAAAGGAGACATGCTAGATGTTGTATCAGAAGCAGGTCTCACCCCTATCGGTTTGGAATTTTCACCTGCTTCTGTTGCTGTGGGGCAAAAAAAAGGCCGAAAAATCATCTGTGACTACATCAATGATTACAAGCCAAAAACGAAAGCGGATGTTTTTTTCTCTTTTAATTATCTTGAACATCAACCCAACCCCAAAAGCTTTATTGAAGCCATTGATCGAGTCACAACAGATAATGCCATTGGCTATGTCACTGTTCCGAATTTAGAATATTTACTGGCGTCCAAATGCCTGTATGAATTTGTTGCTGATCATCTCGTCTATTTTACGCAAAAAACACTCACTCTTGCCTTTGAAAGCAATGGTTTTGATGTGTTAAACTGCACATTAATCAACAATGATAATGACATCCTTGCCGTTGTCAAAAAGCGTAAAATTCTAGACATTTCCCATTACATAACTGAAATAAACGAACTGAAAATCAACCTGAATAAACTTGTTGATCAATATGTGGACCAAGGTAAAAAAATTGCTGTCTGGGGCGCCGGGCATCGCACACTTGCCCTCCTATCGATCAGTCAAATTAACAAAATTGAATTTATTGTTGATTCCGCGGACTTCAAGCAAGGCAAATACAGCCCTGTGATGTTCAGTAAAATCGTCTCCCCTCAGGAATTAGAACACTCTGATGTCCATGCTGTTATCATCATGGTTCCTGGTATCTATCCTGAGGAAGTCCTTAAAACCGTTCAAGCTTTTGATCGACATATTGACGCTTACCTTCTTAAAGGTAATCACTTGATTGCAGCGGAGTCAAACCAATGAAACTTTCTGATTATGTCGCACAAAAAATCTTTGAACTGGGTATTGAACAGGTCTTTATGATAACAGGTGGCGGGGCGATGCACCTAAATCAATCTCTTGGCAATCATCCGAACCTGAATTGTATATTTAATCATCATGAACAAGCCTGTGCAATCGCTGCTGAATCATACTATCGTCTAACCAACCGTCCTGCCATCGTCAATGTAACGACCGGACCGGGAGGAACCAACACTCTAACAGGTATCCATGGCGCCTGGACAGACTCACTTGGGATGCTTGTCATTTCAGGGCAGGTTAAATATGAGACAACTGTTCAAAGCACGGGTCTGAATCTGCGTCAATATGGTGACCAAGAGATCGAAATCATTAAAATGGTCTCCTCCATTACAAAGTATAGCGTAATGATTACAGACCCGAACTCCATTCGCTACCATCTGGAGAAAGCATTTCACCTCGCCATTTCAGGGCGACCCGGCCCCTGTTGGATTGATATTCCCATAGACATTCAAGCCGCACAAATCAACCCAGATGAACTGGAAAAGTTTGATCCATCCGAACTGCCTCAAACATGGAAGAAAACAGATTTAAATCATGCAGCCCAAACCATTTTAGATCAGATCGCAAAAGCGAAACGCCCCGTTGTTTTTGCGGGAGCCGGTGTCCGTTTAAGTGGACAACATGACCAGTTTTTACAATTCTTAAACAAAGTAAAAATACCGGTTGTAACGGGATGGAATGCCCATGACGCTGTGTGGAATGATCACCCTAATTATGTCGGGCGACCGGGAACCGTTGGTGATCGTGCAGGTAACTTTGTCGTGCAAAATGCCGACCTCCTCATTATTTTAGGAAGCCGCTTAAACATCCGTCAGGTCAGTTACAACTGGGCCTCCTTTGCCTCTAAAGCAGATAAAATCTGGATAGATATAGATGACGTTGAAATGCAAAAACCAAGCATCAAAGCAGAAATCTGCATTCATGCAGATTTAGCCGACTTACTCGTTAAATTAAACGAACACACTTATAACGCACCCGAAAAATCACATGACGATTGGATGGCTTGGTGTAAAGAACGTCAGAAAAACTATCCTGTGACTTTGGATGAATACTGGGCTAATCCCAAAATCAATCTCTACTGCTTTATTGATACACTCTTTAAACAACTGCCCAATGACCAAATCGTAGTAACGGCAAATGGTTCGGCTTGTGTTGTTGGTTTCCAAGCAGCCTATTTAAAGCAAGGACAACGACTTTGGACCAATTCCGGCAGTGCTGCAATGGGATACGACCTTCCCGCAGCCATAGGTGCTTATAAAGGGTCCAAAGGAGCACCTATTGCCTGCCTTGCCGGAGATGGAAGCATTATGATGAATTTACAAGAATTGCAAACCATTGCAGGTAATAACATGCCCATTAAAATTTTCATCATTAACAATCAGGGTTATTCTTCCATCAACCAAACCCACCACAACTTTTTCAATGGAAATGAAGTGGGAGCAAGCCCAATGTCAGGCGTGACCTTCCCTGATTTTGAGAAAATTGCTCTTGCTTTTAATATGCCCTACGTCCGCTGTTCTCAACATAGTGAAATGATCCCAGCTATTGAAAGGACGATGACCGAAAAAGGTCCGGCTATTTGTGAAATTATGGTCGATGAAAAGATGCCTTTCGCGCCCAAACTCTCTTCGAAACAACTTCCTGATGGAACGATCATATCTCCCTCATTAGAAGATATGGCTCCTTTTTTGTCAGAAGAAGAGCTCAAAAAAAATATGTTGAATTAATTTCAGGTATAAAACGATAATGAATATATTAATTACAGGTGCTGGCGGTTTTGTTGGGAAAAATCTTGTTGAATCATTTACGAATGATCTTTTTCATGTCTATAGCCCTGACTTGGAAGAACTTGACCTTACTGACTCTCAAGCCGTTCAAGAATACCTGAAACACCATCCCATTGATGTAATCGTACATTCCGCCACAACATTACGCCAAGGCACAGAGTATTGTGCCGACGTATGCGAGAAAAACCTTCGCATGTTTTTCAATCTCTTAAAGCACAAAAAGACTCAAACTAAATTGATAAATTTTGGCAGTGGATCTGAATATTCAAGGCTATATTGGCATGAAAAAATGCAAGAAACATTCTTTGATACCCATATCCCAGATGACAGCCATAGCTTCTCGAAATATCTGATATCTAAATACATTGAAAACAGTGCAGACACGTCTTTAATCACATTACGTATCTTTGGAATTTTCGGTAAATATGAAGATCATAGATATAAATTCATTTCGAACGCTATTGCCAAAAATTTATTACATATGCCCATTACGATTAATAAAAATGTCAGTTATGATTATATTTACATCAATGATTTCTGTGAGATCGTGAAATTTTTTGCACAGAACAAAACAAAATATTCTTCTTATAACGTCACACCAACAAAATCGATCGACCTCATTACCATCGTCAATATTATTAACAAAATAAGCGATTATCAAAGTCCGATCCATGTCTTAAACGAAGGTCTCGGGGTTCACTATTCCGGTAACAATGAACGCCTCTGCGCAGAATTACCACACTTCAAATTTTCCGAATATAAAAACTCAATTTTAGATTTATATAACCATTATAAAGCCAACATCGATTTATTAGATAAAACCGCTCTCCAAAAAGATGCATACTTAGAATACGCCAAGAAGCTCAAAAACAACTACTTTGATCATAAAGCGTAATGACATGAGAAACTCAATCGTCACCGAAGACCTGAAATTTATGACAGACCAACCCATAGCGTGGGAACGCTTAAAAAACAAGACTGTTCTCGTCTCGGGTGCTGCGGGTTTCTTACCTTCATACATGGTTGAAACCCTTCTTTACCTGAATGAAAATAAAAACTTCAACATAAAAATTATTGGCTTGGTCAGAACGCTTAATAAAGCAAAAACGAAGTTCAAACACGCTTTAAAAAGCCCCCTTCTCCATTTGATCGAACAGGATGTCTGCCATCCCATTTATATCGAAGATAAGATCGATTTCATTATTCATGCGGCAAGTTTTGCCACCCCAAAGGTCTTTAAAGAAAACCCTATCGAAACAATATTGCCAAATGTCATCGGCACCAAAAATTTATTAGACCTCGCTCATAAAAATCATGTTGAAGGGTTCCTCTATTTTAGTACGTCTGGCGTTTACGGTTTCGTAAATGAAAATGACTATCCAATCAAAGAAGACTGTTTCGGTTCTTTAGACTCAATGGATATTTCATCCTGCTACCTAGAAAGCAAGCGCATGGGCGAGATGTTGTGTAGTGCATGGATGTACCAAAAGGGGGTCCCGATTAGAGTTGTGAGACCTGCAATCACGTATGGCCCCGGGCTAGAATTAGAAGGTGGACGCTCTTTTGAAGATTTTATCTCTTGTATCGTGAAAAAACAGGATATCATCTTATATAGTAATGGTACCGCTATTCGAAACTTTTGCTATATTGCCGATGCTACACTGGGCTTTTTTACTGTTATGTTAAATGGTAAAGATGGTGAAGCCTATAACGTAGCAACGGAACATGAAATAAGCATAAAAGAACTAGCCGAATATCTCACCTATACAGTTTTCCCTGAAAGAAAACTAAAGGTCATCATGGCTTGTGATCCGTCAAAAGAGTATCTAAGAATGAACTTTTCTCGCACAACTGTCGACATCTCTAAAATCAAAGCATTAGGGTGGAAACTCACCTTCCCGATTGCAGAAGGCTTCAAAAGGGTGGTTGAAAGTTGCGAATGTATGTAATTTCACATCTCATCTGGTAAATATTCACAATGAATTTAAATCAATTATATCAATTATATGCCTCACAAAAGCTAGACAAACACAACTACATTGAAAAGATGCACAAAAAACACCAAATTCTTTTTGAATACTTGGATTACATTAAAGATTCAGATATTGCATCTATCACAATTGATAATGAAAACATCTTTGTGACTATAAAAGAAACGGGGCTTAAGCTCTATCTTGATCCTTTTGACTCTCGTTTCATTCCCATCGAAATCATTAACTTCAAATCTTTTGACCCTGTTGAACGTGGTCTCATTTTCGAACTGGCACGACAAAGTGAGACAATCTTTGATATTGGTGCAAATATCGGTTGGTATACTCTTAATTTCAGTATCTTAGAAAATGTTAAAACAGTTTATTCATTCGAGCCAATTCCACGCACATTCGATTTTCTATCCCGGCATGTTGCATTAAACCAATGTGATAAGGCGATCTTGAACAATATCGCACTCTCAAATGAAAATGGAAAAAAAGAATTTTTTTGGAATGTTAAAGAAACTGGTAGTTCATCGATGAAAAATATACAAGAACGTAAAGACTCAAACACCGTCCTATGTCAGTTACAAACGCTTGATAATTTCTGTACTGAAAAGAACGCGGTAATCGATATGGTTAAATGCGATGTAGAAGGTTCTGAACTTCTTGTTTTTCAAGGCGCAATGAAGACGATAGAAAGAGATACACCCTTCATTTTTACAGAAATGCTTCGTAAATGGTCTGCCAAATTTAGTTATCACCCAAATGATATTATTCAGCTTTTAACTTCTATTGACTACAGATGTTTTGCTTATGAAAATGGCCTTTTTACAGAGTTTCAAAACATTACGGATGAAACCGAAGCTACAAATTATTTCTTTTTGCATAAAGAAAAGCACCAAAAAATCATTTCAATTCACTCAAAATAAAATGAAAAACTGTAAATCCATTTTGACGCACCATATTTTATAAAGAAACACTCAGCTTTACAGAAAATTCGAGAAGACTTTTGCTAATTAAAATATTGTTTCTAGAAATATAATCGTCGAAATACCCGATATCAGTAAAGGATCTGAAATGACAAAAATATTATTTATTATTCCCCCCCATCTCTCATTTGAAGATTTTTTAAACCCATTAACAAATGCAAAACAGATAAGAAAAAAAGACGGCAAATTTTATGGCAGTCTTGTCACCGACATGCCTTTAGGTGCACTCTCCTTAAGTGCCTATATGAAAAAATATTGCAAAAAAAATATTGAAACACACTTAATCGATTTCAACATCGAGTTAAACGAAATCGACACATATGATTTCGCAACTCCAACTGAATATTATGCAGACTTCTTCCAAAATAACCTGCATATAAAACCCGACATCATTGCGCTTTCAGCACTTTTTTCTTCTTCATATTTCAATATTTTAGATATCGCAGCCAGTTGTAGAAAATACTTCCCCGACTCTTTAATTCTTGCGGGAGGAAGTGTTCCAACAAGCATGTATGAACATTTATTCAAAGCATCCAGTGCATTTGATGCATTATGTTATGGCGAAGGAGAGCTTCCCTTTACAGCTTTAATTGATGCTGATGACCATGAAGAACTTATTAATTCTCATCCAAGTTGGATCACCCAAAAGAAAATTGATGAAAAATACATGTTCTCTCATGACTTCATTGAAGATTTAGACGTCATTCCATTTTATGATTATGACATGTGCAAAATGGAAAAGTATGGTGCAAACCCTGCCATCATGGCCTATGGGTCAATCAAAGATAAAATTGATAATTTTCATATTATGACTTCCAGGGGGTGCCCTTTCAGATGTACTTTTTGTGCCTCTCATAAGGTACATGGCCGCACCATGCGCTATTATAGTATGGAACGTGTGCGCGAGGATTTAAAACGCTTAAAAGATACATATGATGCAAAAATTTTCGTATTCCAAGATGATCATTTTATGGCTGATACGACAAGAGCTAAAGCCATTGCAAATTACGTTTCAGAACTTCAAGTCAAAGCCGTTTTCCAAAATGGTCTAACTTTGTTTTCATTAGACAGAGATATGTTAATTGCATTCAAGAATGCAGGGGCTGATCAATTAGTTTTACCTGTTGAATCTGGCAGTGCTCGCGTCCTTAAAGAAATCATGCGTAAACCTTTAAAGCTCGAAATTGCTGAGCGCGTTGCAAATGATTGTCGAGACCTCGATATCTATACCAACGTTAACATTTTAATTGGGATGCCCGGTGAAACAAAGGATGACATCGAAGATACACGTCTATTCTTAAGAAAGCTCAACGCAAACTGGAAAATTCTTTCAGTTGCTACGCCTCTTGTTGGGGCCGAAATGCATGATATCTGTATTGAAAAAAACTACATCAACTCTGCAGATATCGGATGTGATTTTAGAAAGGCCGTCGTTGAAACTGAAGACTTCAGCGCTCAATACATTCAAATGATTACCTATGATATCAATTTAGATGTCAATTTCATCCATAATACTGATTTTATACTTGAAGAATATGCACTTGCCCTAATCGGTTTTGAAACCGCCATACGAGCTAAGGAAGATCATGGGATTGCATATTTTTATGCAAGTATCTGTCATAAACGATTAGGTCATCACGACATCGCTAAGCAATATCTAACTAATGCAATTGCATCATATGAAAACGACCCTGTTTGGAGAAAACACTTTGATCGTTTTAACTTAACACCTCACGATGAAAACTCTGTTATCCGTGCAAGAGAACTCCCTCAATTGGAACGACATTATGCCTAACTTAAATGAAGCGATAACAACAATTAAAGGCCAAGCAATAAGCCCTAACCTAGGATTAAAAGAAGATATATTTTTACTAGTTAGCGAATTAACACCACTTGTGAATGTTGACCTTCTCATTAAAAATGATGAAGACAACATTTTACTGACTTGGCGTTCTGATCAATTTTATGGCTCAGGCTGGCATATTCCAGGCGGTATAGTGCGGTTCAAAGAAAAATTTGAGACACGCATCCACGCTGTTGCGAAGAAAGAACTAAATGCAACACTGACTCATCATAATACCCCTCTTATGATCAGCTCTACCATCAACGAAACACGTAATACCAGAGGACACTTTATTTCACTTCTCTTTAACTGCAAACTTACATCTGAACTTGATAGTCAAAATAAATTCAACCCAGAACACCCACAAAACGATCAATGGGCATGGCATAGCCAGATGCCAGATGATTTTTTAGATGTCCAAAAAGAAATTTATAGTGACCTTTTCAAGGCGCCCAGGTCCTGAATTCGTAACTCGCTAATCAATGATGCCAAAACGTATTTAAATTATTGAATTAGGATGAATGCGTTTCTTCAGTTGAAAGCTCTTCCGCCGACACCATTCAATAATCAAAACAGCAAAACGGCATATGTCTTGCGGTATATAAGTTAACAAAAACGCATAATATCTAAAATAACTTGGGGCAACTCTGTCAAAACAGTTTTTATACTGGTCATACTGTTCTCTATTTAAAACTCCCTGAGAACGTACCGCTAAAATATTTCTCCAACCAAGTAATTTAGCTTTAACCGGAAATGAACGAAGGAGTTTTTTTTTGCTCTCAGCTGTGTAAGAGTCGGGTAAACAGTCAATCAATTGAGGCCACTTAACAAATATATTTGATAAGAAATAAGGCCCCCACCCCGCTTTCCGCACAGGTGTTTTCAAAGTAACAACCGCTACTTTTTGCGCCCACAAGAGTTTAAATTTTTCAGAAGATAAGTAATCAAGAATCATTCCCAAATGACCAAATTCAGTCTCTTTATACTTACCAAATGCCAGTTTTTGGATAGATCTTTTGTGATATATAGAACAACTTATACAAGTCATCATCCACCCAATATCTTTTAACACCTCATTGTGATCAGTATAAATTCTCTCTTCAATTTCTTTTAACCGACCTACTAAATTCAGCACAATAAAATCATAATAGTCATCACCATCCGGCAAGCTACTCATAAGAATATCTAACGAGAATGCGGGGATTTCATATGAATCACCCATCAGCCATGTATATTCTGTTTCAGAGAGTTGTAATGCCGCTTGAACATTTCCATCAACATGAATTGTTTCAACTTGAGTTGAATATTTAATATGGGGGTAAATTTTGGTCCATTTCTGGATCACATCAGAGGTATGATCTGTTGACGCATTGTCAGAAATACAAATCTGAATATTATATTTCCGCACCACAGGGATATGAGTTTTTAAAAAAAAATCAAGATGTTCGGCACGATTATAGGTTGGTACAACAATAGAAAGTCGCAAGTTATTTTGCATGCTAGGAGCTACTATCTTCTCATTAATGATTCGAGTCACAAAGTGACGTTTCTTGCCAAATGATAAACATACGGGCCTTAGAAAACTTCACTTTTCTTGATCATCTTCATCAAACCAGAACCATCCAGCCATTCCGTATTTAAATCACTTGAATATTGGAACCCCTTAACCACAGGCTTTCCATTTTCATAAGCGCTCCCCCCTATTTTGTTCCAAAAAACAAAAGTAGGCTTAATGACATAATAATCTTCCATCTCAATGGTTTGTCGTGCATCGTCTAAAGAAATCATAATTTCATGTAATTTCTCACCAGGACGTATTCCGATCTCTTTAAAGCTTGCATCTGGAACAAACGTAGTTGCAAGGTCTGTTATTTTCATACTTGGAATCTTGGGAACAATAATCTCGCCGCCTGTCATAGAATTAAAGATTTGCACCACTAAATTCACACTTTGCGAAAGTGTAATCCAAAACCTTGTCATTTCCATATCCGTAATGGGAAATTCTTTAACCCCTTGGGATGCCAGTTTTTGAAAAAAAGGAATTACACTCCCCCGGGACCCGACGACATTCCCATAACGAACGATTGAAAATCGTGTCCCCTCCCCGCCAGACAGGTTATTTGCCGCCACAAAGACTTTATCTGAAGCTAACTTTGTTGCTCCATAGAGGTTTATAGGGTTTGCCGCTTTATCTGTAGAAAGAGCCACGACCCGTTCAACATCACATTCAATCGCAGCCCGAACCACATTTTCTGCCCCCATAATATTCGTGCGAATACATTCTGTCGGGTTGTATTCTGCTGCAGGAACTTGTTTTAGTGCAGCTGCATGCACAACATAATCGACTTTACGGAAAGCCAGTTTAAGACGGTCAACATCACGTACATCGCCAATAAAGAAACGTAGAGCACTAGCATTCTTATACTTAGCAAACTTTTGTTCCATCTCATATTGTTTTAATTCATCACGTGAATACACAATAAGACGCTTGGGATTGGCATTCACGAGTAAAGCCTCAACAAATGCATTCCCAAAAGACCCCGTCCCCCCGGTGACGACAACAGAAGCGCCATTAAAAACCGAAAAATTACCCTTAACTGTCGCATTTATTTCCTCCGTTTTCAGGATTATTATGTATTTGTTTCCAATGAGCTCAAAACATAAGATTCAGGTATAGAGATATCCTTCTTCCCTGCTACCATTTCTGAATAAAAATCATAAAGCTGATCGACCATCCAAATAGATTGCTCCTCAAAACAACCCAAGAATACTTGCCAAAATTCATTCAGCCCCTTTTGATCAATGATACGAACCCCCATAAAAGCACCTAAGCGTATCATAGAAGAAAAAGAACCACTCATAATAACCAGCAAGCCAGATAGATCATCAAAGTTATCATCCCAGAAAGCCTCAAAGGCTTGATCAAAATCATAGAACGAAGCCTTTGCGTCGCGCATTTTTTCTATCAGATTTGCGAGCCTACTTTTAAATAAGGGAATATTATCTACGTTTTTTTGCAAAGCGGCATGATCTATGAACTCACCGTTACGATAGAGCTTAGATTGATCTCTCAAAGTTTGCTTAATATGCGATTGTTGGTTTTCAGGATTGGATAACTTAATAGCACCTGATGAAATAGGTTTAGCCAAATCAATGCGCGCACCATGACTACAGTTAAATAAATTAATATCCAAACGTCGCGCAATAGATGTAATTAACCGCCGAGACATATCCAAGAAAATTGTCGTCGAAACTTCACCACCAAAATTTCCAGGCACTTTAATGCTGAAATCCATATTTTTTTCGATACCATCGAAAACACCAGTTTCTTCATATATCGAACCGGAAGCATGATGTTTCGCACCGAGGTATCGTCCACAATCTACACCTACTAAATAAATATTACGAAATCCAAGCATCGCAATCGTAGAAACAGCCGTATTGGCTGCCATCGGCGCCGCTTCGGCGAGTGGCCCAATGTCTTTTAAAAAGACAGTTGTAGGGCTTACAACACCACGCGCAAAATAATAGACTTCATCAAATAAGGGGGCCACCTTAGGATCGAGTGTAGAACTCCCTAACAATGTAATCCCTTCAAAACCATATTGTTTATGTTTCGGTTCCAATAAGGTATAAACAGCTTCCACGTTTTCAAGTTCAGCATGGAAATCAGGCCTCAACCCTTCTTTCAACAGAATATGAATTGTCGTGCCACTGGAAACGAGAATGATTTGATCTCTTATTTTTTTAATATTTTCCAGATCAAATTCAAGCGATGGTCCTGCCGCCAAGACAAAGACAGGATAATCTTGGTTCAGGTAAGGCTTTCGTTTAATTAATCTAAAATCTGTAAACGATAAGTTTACGTAACTGTTACGCATCATAATGAGTTCATCTTCAAAAAAGCCTGATGAATTATAATAACTTTTGAAGCGTTCTCTAAAAAGTTTGTATGCTTCTTGGATTTCCCAAGATGGGTAATGAATCAGGAAATAAGTTCCATCTATAAAAGTGTTTCCAATATCCAATATTTTTGTTTCCATGGCTTCAACCGCAACCATGGGCTTGTCTTCAAAGAAGAAATGAAGTGTTATACCGTTTTGTTCTGAGCGTTCATATAAATCTTCCCAGTCCAAAATCAACAAAGATTGAATAAAGAACTCAAAGATTGGTTCGAGAATAAAAATATTTCTTGCAACTGTTTTTTCAATCAATTCTGGGAGACATTCCCCTAACCCAAAGCCAAAGAGAAAACAAAACCCCACATCAACGAGGGGCGCTTTTTGCAAAGCAAATTTTTCATTCTGATGAAAAAACCTTTCATTCGCTTTTTCCATCATCCCCTGAGATACCGGACTTGGATTGCAATGACGGGTGTCTGCAAAAATAACCCGCTCCGGATTTTTCCAAAAATCAGCCAGTTGCTTCTCGCAAAACGTCTTGCTTGACCCACCATATAGAGGTGTCCCATTGATCAGAACATTATCAGGTTTTCCATCCGAATAAGAGATTTCGGATACTGTTTCACCATGTGCCTCAATTCTCTTATATAAATCAGGATTGAGTTGTCTAAAAAACGATAAGTTTTTCTCTCTCAAAAAATCAACGCCTGAGTCCAAGACACTTTCTTCTTGCATTTTTAAACCTTATTCATACATTTGAGTTTCCATGCATCTTGTAGCATTTCCTCAAAATCAGACATTCTATTTTGCGCATTGAAAAAGGCCGATCCGTCCAAGGTTTGACTCAGCTCTTCTTTTAGTTTTTGACGTTCATCAGCATTGGCAACCCATTCACTCGTCCCTTCAACAAAGGCTTGTACCGTGTCAAACACCATCTTTTCCGTACCATCAAGTGCCAATAAAACATCCGTGCTCGCTTTTAAATGAACATCTTTTTCAGTACAGGATAAAATGGGAACCCCCATAACCAAAGCATCCAGGACCACTTCGCCAGCATCACCTTGAGCAGGCAATAAGGCAACATCACCTTGTGCAAAGAAAGCACGTCGATCACTTTCTTGAACAAGTTCAATTCGATGTGCAATACCAAACACACCAAACAACTCAATAAGTGCACGGCTATTGTCTTCTGCAAAAAAGTCGTGGCTTCGTAACAACAGCTTCGTCTCAGGGTTTGCGACCAAAACTCTTGCCCACAGACTGATTGTATCGCAACTTAGTTCTGTAAATGAGGCATCCGCAACAAAGTAAAAAACATCATCATCGCGCACAATTTCATTTTCAAGTACTTTTCTGTGAGCAGAAAAAGTCACCGAACTTTTCGATTGTAAATGCTTACTCTTTAATTTTTCTTGGCAACGGTCTGAAACAACAAAATCAATCTCTGGCAATACGGCAGATATATTAGACTCAGCCCAAAGCATTTGTACCGGTGCGAGACGAGAGCCGAAACAACGCATATTCTCTGTAGAAGAAACCCCTCCCATATCAATCAGAATGTCTATGCCATCTGCCACAACCATATTACGCAATGTCATGGCATCTGTTTCCGACACATTACGCCATTGAGAAAATGCAGTTTTATAATATCTATTTACAGGGTTACTAATATCCCCATCGCCATATCCGATAAATTGAAATTTGTCTTGATCGTGCCAACTGAAGACATTCCCAATTTCAGGACCAACCCGGGTACAATCAACCCCTGACATCAAAAAACCAACACGTAAAAATTGACGATCTCCAAGCTCAGCAGGAGGCATAGCACCATCAATCATTTGCACATGCCGTTCAATCCACAAATTCATTTCTTGAAGACAATAGTTAAAAGTATGACGCGGGTTTTTCAAAACTCCCCGTATAAAGCGTGCATGCACTTTTTCATCAAAAGGTGCGCTTTCAATTGCCCATCGATAGCACGCCTCGGCCTCATCAAATCGACCTAAATTGGTTAAGGCATCCCCCATTAAACTTGCAAAGGATGCATCTTCAGGAAAAAGTGACCGCGCACCTTTTAAAACATCGCAAGCGCCACGAAAACGCTCTTGGCTGAATAAGCATCGAATCATAGCATAATACCCATTTTTCTCGTGTGGGTAGAATGCTAAATGCTCACGATACCAATGTTCTGCCTTTTCCCATTCAGAATGCAATTCACAATTAATGCCAAGCCTTAAAAGAGGATTATCCTCAATTTTAGATAAGCAGTTTGTATAATCAGGAATAACCCCATCAGGTATTATCGAAGATAGACTGTCATCTCTTTCCATAAAAGATAACATTTTACGATAAAAATATGATTCTTTTACAAGCCCAACAATAACGCAAAGTGCCGCCAGGAATTCCGTTAGCTCCGCAATATCTTCTTTCATTTCAAACGCTTGTGATGCAAACGTATACGCGTTGAAATATTCCTCTTTTCCAAACGCTGCCAATGAACGTAAAAACAGGTCTCGCGGCGTCAGTTGTCCGCTCTCACTTTTTTCTGCTAATACAATTTCAACATCGTCCCATTGTGACGATTGAACCAAGGCTTCAATATTACTCATGCCTATCTCTCAATATAAATTCATAAATTAGGCTTCTAAATCGGATAGATCTACAGGAGGGGCTGAACTAACTTCTGCATCCTCTTGCGGACCTGAATTTTCTTCTTGCACCGGATTATTGCGAGCGCCCTCATGAAGACCACCAGCGATTTCTCTATTTATATTAATAAGAACGTCGATATTTTTTGCGATAGGCTCGCTCATAAAATCAATTGAGCGTTTATCAATAAAATTTGCCAGTGTAAGCATATTTTGGCGTATTTCAGCAGGAACTTGGCACTGTGGAGAAAGTAAATCTGCTTGAAAGATTGTCCATAATCTTAAGTTGAGACGAACCGCAGCTTTCATTTCAGCTTCTTCTCCGCTACTAACGGCATCACGCATTTTCAAGGCAGCTTGAAGCAAAGCCCAAGCTTCACTTTGTGTAGGGTTACCCTCCACAGGCATCCTGTCATAACTCTGCAACTGGTTCTTGTACATTACCTAACACCTTACTTTCATGTTCGATCAATTCTCGAGCCTGCCTCAGTGCTGCATAATATTCACCTTGCAGTAGAAAATCACGAATTGCATATGTAATCGGTTTCCCTGAAGCAGCTGCGTCATCATAGTCTTTCAGCAACTGGTTAACATTTTGAGAATATTTTTCCTTATCATCAGGAAAAAGATACAGACATTGAACATTAAAGTAAATACGACTGGCTGGCGTACAAGCATCCTCTGCGGATAGAACATCACTATCACGTAATATCGAAGCTTCATTCATTAAGGCGAAACTAATGGAACGCGGGTTCGTATTTTCTATCACCGCCCCATTCAGTATGATTTTCTGACCTTTTTTAAGGTTTATCTTAAGTGGCATATTACCCCCCTGATCAAAAAGAAGTTGGCTATGATATACGATACAAGAAAAGAAAAAGCCGGAGAAGAAATTCCTCCCCCGACTTTTCCATTAGACTGCGAGCTTATCTGAATAGGCCCAATACAGCTTGCTCGGATTGACCGGCAAATGACAGAGCCTGAATACCCATCTGTTGACGAGTTTGAAGAGCCAATAAGTTAGCCCCTTCAGCATTCAGATCGGCAAGGGTCAATTGACCAGCGCCTTCTTCCAATACGTTTGCGTATTCTTTCGTGAAATCCGAACGAACTTGCAAAATAGCAACGTTACCAGCAATTTTTGCTGATTCAGAACGAAGGTTCGAAATTGTTTTATCAAGTGCGTTGATAGCTTTATCAGCGTGCGCGTTAAAAGACGCCAGCTGAGTTGCATCTGTCACCAGATAAGATTCGAAACCCGTACCACCTACAAACCCAATTTGACTCAAAAGAGTCGCTTGAGTAGCCGCAGAAGCTTTTCCGCCCCCTTCTGTTTTAAAGAAAGCAGATGTTTTAAAGTTAACACCGTTTACTTCAAGTTTAGAATCGGACTTGTCACTAAAGCGGACAGACAGTTTAGAAGCAGTAGAGTTGAGCAAATTCAAACCTTGGTAAGATGCGTCATCAACGAGCTTACCAATTTGTTTTGCCAGTTCTTCGAACTGTACTGTATAGGCCGTACGCTGAGTTTTATCAGCAGAACGGGCACTATCAATAACACCCTTCATTTGCTTAACGAGATCTTCCATCGCTTCTGTTGCGGTCAGAGATGTTTTCAAGGCGTTAACACCTTGGTCCACAGCATCTTTACGCTCCAGCAAATCTGCTGCGCGGTTACTAAGTGATTTAGCTTGGAAATACTTAACAGCATCATCTACAGGGCTTGAAACTGCAAGACCAGTAGACAAACGACCTTGCGTCTGACCAATGAAGCCAGAAGTCGTTTGCAAAGCTAAAAGGTTCGAACGTACTGAGCTGGAAAGTGCGATATCAGCCATAATAATTCTCCATTTCTATAGAGCTCGTCACGATTGACGAAGATTTAACGCATACTGCGTTTACAGTCGAAAAATTAGCACATTCATATCGAGAAGTAAATATGTTTTATACAGTCAAAAAAACAATCAATTTACAGTATACTTTAGGCATAAACGCGTAATACTTCAGAAGTAAACACATACACCAACACAGATTAAGAACAAACCGTATTTTTTTGATTGGACCTTATATAATGACACAGCAAGATCAAGCCATACGCCAACTCGACTTTATGTTTCGATCCGCTGGATGGGCAAATGACAACTGGGACCTTAACATAACCCACTTTGACGAAAACCTTAACTCCTTCATGGAAAACAACCTCGCTGACAATTTAATCAATGCAGTCAAAGATATACCTGATTTATTTATCGGAAGAGGCACTTACAATCTATTAGGAGGAATGCTCGGCCCAAGAACGATAATTGGTCGATATTGCTCCATTTCAAGAATCGTCTTCATTGGCGGCTCCAACCATCCCATGCACAGCCTTAGTACAGGTTCAGCCCCAAGGCCACCCCGCACACACCAAGACATTCCGCCCTACACCATTATTGGGTGCGATGTATGGATTGGAGCAAATGCTATTATTTTACAAGGTCGCAAAATAGGGCACGGGGCCATTATCGGTGCTGGCTCAGTTGTTACTAAAGACGTTCCCCCATATGCAATCGTCGCAGGCAACCCCGCCAAAATCATTAACTATCGCTTCGATGAAGAAACTATAGAAGGACTATTGGAAACAAAATGGTGGACTTTACCTGAAATCGCCATCGCCCAACTCCCCCATGATGATATCGCGGCTTGCATAAACACTATAAGACTTCTCAGAAGCTAATATTTCCCAGCCCAAAAGAAAATTGACTTTAATAGTATTATATTTTATTATGCACTTTGCTGGAGAATTAGCAGTCTAATAAACGTTAGGCAGAGGAACCTAGAAATGGTTGATATTTTCGGGCCGCTATCAGCGGCTGCAGGTGGGCAACTAAGCATATTTAATGTGCAAAAAGATGTCTCCACCAATCAATTGAATAAGCAATTACAAAATAACTTCCAGACTCGGGTTCAGACTGAAGTCGATCGTATTAATGATTCCTATGCATCAAACCTCAATAGCAAAGACTTAGAAGAAGAAAGTATTTCACGATACCTGAACGATCTAAGTGAAGGCTTAGACACCATTCAGAATACGAGCAAGCGCCTTACTGGTATGCTGGACCGTCTTGATCGCATGATCATCAATATTAATAAAGCACAACAATCCTCCGATGACCCCGATGCCGCTTTTAAACCAGGAGGATATGCTGCCGCCCACGACTCTTATTTTCGCGGCCTTGATGATCTGATCAAAAACACAAGAACATCGGACAATCTATTAGCATCAGATTCCGCCTCTATCCGCTATCCCATTAGCTATAATGGTACAAGTGCGCAAGTCTACGGAAATGACTTAAGAACAAATTACCACATTGAGGATTCTAACGGGAACAAATGGTACCCTGATCAAAAAACTCAGCTTTTAAAAGTCTATACCGATTACCCCCATACAGAAGGTGAAGGTAAATCTTCCATGATTTACGATCAAGGCCTTCAGCTGGATAGCTTCTCTGACCCTACCGTTAACTTCACAACAGGGGCAAACGGCGTTTCCCCCCAAAGCTTTACAGGGACTCTCAAACGAGAAGGACTTAGTGTTTTAAATGCATGGCTTTATGATAACTTAAGCACATCAGCAGGCCGTGAACGTGCGCTAAGTGACTTAAATGCTGCCAAAGAATCTGTGAAAGTTGAAATTTCACGCTACTCTCTGGTTGAAACGACTTTAGACTATTATGATAAAATTGCATCAAACCGCCTCCATGGTGTGCGTGAAGAGCGCATCTCCATTCAAGCCGAAGCCGCTGAAGCCATTTCAAAAAAACAGTCAGAGATGATGTATCAATATCAATCCGTTCAAAGCTCTCTCGCTCAAGCCTTGGTGGTTAGGAATTCATACAAGAATCTCTTTCCCAATCTTGCGAATGACCCCCTCACCATGCGACTCATGAACGTTCAAGTCTAAAAAACATCGCGCATTTAATTACCCTGAGCCAAACCATCTAGGCATTTTTTTCCCTCTTCTAGGAAACAAATGCCTTTTTTATATTTGATTTCAAACACCAGGCCAGTCCTAGAAATATTATCTTTTAAAATCAGTATATTAAGTCATAAATAAGAACTGGCACACCCTTTGCATTTACGTTAGCAACCCTTTAGGTATATGCGAAGGAAACATCATGGCCTTTATCGAACAAAACACAAAAGTTGACACCGCACAGACGCTTGCCCTTCTTCAGGCCCAAAAAAATACAAATAGTAAAGCCACAGACAAGAAAACCAATACGCCAGCCTTTGCTGATCAACTTTCGTTTTCAAGCAGTAACTTAAACAATTCATTGGCGATGTCCTCGACAAAAAAATCGCAAGATGTCGTGCGCGATCAACCTAAAGATAAAAGTTATGACAAGCCACATGATGATAAGCCTTATGTCGCTAAACGAGACAAAAAAGTAGCCGATAGTCGTGACGACGATAAAGTGCGTGAACACCCTAAAGATGAGTCTTATGCAAAAGATAAAGACACAAGCACAGATCGCTCAGACAACGATCGTCAAGATGCATCGGACACTTCAAAAGATCAACGTTCTGATGACAAAGACACACCACAAAAAGAGTCTAAATCATCCGATGATACAAATGACAAAGACACTGTTGAAACAAGTGACAACACAGATGCGGACACTTCAAAAGCTGACGAAGTCGCCAATGAAGCCGCCAGTAACGACCTAGGTCAAGCCGCCGCAGCTGCAGCACAATCGGCAACAGACCCTGCCATCATTGCAGCCGCCGCAGCACAACAAAACACAAATCAAGGCACCGTTACGCAAGATGCAGGCGAAGAAGTTCTCAATGTTCAGACCACGGGTGATAAAACAATAACACCTTTGGCAACGGATGAACAAACAGGCAAACAACAAAGCCAAGGCACACAGCAAGGGCTTGCTCAAAAACAACAGCAACAAGCACAAAATAACTTGGCCCAACAAGGCACTGCGCTTAACACGCAAGATGCAACACAAACGCAAGGGCAAACACAGACACAATCCAACGTGCAACAACAAGCGGCAGACTTGTCAAAAAAGATTGGCCCCAACCAAAAAGTCGACATCCAAGTTGAAGTCACTGATGGAACGCAAACAACCGCGTCGCAACCTTCTGGTTCTTTATCCAATGCCGCAGCCGTTGCAGCAAATGCCAAAGGTGCAAATAATGGTGTCAACAACGCCCCACAAAACCAAAACGCACAAGCAGCAGCTCTTAATAACGAGCAAGCCGCTCTTGTGAATGCACAGACGCAAAACACACAAGATCAAAAAATGGCGAGTATGGTGAGTGATACAAAAAATATGCAGGTTGCCGCGGGTAAAGCAAGCACAACAATGGCCCCAACAACCGGGTCTGAAACCACACAAGTGAATGCTACAACCCAAACACAAACAACCTCACAAGCACAACAAGCTGCGAATGCGAAACCTGCACATCAAGCAAACGCGCATGTGCATACGACGGCACGCCCTGAACATATTTCAGTTGAAATAACCAAAGCTATTCAAGCCGGTGCCGACAAAATCACGATCCAGCTGAAACCTGCAGACTTAGGTCGCATTGATGTTCAGCTTGATTTACATGCAGGCAAAATGACGGCAACGATCACGGCTGATCGCCCAGAAACACTCGACATGTTGAAAAATGATGCCAAAGAATTGCAGAAAGCTATGCGTGATGCTGGATTGGATATGGGTGACATGAACTTCAACTTGCGCCAAGGACAAAATCAAGAACGCCAGGCCGACAATGGTAACAATTTTTCAGGCCCAACCGGATCGGAAGATTTGACCGTTATGCGTGGCGAAGACGTTCAACAAACACAGCAAGAAGAACTAGAGATGCGTGCACAACTCCGTGCTGCTTATGGCGGCGTGGACTTAAGCGCGTAACAAGAAAGTTTTGAGAAGGATTTAGAACTATGGCTGATGCAATTTCAGGAATTGGCGCCGCTGCGACCACGGGTAAAGCTGCGCAGGACAGACAAAAACTTGCTGATGACCTTGATAATTTCATGACCTTGCTGACAACACAATTGCAGCACCAGGATCCGCTTGATCCCATGGATTCAACCGAGTTCACGTCACAGCTTGTTCAATTTGCCAGCGTCGAGCAACAAATCTCTCAAAATGCCAATCTGGAGACATTGATCGCCGCGCAAGAAAACTCGCAATTATCAAGTGTTGCAAGTTATGTCGGCCACTTCATTGAAGCAGAAAGCCCCAACGTTCAAGTTTACGGTGGTCAAGCCGAGTTCAACTATATTCTTCTGGATGACAGTGCAGGTACATTGATCAACATCCAGGATAAAAACGGTAACACCGTCATGAGTGCCAAAGGCAATATTACTCAAGGCAAACACGGTGTTGTTTGGGATGGCATTGATCTTTCCGGCAATAAAGTTCCGGATGGCATCTACAAACTCAGCGTTGTTGCACAAGATGCCGCAGGCAAACCTGTTGATGTTATTACCACAAGTGTTGGTGTTGTCACGGGTGTCTCTTACGCCGGTAAAGACCCTGTCCTGATGATCAACAACCAAGAAATTGGTTTGGACAAAGTTCTGACCTTGAAAGAGAAAGCGCTGCAACTCTCTGAAGTTGACGCCATTGCTGCCTCCGCGCTTGCTGCCGCCGGTTATGCCAAGTCCGCCAAGGCGGATGCTGAAGCGGCTGTTGCTTCTGCGGCAGAAGCAGATGCAGCCGCACTTGATAACCCAATTCCTGAGGCTGAAGCCGAAGCTGTTAAAGCGAATGAAGCAGCCACGAAAGCGACAGAAGCCGCAGCAGAAGCAGAAGAAGCTGCTCAACTTGCTAAGGATGCAACAAGTTCAGCCGTAGCAAGCGAGGCTGAACAAGCTGCTTCAACGGCTGCCGCAACAGCAAATGCAGCAAAAGCAGCCGCGAAAGCAGCCGCGACGGCTGCTGCTGAAGCAAAGCCAAGTGAAGAAGCCGCTTAATGAATTAGAATACCAAAAGAAGCAAAAGCTTCAAAACCTAGAGAACCGGGGTACCTAGAATGGGAACTCTAAAACAACAAAGCGAGAATAGCTAAAATCACTCGCAAGGAGATATACCGATGAGCCTATATGGAGCATTATTCTCAGGCGTTTCAGGCCTTCAAGCACAATCAAGTGCCATGGGCGCGATCGCTGATAACGTAACCAACGTAAACACCGTTGGTTACAAATCGACTCAAGTGAATTTTCAAACGCTTGTGACCAAACAAGCTTCTTTGACCCAATATTCTGCCGGTGGTGTACAATCCAAGCCACGCCAAGGCGTTGATGTGCAAGGTTTGTTACAATCAACAACTTCTGCAACAGACATTTCGATCTCTGGTGGCGGTTTTTTCATCGTAAACTCAGCGGGCAACCCTTCCACAGGTGATATTTACGCGTATTCACGTGCCGGTTCTTTTAAAGTGGATAAAGAAGGTTACCTGCAAAATACATCAGGTTACTACCTTCAAGGTTGGCCGTTACAAACATGGGACGGGTCAAACCAAGCTGTACAAAAAACAGTTGGTGATGACATCTACATGAAGTCATATAAAAATTCCGCTGGCGATACGGTTTATATCAATGACAACATCGTTGATAATACAAACCTGCGCCCGTTGAACCTTAAAACCATTGGCGGAACAGCCGTCGCAACAACATCCATTGCTATGGGTGCCAACCTGCCTTCTTCTGCAGATGTAGGAAAAACACATAAAACAGACATTCTGATTTATGACTCCTTGGGTGCGCCACATAACATCAACCACTCATGGACCAAACGTGCCTCAAACGCATGGGACCTCAGCGTTGTCCCCCCCAGAGGAGCTGCCTCTATTGTTGTTGAAGATCAAAATTCTGCACGCAACAACTACATGTCATTGGGCCGAATGGATTTTACATCCGTTCCCGACACAGGTACATCCATGACCATGAACGTCGATGGCACTGCCTATACCATTAACTTTTCTGGTTCTGATACCACCTCAACGAAAGTACAAACCCTAACATTTGGCGGTACAAATCCTGCTGATGGCGAGACATTCACCATGGATGTTGGCGGTACTTCATATGTTTTCGAGTTTGATAATGATGGAAGTGTTTCTACTTCAGGTGCCACAGCCGTCACAATTGGTGCGACAATCAATGCAACGATCAGTAACTTGAATACAGCATTGAATACAGTTGGAGATACAGTCTTAGGAACGGGCGATTGGTTCTCAGTTTCTGGTGGGACGATTACATTTAATGACCCCGCACAAGCGGCTGCCCCACTAAACGCCGTTACATTTTCTGAAACCAGTGCTTTAACCCTTGCAACAGCAACACCAGCAGCTACAACGAGCTTATCTATTAACGTGAATGGTCGTTCACTTTCCCAAGTGATGGATCAGCTCGCTAAGCGTGTCAGCAATATTTTACAATATGAATATGGTGGGACACCCAAATCGCCACCAGACAGCTGGGCCGAAAAAATTGGGGGGCAAGATTCCGTTGTGTTCCATAACGGCAGTCAGAGTTTTGACATTTCAGTTGACATGACAAACTTAACAACCGGTGGTGTAACATCAGTTATTCAAAATGAAGCTTATACTGTTGAAAAATTAGATTCAGCTGCTGCTTGGACCACTGCAAGTAACTATACTGTGACCTTCAATGGTGACGGTACACCAGATAAATTTATGAATACCGACGAAGCCACAGCTTCTGATCCTAAGATCCAATATAAAATTGATTGGGCAAACGGTGCAGAAGATATGGATGGATCAGAGGGCCCTGCGCTTTCTGTCTCGTTAGGTAACTATAACGTTGCTGATGGGATGACTCAGTTTGGGGACACCTATCAAATCAACTATATTTCGCAAAACGGTGCCTCATTCGGTAACTTTGCTGGTGTCACCATTGGTGAAGATGGTGTTGTCACCGCCTTGTTCGATAACGGTGTGACACGTCCGGTCTTCATGATCCCGGTTGCCACCATGGTAAACCCGAACGGCATGAACAGTTTATCCGGCAACGTCTGGATTGAAACAGATGCCTCTGGTCAGCCAACCGTGCGCGAAGCCGGTTCTGCGGGTTCTGGTTCGGTTAACCAATCTTCCCTAGAAGCCTCAACCGTTGACTTGGGTGCTGAATTTACATCTATGATCACAACACAGCGGGCTTATTCTGCTGCGGCGAAGATCATCACGACG
>JABXIC010000067.1 GCA_013373265.1 Methylocystaceae bacterium | reverse complement strand
GAAGAGCATCAAGGCCACATGGCCTTAAAAGATAGAGAAGGCGGAGGCGCCATTGTTGAAATGCGTTTTCCAGAACTTGAAGAACATCATATAACAAAAAACACAACTGAAGAAAAAGAAGACCCCATGATGGCGGCAGTGAGGATGGTTACAGATGGCGCATGATATTTTAATCGTTGATGACGAAGCTGATATTCGCATGTTGATCGCAGGCATTTTAGAAGATGAAGGCTATAAAACCCGTGAAGCCGGTGGTGACATTCAAGCCTTAGACACGGTACGCACCCGCAGACCTAGCTTGGTCTTGCTTGATATCTGGCTCCAAGGCAGCAAATTAGATGGTTTGGGCATCCTCAAGGCTTTGAAAAAAGACCATCCGGATTTACCTGTTGTGATGATGAGTGGTCACGGCACCATTGAAACTGCAGTAAAAGCTTTACACGACGGTGCTTACGATTTTATCGAAAAACCATTTAAGACAGATCGGCTTCTCATGGCGGTAGAACGCGCGCTGGAAACGGCAGATTTACGCCGCGAAAATGCCGAACTGCGCACACGCGGGGCAGTGGAAAATAAACTTGTCGGAAAATCTTCCCGTATCAACAACTTACGCCAATCTATTGAAAAAGTGGCCTCTTCAAATTCCCGTGTATTGATTAACGGTCCCGCCGGGTCCGGCAAAGAAGTGGCAGCACGTCATCTACACCTCAAATCAAAACGCGCTAAAGGTCCGTTTGTCGTCCTCAATTGCGCCACCATGGAAGCCGACAAGGTAGAAAGCGAACTTTTTGGCATTGAAGCAAATGGTGCACCGGGCAAAGTCGGCTTTTTTGAACAAGCCCACAACGGCACCTTATTGTTGGATGAAATCGCCGATATGCCGCAAGACACGCAAGGCAAGATCGTGCGCGTCCTGCAAGAACAACGCTTTCAACGTGTAGGCGGCAACACTTTTGTTGAAGTGGACGTCAGAGTGATGGCAACCTCTTCTAAAGACTTAAATGAAGAGATCGCCCAAGAAAGATTTAGGGAAGACCTGTTTTATCGCTTGAATGTGGTGCCGCTTGACTTGCCGCCACTCAATGAACATCGCGAAGACATTCCTGAACTTGCCACCTATTTCATGAATAAGACAGCCGACTCGTTAGGTCATGTCCCACGAAAATTTGCACCAGAGGCCATTGCCGCACTTCAAACATATGACTGGCCGGGCAATGTGCGTGAATTACGCAATGTGATAGAACGTATTTTAATTATGGCCCCCGGTAGCGCTGATCAACCTATCAAAGCAGAAATGTTGCCGCGTGAAGTCACAAGCGGTGGGGCAGAATCCCTGAAGTGGGACCAAACAAGCGAAATTATGGGCCTACCACTACGCGATGCCCGAGAAATTTTTGAACGAGAATATCTCAGCACACAGATCAATCGCTTTGGCGGCAACATTTCTAAAACAGCCTCATTTGTAGGGATGGAACGCTCAGCCTTGCATCGTAAACTTAAATCGCTAAATTTAACTGCTGACGAAAAAGGCAAGACCAATTAGGAGCCCATTATGAAAGTCATTATTTGCGGTGCGGGACAGGTAGGCTCCAACATTGCCCACTATCTTGCTTTGGAAGACAACGATGTGACCGTGGTAGACCAGTCTCCCGCTTTGATTGGTAAACTGACAGACACATTGGATTGTCGGGGTGTCACCGGACATGCCAGCCACCCTGATGTTCTCAAAGAAGCCGGTGCTGAAGATGCGGACATGCTGATCGCCGTTACTTATACGGATGAAATCAACATGGTGGCGGCGCAAGTTGCCCATTCGTTGTTTAACGTGCCGACCAAAATTGCGCGTATTCGTTCACAAAGCTATCTGGCACCGGAATGGGCAGACCTGTATACCCGCAAAAACCTGCCCATTGACGTCATTATTTCCCCGGAAATCGAAGTCGCACGCGCTGTTATGCGTCGTTTAACCGTACCGGGGGCGACAGATATGATCCCGCTATGTGGCGGAAAGGTGCGCCTTGTCGGTGTGCGTTGTGAAGAAGATTGCCCGTTAATTCATACGCCACTTCGTCAATTAACCCAATTGTTCCCGGATTTGAATATTGTTGTTGTCGGCATGATCCGCGATGGCAAACCGCTGATCCCGAAAGGGGAAGACCAGTTCTTACCCGGTGATGAAGCTTATTTCGTTGTCGATGAACAACATATGGCACGCACCCTGACGGCCTTCGGCCATGATGAAAGTGAAGCACGCCGCCTGTTAATCTTTGGCGGTGGCAACATCGGGTTGTTCCTCGCCCAACAATTGGAACGTGAATTCCCTTGGGTGAATGCCAAAATCATTGAAAAAAGTGAAACCCGTGCACGTCAAATCGCCTCCCAACTGACCAGAACGACTGTTTTATGTGGCGATGTGCGTGATCAGGAACTGTTGATGGAAGCCAATGTTGCAGCCGCTGAAACCATTGTCGCCGTGACCGATGATGATGAGACGAATATTCTCGGCTCCTTATTAGCAAAACGCATGGGCTCTCAACGCGCCGTCACCTTGATCAATAAATCATTGTATGAACCGCTGTTGAATACCCTTGATATTGACGTAGTGGTTAACCCGCGCAACATCACCGTATCTCAAATCTTGCAACAAGTGCGCCGTGGTCGTATTCATAGCGTCCATAGTCTGCGCGAAGGCTTTGGGGAATTGATTGAAGCCGAAGCACTGGAAACGTCACCGCTGGTCGGTGCCCCTTTGCGCGAGGTTAAAATGCCCGCAGGCGTCTTGTTGGGTGCAATTGTGCGCGATGGTCAAGTGATTAGCCCGCGTGGTCACACCGTCGTCCAACCCAAAGACCGGGTTGTCCTGTTTGCGGCCTCTGATGCGGTGCGCAAAGTTGAAAAAATGTTCTCTGTCCGCTTGGAGTTCTTCTAGAATGTCACGCTTTGCCTATGTTAACGGCACCTACGCCCGCCATGAAGAGGCCAGCGTTCATATTGAAGATCGTGGCTTTCAATTTGCCGATGGAATCTATGAAGTTATTTACCTCTATAAAGGTCGTCTGATTGATACGGAGGCACATCTGGATCGCATGGAACGTTCTTTAAGGGAAATCCACATGGATATGCCCATGTCACGACGTGCCATGATGCCCATTATTAAAGAATTGATCCGCCGTAACCGCCTGCGCACGGGCTTGATTTATATGCAAGTGACGCGCGGGTCTTCCAAACGTGATTTTATCTTTCCCGAAGATACTGTCCCCACATTGGTGATTACCGCCAGAAGAGGGGCAGCCTTTGACCCAAATAAATCCCTGCAGGGGATGAAGGTCATGACCATGGAGGATATGCGCTGGGCACGTTGTGATATCAAGACAACCGCGCTTTTACCCGCCTCTATGTGTAAACAGGTTGCCTTGGATGCAGGCTATAGTGATGCATGGCTGGTGAATAAAGAAGGCTTTGTCACAGAAGGCACATCCAACAACGCATGGATTGTGAATGCAGAGGGCAAATTACAAACCCGTCCACCTTCACATGAAATTTTGAATGGGATCACCCGCAAAAGCATTATCGAATTGGCCCAAAAAGAAGGTATCGAAATTGTTGAAAAACCTTTCACGGTTGAAGAAGCCTACAATGCGCGTGAAGCCTTTGTAACCAGTGCAAGTGCCTGTGTTAAACCTGTGACGCAGATTGATGACAAAGTCATTGCCAACGGTGCTGTTGGCTTAACCTGTGAAAAAATCGCCAAAATATACGCAGACTTTTTAGAGAAAGCATAAGTAAGACAATGTCCAAACCAACCCGCCCCAAAGCCATTCTATTTGACTGGGATAATACATTGGTCAACACATGGCCTGCCATCCATGATGCCAATAATCATACCCTTGTCGCCATGGGACAGGCCCCTTGGACCTATGAAGAAACCTTGCTGCGGGTACGGCGGTCCATGCGTGATAGTTTCCCGGAATTGTTTGGTGATCAATGGGAAAAAGCGGCGGAAATTTTTTATGCCCGATTCGAAGAATCGCACATTGAACGGCTAGAAGCCCATGAAGGCGCCGAAAAAATGCTGAAAGCCTTGGTTTCTATGGGATATTACCTAGGTGTGGTCTCCAATAAGACCGGAAAATACCTGCGCCAGGAGGTCGAGCATCTGGGCTGGGGAAAATATTTTAAAAAGGTCATTGGGGCAGGGGATGCACAACTAGATAAACCCAACCCCGCACCTGTGGATTTAGCCCTTGAAGACAGCGGAATTACTAGGGGAAAGGATGTCTGGTTTGTCGGTGATACAGACGTAGATCTTGAGTGTGCATTCAACTGCAAGTGCATAGGCGTACTGATCAGATCACAAGCCCCCATGCAGGGAGAGTTTGACGACTACCCTCCTTCTTGGTATTTCAATAACTGCATAGAGTTAGCCGCTACGTTGGAAAATTGTGAAGTCTGGGAGATGGACCACGTAGCCAAGGCTCTATAAAAAACTTAACCATAAATGCCAACAATAAAGATAAATAGGGGATAAGACCCATGGCTGCTGAAAAATCCCAGAATGTGCAAGACGTCTTTCTTAATCACATTCGTAAACAAAAAAATTCCGTTACCATCTTTTTGGTAAACGGCGTCAAACTACAAGGGATCGTTACGTGGTTTGACAACTTCTCTGTGCTCCTGCGTAGAGATGGTCACACTCAACTGGTGTATAAGCATGCAATTTCTACAATCATGCCATCTTCACCGGTACAATTGTTCGACCCCAGTGCGGACGACGAAGAGTAAAAGTGACCAATAAACAGCTCCCGCCCAAGGGCCATTCCGACAAAGGTTGGAGCCACGAAAGTGACCAAACAGCCTGTTTGGTCATTCATCCGCATCTAAAAAATGATCGCGGCAATTTGCGTTCGCCTCAAGCACGCCTTGAAGAATGCGTGGGGTTGGCGCTTGCCATCCATGTCGATGTAGTTCATAGCGAAGTCGTCAATATTGCCCGCCCCAAACCGGCCACACTTTTTGGCCAAGGGGTGGTGGAAGCCATCGCGACCACAATCGGCCGCGTGGACAAACACAAAAACGACTGGCATGAAGACGATATCGGTTTGGCGATTGTCGATGCCAGCTTGACACCCATTCAACAACGCAATCTTGAAAAAGCCTGGAACTGCAAAGTTATTGACCGTACTGGCCTGATCCTCGAAATTTTTGGGGAACGCGCGCGCACGTCGGAAGGTTCTTTGCAGGTCGAGTTGGCAGCGCTCACCTATCAACGTTCCCGTTTGGTCCGCTCATGGACCCATCTGGAACGTCAACGGGGCGGTCTCGGCTTTATTGGTGGTCCCGGTGAATCTCAGATCGAGATTGACCGTCGTTTGATTGATGAACGCATTGTACGTCTTAAAAAAGACCTGACAGACGTAAAACGCACCCGTGAACTGCACCGCAAAGCGCGGCGTAACACACCTTATCCCATCGTCGCCTTGGTGGGCTATACCAACGCGGGTAAATCAACATTGTTCAATCATTTGACCGAAGCAAAAGTTTTTGCCGAAGACTTACTGTTTGCCACCCTTGATCCGACCATGCGCTCCATCAAACTGCCTTCTGGACGCGATGTGATTATGTCCGACACCGTCGGTTTTATCTCTGAGTTGCCCCACGAATTGGTTGCCTCCTTTCATGCCACCTTGGAAGAAGTCCACGAAGCCGATGTCATTTTGCATGTACGCGATGTGCACCACCCTGACAGCGAAGCCCAAAGACAGGATGTCTTGGACGTTCTCAAAACATTGGGGGTAGATAATAAACTCGATGACTGTCTGATTGAAGTTTATAACAAGGCTGATCTCTTGGATGGGGAAGAGTTAGAAATCCTGCAAAACCGTGTAGATCGTTCCAATGGTCGTGTGGCTATGGTTTCTGCCATTACAGGGCAGGGGTGTGATGCCCTTTTAAACGACATAAACACCTTGCTCAGTGCTCGTTTCCAAAGCTTTGAACTGGATATTCCCTATAGTGACGGGCAACTGTTAAGTTGGCTTTACGACCATGGCGAAGTTTCAAACCGGGTTGAAGGTAAAAACCATTTTACCATATCAGTCCGTATGAACGACATGAACGTGGCCCGCTTTCAACAAAAGTACCCGCATTTCTTCGAAATTGAAGAAGAAACCGAAGAGGAAACATCGCCGACAGGCTGGTCACCCACCTGACTGTAGCGGTTTTTTCTTTTGTTTTTCCTGTTTAACTTTGGCTTTTCCAGTGATACGCAAAATCTTTAAAAATTTTGGGCATTCAAATAAAGTTGGTTCAGGGCAATGTGCCGCATGTACCAAACCATCTCGCATGGCTATCAAATGCTGAATGTTCTGATCAAGCTCTGCTGCCTTTTCCAGCAACAGTTTTTTATCAATATCCACATTTTGGGGCGTGAACATTGCACCGATCTCATCCAGCGAAAACCCCACATTCTGACCAAGAGCAATCAGTTCAAGACGTTGCAGTACATTTGCCTGAAAAAGACGACGTAATCCCTGTCGCCCAACAGAAATGATCAGTCCCTTTTCCTCATAAAACCGTAAGGTCGATGCAGGTACACCGCTATGTCTCGATACCTCAGCAATGTCCAAAGTTTGATTGTTTGACATTTTTTCCTTGACCTCAAGTTAACTTGAACTTGTATGGTATCGCCAAGATAAGACAGAAACAAGCTTGAAAGGCTCAATCATGGACCCCTCGTTCTGGCACCGCAAATGGGAAGAAAATCAAATCGGTTTCCACAACAATGAAGCCAACCCGTTGCTGGTCAATTATTTTGACAAATTATCCTTGGTCAGAGGACAGCGCATTTTTGTCCCGCTTTGCGGTAAGACACTTGATATTTCATGGCTTCTGTCCAAAGGCTATCAAGTGGTCGCCATTGAATTAAGTGAAACGGCTATTGAACAACTGTTCGCAGAAATGGACGTGATCCCCGCCATCAACCAAGAAGGGGAGCTAAAACACTATCACGCCCAAGGTCTTGATATTTATGTGGGGGATTTCTTCACTTTAACACATGACATACTGGGACGTGTCGATGCGATCTATGATCGCGCGGCCTTGGTCGCCTTGCCTGAAAATATGCGCGTCAAATACACCCACCACCTCATGACCATAACCAATCACGCCGCGCAATTGCTAATCTCTTACACCTATGATCAAAGTAAAACAGATGGCCCACCGTTTTCCGTTCCGACAGATGAAGTCCAATCTCATTACACCAGCAGCTACGCCATTACCCAAGTGGCACACGTCGATGTCCCCGGCGGTATGAGAGGAAAGTCTGCCGCAACAGAAAATGTCTGGATATTAAAACCTCACATATAAAAGTGTGGGTAAAGATATCCCTTCTTATTTTTTTAACACCTTGCTGTTATGCTCCTCTACAAGTAGAGAACTCTAACGCGGGTCAAAAACATGGCGACGAAAGAATCACAAGCGCGCTGGCGCAACAAAAACTCGTTGGTGAAGAAACAACTCAACGTCATGGCCAAACGCCTGATCCATGAAGATTTGGAAGATATGGCAAAAACGTTTGACCTGAAAGGCAAGGCCGAAGCTGTGACCTTCACCGCATTCGTCACCAAAGCCCTGCAACAACAGGCAGAATACAACCCCGAGGCCAAACGCATCCTGACCTTGCTTGAAACCGCCTATAAACGAGACCGCGAAATTTACCGACCGTAAACCACTATAAATACCACCCTTTTATTTATTGCCATTTTAAGTTATATTCGCACAAATTATGAAATGAATTAACAGGCAAAAAAATGGCTGATAGAATAAGAAAAAGAACAGTTTTTTTAAAAAAAGTGAATTTTGAACACCCAAAACCCAATGTTACTTTCGAACAATATGTTCGAGATACAATATCAATTATGGGAGGCGTGTTACCGGATTATGAGAAAGATTTTTTTTTAAAGATGCATTGCTCTGATTTATCAGTATCTGATAACGATGGAATTTTTCTGTATTTTACTCAAACTTTTGAAGGCAGTGAAACCAGTACTGTTAACAAACAAAATATAGGTGATCGATCAGTTTCCACTATTCAGGCTCCTACCGGGCAAGACTTTCTTGAACAAGATTTATCCGTCCTGATTTATAAAGATAACCTCATCACCTGTAGTAGCGGCTTGTCTTCAAGTGCCCTATTAAATTACTTTTATCAAGTTTTCAAAAAATCCAACCTTGATAACGAAGTTGGTGTTTTCGGAATAACTAACGTTGCCCACACCGATCAACTAAAGCTTATTGAAGATGTGGGCGTAAAAAATATCGACCTTGATGTACAAACTTATTTAGCAACCTTTGAAGAAATAAAAGGTACCCCTGAAAAGAATTTCTTGAAAACTTTGTTTAAAAAAGAAGACCCTTACATTGCAAGACATAAAGAAAACATGAGAGCTAGAATAATCTTGAATCCTAAAAAAGGCCTTTCAAAATTTTCTAGAGATGATATGCAAATACCTTTAAAACGTCTCGCCCATTCAATTGTAGAAGATCATGATGACGAATATAAAATCACATTAGAAAACGGTGCTACGTTATCCCCTAACGACATCAAAGTTCATGAGAAAATTAGTTTGCCAGCCTTTGGAAACTCTGTAGATCACAAAAACGTTTGGCAAGAATTAAAAAGAATTTTCGAGAAATATAAAAATGATCAAAGTATCATTTAGAACTTTATACATTTTAGGACCGATAATTTTAGCTATATTAATTACGATCCCTATTGACTCTATCAATGATAATTCAAGATCAATTTTAGCTACTTTCTTTTCGATTGGAGCGGGAATATGCATTTCTTCTATAGCAATATTTTCAAGTTCGAAACTTCTTGAGACAAAAAATTGGCGTTATATTCATTTTTATCAACAATATGTAAATGCTAAAGTTTTACCTATTTCATTGCTCCTAGCATTGTATATAATTTCTACATTTTTATTAGCCTTAAATGGTTTTGAAAGTAATATCATATCCTTAACTAAAGTTAAAATCATCGCTAATAAGATTAGTATATTTATGTCCTTATTATCAATACTATATACTATAATGCTACCCCGTTTTATAACATCAATCATCCAACAACATCTAGAAGAAATAAAGCAAGACAAAAAATCTAATAATATCTAGCATTTTATTTACTTAACTTATAATTAACATAAATGAGACCACGACATTTATCGGCCATAACTCTACCTATTGCAAAATCGAATACCCCGTTCAAATGATTGAATGAAACCCTTTATCTAAACTATGTTCTATTAAGGCATTCATTAAATAAATTGAAATGCTTACAAGACCATGACTTTCTATATGACTGCGCCGCTCTTCGCTTTGATTGCCATGGGTTATCTGGCGGTCCGTTTAAAGTTTATCACCAAAGATGCAAATGTGGGGCTGGGTCGGTTTGCTTTATATTTTGGTGTGCCGGCCATTATCTTCAAGGCGCTTTCTCAAAGTGATTTCACGAATGTTTTAAACAGTCATTTCATCCTCGCCTATGCAGGTGGGGGATTGATGTCCTTCATTTTTATTTTCTTTATTTCAAAATATCTGACCAAAGCCACTTTAACTGAAAGCGGTTTAAATGCCTTTGGCTCCGCCTTACCCAACAGCATCATTATCGGGGCACCGCTGTTAATCCAGATTTACGGGAGCCTGCCGTCTGGCGCCTTTACCATGGCCTTGCTGGTTGAAAATATCCTGATTTTCCCCTTAGCCTTGATCCTGATGGATTTGGGTATACACAAAGACAGTTCATCATCCATTATCTCTTCCCTCAAAACCATCCTCACAGGTTTGCCCAAAAATCAATTTCTTATGGCGATCGTTTTGGGATTATGTGTCTCTGCATTTCAAATCCCCATACCGGATGTTCTTGGTAAAATCATTGACCTGATGGGGCAGGCGGCCCCTGCGGTTTCCCTGTTTTTCATCGGCGGGACCTTGGTCGGTTCCACCCTCAACGGCCGTTTGGGCACAATAAGTCTGGTCGCCTGTGGAAAATTGATGCTTCATCCTTTATTGGTTGCCTTCATCATCACGCTTTTACCTGAAATGGATATGCAATTACGGGTTTCAGCCATTGTCTTTGCCTCTTGTCCCATGCTGACCATCTATCCTATCGTTGCCAGCAAATACGCGCTGGCCCAAGAAGCCACAAGCACCTTACTGCTCACCACAATTGCATCGTTCCTGACCCTGACCATCAGCTTATGGTTGGTCCTTTAAGGACGGGGAAAGAAAAGAGACATGCACAAACTTTCCCAATGACTCTGCTTTCAACCCTTGCTAAAAGAAGGCATGAAATTAGATGTGGATCATATCACGCAGATTATCTGTGACGTTGCCGAAGAAGAAATCATGCCGCGCTTTCAAAAGCTCAGCAGGGGCGACATTATGGAAAAATCGCCTGGCGACCTGGTCACAACGGCTGATATCGAAGCCGAAATAAAACTTTCCGCCCGTCTAAAAGACTATATGCCAGCCTCCCTCGTGGTGGGGGAAGAAGCCGTCTCACGTGACACGTCGGTTTTAGATGCCTTGCAAAGTGACCAACCCATCTGGATCATCGATCCGGTAGACGGCACACGCAATTTTGCCAATGGCAACAGCGTTTTTGGTTCTATGGTAGCCTTGGCCTATCGGGGGGAATTGCTGGCAAGCTGGATTCATGATCCGGCACGTTCACGCACAGCGGTGGCTGAAAAAGGGGCAGGGGCCACATTGGCAGGCAAACGCTTACACGTCAAAAACATCACCGCTTTTGAACGCATGACTGTCTCGCTTAACCCCAGTCATCGTAAATGGTTGAAAAAACGCGCAATTGATGGTCTGGGACCAGTCCCCCATATGGCATCACGCTATGGGGCAGTCGCCCATGATTATATCTCCCTTGCAGCTGGTGAATTTCACTGTGCCCAATACCGCAGGCTCCATCCGTGGGACCACGCACCGGGCGTGTTGTTACATCGTGAAGCCGGTGGATATGACCTGATGATCGGGGCGCAAGATAAATACCGCCCCTTTATCTATGAAGAAGATTGCCTGCTTTTGACCCCCAATCAGGATATTTGGGAAGAAACGCGCGCATTCCTTAATCCGGGGTCAGACACATATCATGTCTAAGACACCGCTGGACGTTCTACAAAACACCTTCGGGTTTCAGGAATTTCGCGGCGTACAGGAAGCCGTGATCAATCGCACCATTGCAGGCGGGGACTCCCTTGTCCTCATGCCAACGGGTGGCGGTAAATCGCTATGTTATCAAATTCCTGCCGTCTGTCGTGACGGGTGCGCCATTGTCATTTCGCCCTTGATTGCCCTCATGCAAGACCAAGTGACCGCGCTGTGTCAGGTCGGCATTAAAGCGGCGACATTAAATTCCACCATTTCCATGGACGACAGCCAAGAAATTGAACGGGCCATGCGGGCAGGGGAACTGGACCTCGTTTATGTCGCACCTGAACGGTTGTTGACCGATCGTTTCTTCACCTTGCTTAATCATTGTCAAATATCGCTTTTTGCCATTGATGAAGCCCACTGCGTGTCACAATGGGGCCATGATTTCCGCCCGGAATATCGCCAGCTTGTGAATTTACACGACCATTTCCCCCAAATCCCGCGTATTGCTTTGACCGCAACCGCCGATGGACCGACCCGGCTGGATATCATTGAACGGCTGAATTTGGGCGCTGGTGAAGTCTTTATCACCGGCTTTGATCGCCCCAACATTCGTTACAACATCGTACCAAAGAAAAACGCAAAGACCCAACTGCTTAAATTCCTTGGTGAATATGGAGAAACCGACAGCGGCATCGTCTATTGCATGAGCCGTAAAAAAGTGGAAGACGTGGCAAGTTGGCTGCGCGAACAAGGCTATGATGCCCTGTCGTATCACGCGGGTATGCACAAAGACATCCGCAGCGCCAACCAAGCCAAGTTTGTGCGCGAAGAAGGCATGGTCATGGTCGCCACCGTGGCCTTTGGAATGGGTATTGATAAACCGGATGTGCGCTTTGTCGCCCATATGGACCCACCCAAAAGCCTGGAAGCCTATTATCAGGAAACCGGACGTGCAGGTCGTGATGGTCTGCCCTCACAAGCCTGGATGGCCTATGGCCTGCAAGATGTCACCAAGCTGCGCCAGTTCACTGAAAGTTCCGAGCTGCCCGAACGGCAAAAACATGTGGAACGCCAAAAACTGGATGCACTTTTGGCTTATTGCGAAACCCATCGCTGCCGCCGTCAGGTCTTGCTGGAATATTTTGGCGAAACCTTGGCGGAACCTTGTGGCAATTGCGATACCTGCCTCACGCCCGTGGAAACTTTTGACGGCACTGTCCCCGCCCAAAAAGTTCTGTCCTGCATTTACCGCACGGGTGAAACCTTTGGGGCAGGGCATATTATTGACGTCTTGTTGGGCGAAGAGAATGAAAAAATCAAACGCTTCCGGCACGACCAAGTCAGCACTTATGGCATTGGCAAAGAGCTTAAACGGGACAACTGGCGTTCCATCATCCGTCAATTGGTGGCTCTGGGGCTGGTGCGGATGGATATCGAAGGCTTTGGTGCGCTGAAACTCGGTGGCGACGTGCGCGCTGTTTTGCGCGGGGAACAAACCGTCCTGATGCGCAAAGACCCCGATGGTCGTAACGGGGCACATAGCAAAAAGGTTGCGCGTTCCTCCATCATCCTAGAACGCGAAGACGACAAAGCCCTGTTTGAAGCCCTACGCGCCAAACGCCGCAGCCTCGCCGAAGACCAAGGTGTGCCACCTTACGTGATCTTTGCTGATTCAACGTTAGTAGAAATGGCCAAAAAACGCCCACAGGATGCCGATAGCTTCCTAAATCTCTCAGGGGTAGGGCAAACCAAGCTAGAGCGCTACAGCACCGCTTTTATGGATGTTATTGTAGAGTTCGAAGGTTAATCAACATTGTCACCATGACAAACTAATCTTTGCCTCTGCCAAATCAGCCCCATATACTGACTTTCTGATATTTAAAAACGAAAGAAGGTCAAGCATATGAAAGTCGCTTTTCTCGGTCTCGGCGTTATGGGTTACCCCATGGCAGGTCATCTCGCTAAAGGCGGGCACGATGTCACCGTCTATAACCGCACCACTGCCAAAGCTGAAAAATGGGTTGGCGAATATGGCCATACACTTGGCAAGACCCCCGCAGAAGCCGTGCAGGGGGCCGAGATTGTCTTTGCCTGTGTGGGCAATGATGATGACCTGCGCAGCGTCTGTACGGGCGAAAACGGTGCCTTTGCTGCGATGAATAAAGGAACGATCTTCATTGACCACACGACAGCCTCAGCCGATATCGCCCGTGAAATGGACGCAAAGGCGCAGGAATTGGGCCTGACATTCATGGATGCCCCGGTTTCTGGCGGACAAGCCGGTGCGGAAAACGGTGTGCTCACCATTATGGTCGGCGGGCGTGAAAACGACTTCACCAAAGGCGAACCCGTTATGCAATGCTATGGCCGTGCGGTCACCCTCATGGGACCGGTTGGGGCAGGGCAATTGACCAAGATGGTCAACCAGATCACATTCGTCGGTGCGGTACAGGGCATCGCAGAAGGATTGGCCTTTGCCGAAACCGCCAGACTGGATGCCAAAAAAGTCGTCGATGTGATCTCAAAAGGGGCTGCCGGATCATGGCAATTGGAAAACCGTGGCTACACCATGATCGATGATGAATTCGACTTCGGGTTTGCCGTGGATTGGGTCAGAAAAGACCTCGGCATTTGCCTTGATGAAGCCCGACGAAACGGGGCGCGTTTACCCAATACAGCCCTGATTGACCAGTATTATGCAGAGGTGCAAAAGCGTGGCGGTGGGCGTTGGGATACGTCCAGTTTGATCAAGCTGGTACGCGATAAAAAGTAACTTTAAGAAGCGAGATTTATTTTTAATTTTCAATGATTTAAAAGTTAAAGTTAAATCTATTTCTCGCTTTCTTTAGCCACCTGCCAATGATGCTGCATCTCATCCAATGTCGCTTCATTCATTTCTTTTCCATCTGTGCGCACACCATTTTCCATCGCCTTAAAACGACGTTCAAATTTAACGTTACAAGAGCGTAATGCACTGTCTGGATCAACATCTGCCCAACGCGCCAAATTGACCACGGTAAAGAGCAAATCACCGATCTCATCCTTGATGCGTTCTTGTGAAATATTGTCTGCACAAACCTCTTCTTCGACCTCTGCCAACTCTTCTCTGACCTTATCCAAAACACCCTGAACATCAGGCCATTCAAAGCCGACGCGTACCGCACGTTTTTGAAGCTTCAAGGCACGCGTGAGAGAAGGCAAACCACCGGCAACGCCATCCAAGGCAGAAGGGGGCTCCTGTCCATTTTCTGCCGCTTTTGCTTTTCTTTCTGCTTCTTTCTGCGCTTCCCAGGCAATCGTCTGCGCGTCTGCCGTTTCAATGGTTTCCTCGCCAAAAACATGGGGATGACGTTTCAACATCTTTTCTGCGATACCTTCAGCCACATCATTGAAATTAAATAGATTTTCATCTTTAGCCATTTGCGCATGAAAGACGACCTGCAACAACAGATCGCCCAGTTCTTCTTTCAGGTGAGGCCAGTCCTTATGTTCAATCGCATCAGCGACTTCATAAGCTTCTTCAATGGTGTGGGGCGCTATGGTGGCAAAAGTCTGTTCAATATCCCAGGGACAGCCATCATTGGGATCACGCAATTTTTCCATGATCGCCAGCAGGCGAGAGAGTTCACTGCCAAAAGCAGACTTTGCAAATTTATCCACGGTTTAAGCTCCTGAGCTTTAAAACTTCAAAAATTTCTGTGCGCGCAACATGCCTGAGAAAAGTGTGACAAGAAAGCCCAAATCCTATTTTTACAAGATCGCACTGACACCTCATCACACCCACACAAAATAAATTAAGCGCAGCGAAGTGATTCTAATTGCACCACAACCATCAATCGATAGACCAAGTTAAAGTAAAAATCGAAGCGGGGCATATCCATAGTTCATGTAACTTTCTCATCTTTTACGACATATCTTTTGTCGCATAATATATATTATGTATCTTTTAGATACATAATATTTTGCAATGACTTAGGAATCACTGGTGCTGAAAATATGAAGTTAAACCATATTCGTAAACCGCCTGCGTTCTTGCTCTTTTACGTACAAAATTTACTTTAAGGTTTCTACTCTGGCGATTCCAGTAACATCTTCTCAGACATGCTGATGCACCGCTCACCTGTTTAAACAGGACGGTCTTTTCACAAAGTGTTTTGAGAAAACTTAGGGAAATAGAATCTCTTGAATGAGTCTTCGCTGAAACGAAACACACGTCAAAACAACACCCTTTTCACCCAAAGAGCCTTCATAGAATCAAACAAATGATTCTAGCGATTTTAAATGCAGAAAAGTGAATCTAGGTGATAATTTGCAGGCCATCAAAGCATGGACGGATATTTTCAGGCAGTCGCGCTGACAATGCGCTATAGTCCAATGATGTGCCTAAATGAGTCAAAAACGCCCTCTCAGGCGCAATCTTTTCAACCCAACGCACGGCCTTATCCACATCTGCATGGGTCATGTGGGGCTGATCAACCAAAGTTCCAATCACCCAAACCTTGACGCCTTTGAGCAAATCAAAGCTGTCTTCATCCATATCCACCACATCGGTTGAATATGCAAAATCACCGATACGATAGCCTATCGTTTCACAAAAGCCATGATCCTGCTTGATTGGCAATATCTCTAAACCAGCCAGATTGAATGCCTGCCCGTATTCTACTAAATGCGGCACCAGAACGGGTTTATAATAAACATCAGCCCCTTCAGCCAAGGGTTCAAGCACGTAGCCAAAGCGTTGACTGATATGATCCAAGGTTTCCTGATTGAGATAAATATCAAGCGGTGCGTTCTGCAAACGGTTGATGCTTCTCAAATCGTCAATCCCGTGTAAATGGTCCGCATGACCATGGGTATAAAGCACCGCGTCTAAACGGGTCACCTTTGCTTTTAAAAGCTGCTCTCGCACATCAGGTGAGCTATCTACTAGTAGAGATAGGGTGTCATTTTCCAGCAAAATGGACGGCCTTGTGCGACGGTTTTTCGGGTTTTCTGCATCACACTTGCCCCAATAGTCCCCAATCCCCGGCACACCGCCAGAAGGGCCGCAGCCAAGGATCGTTACGCGCATGATCAGACCTGCTTTGCTTTTGAAAAGAGTGTAAAGAAATTATCCGTTGTCGCTTTGGCAAGGGTTTCCACATCCACCCCTTTGACCTCAGCCACTTTTGCCGCCGTAAAGGCCGTGTAAGCCGGTTCGTTACGCTTGCCCCGCTTAGGTATAGGCGCAAGATAAGGCGCGTCTGTCTCCACTAAAAGACGATCTAACGGCACATCTTTAATGGCCTCTCGCAAATCATCGGCCTTTTTAAACGTCACAATCCCGGAAATGGAAATATAAAGCCCCAGATCGACCATGCGTGCCGCAAATTCTTTAGAAGCGGAAAAACAATGGATCAAACCTTTAAACGGTGCTTTGGCCATTTCTTCTTCAATCATGGCCAACGTGTCTTCTTCAGCATCGCGGGTATGGATAATCACGGGCAGATCAAGCGCACGTGCAGCTTCGATATGGGTGCGAAACTGTCTTTGCTGTATCTCACGCGGGCTATGTTCATAAAAATAATCCAAGCCCGTTTCCCCCAACCCAATCACTTTCGGGTTTGAGGCCCAACCGACCAGGTCATCCACACTGACTTCTGGTTCACTATCGGCGTTATGGGGATGAATCCCCACCGTGCAATAGATATGGTCATGAGCTTTGGCGATATCATGAACCTGATCAAATTTGGTCACATGGGTACAGATCGTCATCATGGTCTTAATCCCGGCTTCTTCAGCGCGGGACAATACAGCGTCGAAATCTTCCTGAAAATCAGGGAAATCAAGATGGCAATGGCTATCGACCAACATCACATCATTTCAGACTTAGACTTGCGTCAAAGTCCCCTTCTCTTTCGCTTTTTCCAAATCAGCAGAATTTAATTCTTGTGTTTCACCATTGCTGAGGATGATCTCAAAGACGGTTTCTTTGCTCTTCGGGTTTTGACGCAACGCACGTTTAATCAAAAACGGTCCGTCATACCCCTTCCCTTCATAAGATTTTTCCAACTCTTCATGATCAATAAAGCGCGGGAAAACGCCTTCGGGTGCTTCTAATGCTGTGCCCGGTTTCAAGGCCCCTGCCGCACCACATGATGCAAACGTGCGATCACCGTCAGCAATTTCCAGCAAGCCCAGCATTTTTTCCATGCTTGTCGGCATCAAGGGCTGCAACAAGAGCGCAACATTGCGAATGGTTTCACACAAGACGTACAAAACAGTTGCCATACGTGCAGGATCTTCTTTTTTAAGCTTCCACGGGGCTTGATGGTCCACATAACCATTCGCTGCACGGATCACCAGCCAAACCTTCTCTATGGCCTCGTTAAAGGCCTGAACATCGATACTTTGGCGCACATTTTCCAAAAGATCATAGGCTTGATCCAGCATGACCTTGTCTTCGGCACTATATTCACCGGGTGTTGGCACGGCTGCGTCACAATTTTTGACCACCATCGACAAGACCCGTTGCGACAAGTTGCCCAGATCGTTTGCCAATTCACCATTCATACGTGACACCATGGCAGAATGTGCAAAATCACCATCATTACCAAAGGGCACTTCACGCAACATGAAATAACGCACCTGATCAAGACCATATTTATTCACCAGATCAATCGGGTCGATCACGTTGCCCAAGGATTTTGAAATTTTTTGGCCTTCATTTGTCCACCAACCGTGGGCAAACACGCGTTTCGGGGCGGGCAAATCAGCCGCCATCAAAAATGCAGGCCAGTAAACCGCATGAAAACGCAAAATATCTTTACCGACCATATGAACATCGGCTGGCCAGTATTTTTTGTAGCCTTCATTGCCCGTATCAGGATAACCAACAGCGGTAATATAATTTGTCAACGCATCCAGCCAGACATACATGATGTGAGCATCATCATCCGGCACCGGAATACCCCATTTAAAAGTCGTTCTGGAAACGGAAAGGTCTTGCAGGCCGCCTTTGACAAAGCTGATCACTTCATTACGGCGTGATTTTGGCAAAATGAAATTGGGGTTTTCATCATAAAACTTAAGAAGACGATCTTCCCATGCCGACAGCTTGAAGAAATAGCTGGGTTCTTCCACCCATTCCACTTCCGCGCCGCTGGCTTTGGCAATGCGGGTACCATCCGGCTTTTTCTCTGTCTCGTCTTCCATATAAAAGGCTTCGTCGCGCACCGCGTACCAGCCTTCATAAGCGCCAAGATAGATATCGCCATTATCCAAAAGCTTTTTCCACAAGGCCTGACAGGCTTTTTTGTGACGTTCTTCCGTTGTGCGAATAAAATCATCGTTGGAATAGCCCATGAATGCCGCCAGATCGCGGAAGTTTTGGGATACACCATCGGTAAAGCTTTGTGGATCAATGCCTTTAAGGTTTGCAGATTTTTCTACTTTTTGACCATGTTCGTCCGTGCCGGTCAAGAACTTGACATCATAACCGTCCAAGCGTTTAAAGCGGGCCATGACATCACAGGCCAAAGACGTATAAGCGTGACCGATATGCGGCTTATCATTCACATAGTAAATGGGCGTGGTGATATAAAAAGGTGTCGCTCCCGCCATGGGTCACTCCGAACATAAAAAAGAAAAAAGATAAATTAGCGCTTCAACGCCCCTTCAAGGGCAAGAAACGAATTCAGCACAGCTTGTTTGCGATCAAGGTTACCGCTTTGCGCCTGATCGAACAACAAGCCGATCTTGCCCCATACATCCATGAGCGTATCCAGATTCCCGCTTTGGAGAACCCGAACCATCAAAGCATCTTCCTCGGCACTCAAGCCAAGCCCTGAGGTCTTAGCGCGTGCGCCTTGCGAGATCAAGCGTCCTAACCACCAACGCAGTAAATCACCAAGGGTGCGAAAGGCATCGTCAGCACCAGCGCGGGCCATCTTGTCCCCCAGCTTATGCAAGGCTTCCACGTCCAATTGCGGTAATGTGGACAGCAGATCAATCAGCTCCCCATGCAGGTCCAAACCACCTTCATCATGCAAAGAAAGTGCACGTCCAAAGCTGCCTTCTGACAGTTTTGCCAGCCCGATCGCATCCTCTGCAGACGAATCGGGGGCATATTTCGCCATCAGATCGACAATAACTTCATCGCTTAAGCTATTGAGCACCAAAGTGCGACAACGTGAGCGAATGGTTGGCAGCAACCGCCCTGGATTATGGGCCAGTAAGAGCAAAACCGCTTGTTCTGGCGGTTCTTCCAACACTTTTAAAACGGCATTAGCTGAATTGCGGTTCATTTCGTCAGCCGCGTCAATCACCACCACACGCCAGCCGCCTTCGGCCGATGTTTTACTTAAGAAAGACCCCACACCGCGCACACGGTCCACACCAATTTGACCTTTAAAACGGTTTTTCTTATCGTCAAATTCGCGTTCAATCACCATCAGGTCGCCATGACCACCAGAAGCGACGCGGCGAAAAACCGGATCCTCCGGGGACACATATAAATTATCCGGCTCTACGCTTGGTAAGGCATCGCCAAACAGGCTGTCGCCTTCATCTTCCCCACCGGGCTTGCCGTGTTTCAACAAAAACCGGGCAAAACGATAGGCCAAAGTCGCTTTGCCAATACCGCGTGGCCCTGTGATTAACCAGGCATGATGCATGCGACCAGAATTATAGGTTTCTAAAAGCGTATTTTCCGCTTCTTCATGACCAAAAAGATCGGGCGTTGTTTTAGGGGATAAACGGTCTTCCTCAGTCATCGAGAGACACCCCTAAACGATCTCGGAACGCATCACGCATATCTTGTTGAATATCTTCTATGGTGCCTGTTGCATCAATAACGACACAACGCTCAGGTTCTTTTTGTGCAATTTCAAGAAAACCTGTTTTAAGTCGATGATGAAAATCCGTCGCCATATTTTCATAACGATCTTCACCATCACCCCGCCCCAACGCACGCCGAACACCGATTTCTACGGGTAAATCCAATATATAAGTCAAATCTGGTCGGAAACCATTAATCGAGACCGTCCAAAGTTGATAAAGAGAGTCTAAAGAAAGATGATGTCCATAACCTTGGTAGGCAATGGTTGAATCGGCAAAGCGATCAGAAATGACCCATGTGCCAGCTTCAAGTGCAGGCCAAACTGTTTTGACAAGATGGTCACGCCGGGCAGCAAAATTCAACAATGCTTCGCTCATGCCATCCCATCGCCCGGGTTCACCCGTCACCAAAAGATTGCGTATTTCTTCCGCACCTTGGCTACCACCCGGTTCACGCGTGACAATGACATCGATACCTTTGGCCTCAACGGCCTCTTTTAAAAGCCTGACTTGCGTGCTTTTACCCGCGCCCTCACCCCCTTCAAGGGTGATGAACTTGCCTGTGCCCATTACCCGGTCACACCCCAGATAATAGATTTAACTGCCGCCCCCAAACGGCCGACAAAGCCAAGACGACCAGCATCTTCTTTGGCATAAAGCGGTATTTCAATCGGGTCCACATCAGGGGCCGATATCACGACTTTTGCCAATTGCTGACCTTTTTCGACAGGTGCGGGAATTGGACCATTATATTTGACTTCCACTTTCATTTCACGGCGGCTTTTGCGCGGCAATGTCACGACAACATCCTGATCAATATACAGACCCACTGATTGTTTATCGGACAACCACAATTCTGCCGAGGTCACTTCCTGCCCTTTTTGGAAGAGTGCATAGTTATTAAACTCGCGAAAGCCCCATTCCATCAAACGTTCAGATTCACTTGAGCGCGCACGCACACTGTTTAAGCCATTAACCACCAAAATCAAACGGCGCCCATCGCGCACAGCAGATGATGTCAAACCATACCCAGCTTCAGATGTATGCCCCGTCTTCAAACCATCCGCGCCCATTGTTTTATAGAGAAGTGGGTTACGGTTGCTTTGACGAATACCGTTATATTTGAAGCTTTTAAGTGAAAAATATTTATAATATTCCGGAAATTCAGTAATTAGATGTTTTGCCAAAATACCCAAATCACGGGCACTCATGCGTTGCATGGGATCAGGCCAGCCTGTCGCATTCGCAAATGATGATTGCGTCATGCCCAGTTCCTGTGCTCTTTGCGTCATTTCAACAGCAAAGTTTGCTTCTGATCCACCCAATGCTTCGGCAACCACAATACAAGCATCATTGCCAGACTGAATGATAATTCCTTTAATCAGGTCTTCCACACGCACCTTTTGGCGCGGCTCTAAAAACATGGTAGAACTGCCAGAAGCTGCCCCGCCTTTGCGCCAGGCACGTTCAGAAACACTAAATTCATCATCCAGTTTCAATCGGCCGTCTTTCAGGCGCTCAAAAACCAGATTCAAGGTCATCAGCTTGCTCATAGACGCTGGCGGCATTTGCACATGAGCGTCTTTTTCCAACAGGACCTGCCCTGTCTTAAAATCAAACATATAGGCTTCGCGTGCAGTTGTATCTATCGCCCATGCACTTTGTACAATGAGGGATGCTGCGAAAGCGGTTGCTAAGAAAGTCTTGCGCAAAGCCATATTAACCTTTTCCTTTTTCTACGATAATTTTTGCTGCGGGATATCCGGCGTTGATCACGTCGTTCAATATTTTGTCAGCGGCATTCACATCTTGAAGAGGCCCAACACGCACACGATAAAAATCGCGCCCGTTGACCAAAACCTGTGACACCTGAACATCACCTACGGACGTTAAACTCGCCTTAACGCGGTTTGCATTTTCAAATTGAGAGAATGCACCAGCCTGAATATAAATTTGAGTTGGATTCACCGCGTATGTTTTTACTGTTTCTGTCGGTGTTGTCACTTGGGGCTCTGAAAACGCCGATTGCGCCACGGGTTGTGGCTGCGGCATCGTCATAGCTACCTTCTGTGGTTGTGGGGCTTGTTGACCACCTTGGGGGACAGAAAGACTTTCGGCACTTACCTGCGGCTTCGCCATACCTGATGATTTGATAGGTGATTCATTGGCAGCAATCTGATTAACCAAAGAATTTTTAAGAGCAAGACTTTGATCTTTCAAGATTTCGACCTTTACACGGGCCGTGCCTTGTTTTTCATAACCAAGCAATTGCGCCCCACGTCGTGACATATCCAAAATACGCCCGTTGGCAAAAGGCCCACGGTCATTGACACGCACCACCAAGGAACGCCCATTTTCCAAGTTTGTTACCCGCACCAAAGACGGCAATGGCAAAGTTCGATGCGCCGCACTGACTTGGTTCATGTCGAACTTTTCACCATTTGCAGTGGCTTTGCCATGAAACTGCGGTCCATACCAAGACGCAATACCCGTTTCCACATATTCAAAATCTTCTGCCGGATAATACCAAACGCTTTGGATTTGATAGGGCTTACCTACTTTATATTTACCTGAGACCGTGTTACCGGAGCCCATTTTTTTGGCAGAACTGCTTAAAAAGGTCGTTTCTGCGCATCCACTCAGAAAAACCGCCGCCATAAGCCCTATGGCAAAATGCGCAGGACGCAAATATTTTTTCATTTTTGGTCGACCCTTTATCAAACCGTCGGCAATGGAATTTACGTCAGCATACTGTCCCAAACTCATTGCATCAACCCTGCCTTACTTGAATAATTTCAAAAGTTCCACACTGGGATAACCATCTGCGGGAATCCCTTTACTTTTTTGGAATGCCTTAATGGCTTTTCGTGTACGTGACCCCGCGATACCATCCGGTTTACCCACATCATACCCATTTTCATTCAGCCGTGCCTGAATTTGTAATGTTTGCGCACGACTCAGCGGTATTTCTTTTATCCGCGGGCTTTCTAGCGGACCCTTCCAGACCAAACGATCCGCCAAATGACCAACAGCAATGGCGTAGAGGTTTGATCGGTTCCAATCCAAAATCGTGCGGAAGTTTTCATATACGAGGAAAGCCGGCCCTTTGTAGCCTGCTGGGATAATTAAAGACGCATCCATATCAGCCTTTGGTAAAGCTTTGCCATCAATGTTACGCACCCCAAGCTTGGCCCATTCACCCAATTTCTTTTTCGTCCCTAAACCCGTCAGGTCAAGTTCGAATCCTTTCGGCATCTTGACCTCACGTCCCCATGTTTCTCCGGCCTGCCAGCCAGATTGAGACAGAAAATTTGCAGCTGAATAAAACACATCGGGTAAGCTGTTCCACATATCGCGCTTGCCATCACCATCACCATCCACCGCATAGGCTTGATATGTTGTGGGCATAAACTGGCAATAACCCATGGCCCCTGCCCAGGATGCTTTAACGTCATAAGGAATATCGCCACGATCCATAATTTGCAGAGCTGTGATCAATTGCTTGGTGAAGAATTCTGACCGTCTTTCATCATGTGCCAATGTGGTTAAAGACTGAATCAGAGGAAAAACACCCGTATAGTCGCCAAAGTTTGTTTCCAGTCCCCAAAAAGCAACCAAAAACCGGGGTTGGACGCCATATTTATCATGTACTTTTTTAAACAGAGCGGCATGTTCTTTTAAGAGCTCACGTCCGCGCTGAATGCGCTTTTCAGAGATCCGACCATTTAGATATTTCCAAAAGGTCAAAGAAAATTCCGGTTGACGGCGGTCCAACTCAAGAACCCGTTTATTTGGTGTTAAGCCATCCAGCGTATTATCCAGTGTTTTTTTAGAAATACCGCTGCGTGCCGCCGTTTCTTTAAAATCTTTCAACCATGTTTGATAATCAACGTCTGCCATTGCCACCATATTTGACGATAACAACAAAGCACCTGCAACAGCACCAATTTTCAAAAAGCGTTTTTTTTCAAACATGTAATCCTCTTCGCTTAGGGGGACGGAAAAAGTTCCGTTGTTTTATCGGTTAGATAATACGCAAAAAGCCCTAACCATTCATGAAGAGAAGTGGTAAAAACATTGAGTCCCGCTGCCGGGTTTATCGACCAACCCAATTGAGTATTTTTACCCGTTAAATAATCAACGGGATATGCAAGAACATCAAACCCTTGATGACGAAACGCACCGATAGCTCTGGGCATATGACGTGCAGATGTCACCAACAACCATTTCCCATGGCTCTTATCCCCTAAAACTTTTTTGGTTAAAACAGCATTTTCAAAAGTATTTCGCGATTCATTTTCTAAAATTAGATTTTCAGGGTTATTGATTAAAAATTGAAGTAAAGGCTTCATCATAGCAGCCTCTTTTAAGTCCGGTCGCCCGATCAAACCGGAACCACCGCTATAGACGATCGGAATATTTTTATAATATTTGCTCAATTCTATAAGTGACAAAACACGTTCTGCATTGCCATTAATCATCAATTGCCCACGTTGTTCGCTCGTTACCGGATCCAACGTGCCGCCCAAGACGATAATACCTGCAATATTGTCCTGCATTTTTACCACAGCCGGAAAACGGTCTTCCAACGTGTTCAAAAGATAACTACCTGTTGGTAACATCCCAAAAACAACATAAATGAAAACAGCAACACTCATACTTGTTAATGCCAAACGGCGCCGTTGAAAAACCAAACAGACCACGCCAACGACCAACAGCAGAAACACCACATTTACCGGTAAAACAAGCCACCAGAAAATTTTGGAGAGATAGAAAAACATCCCCTTATCCTTTAAAGAAATCCGCGATAATTTGCATAACCTGCACATTATCGGCTTGTGTGTTTTCCATGCCCTTAATGGCTTTTTCACCCAGTTCAATGGGAATGCTGTCACCAAGAATACTGGTGATTAAATCCGTTTCAAATTGTCTGGAAAATTCCGGGTGCGGCTGAAAAGAAAGCGCGCGCCCTTTATAGGCAAGCGCGGCATAGGGGCAATGGGCGTTGCTGGCTAAAATACGTGCCTCTTTGGGCAGCTCAACCACCTGGTCCTGATGAATTGCATAAAGGTCCAATGTCCCTTCTATACCTTGCAAAGATTCTTGCAATTCATAGCGTTGAAAACCCAAGCCCCATCCAACAGAAGCTTTTTCCACACGACCACCAAGGGCAGCGGCTAAAATTTGATGCCCAAAACACACCCCAACAACAGGGATATCACGCTGATATGATTCTTTTATATGATCTTGAAGACGCAACATCCATGGCAGGTTTTCATAAACCCCGCTTTTAGAACCTGTCACCAACCAGCCGTCGCATTCATCAACCGATTGCGGAAATTCATCTTCAAAGACCCAATAGCTTTTAAAAGACAAAGACGGGGCTGCTTCTTGAAGCGCTTTGATGAAAAAGTCTTCGTAAACGCCGCCATACTTCTTTTTTATATCGTCAGCAAAAGCACCGCAAACAAGTAGACCAATGGTCATCATTATTTCGTCTCGATCAATCCTGATGTGGGGGAGCTAGGAACTGCATATTGCTTTTTGGGCATACGCCCTGCCTGAAAGGCCAAACGACCCGCTTCAATCGCCAATTTCATGGCGCGTGCCATGGCAATCGGGTCTTTGGCCGCTGCAATCGCCGTATTCATTAACACGCCATCACAGCCCAGTTCCATAGCAAAAGCCGCATCCGATGCGGTGCCAACACCGGCATCCACCAAAACAGGGACGTTCGCATTTTGTTTAATAATCTGGATATTTACCGGATTCAAAATACCAAGGCCGGACCCAATTAAAGACCCCAATGGCATGATTGCGACACAACCCATGTCTTCTAAAGCTTTGGCGGCAATAGGATCGTCAGAACAATAGACCATCACTTTAAAGCCTTCTTTAATCAGCATCTCTGCCGCTTTCAGTGTTTCCGGCATATTGGGGTATAAAGTTGCCTGATCCCCCAACACTTCCAGTTTCACCAAATCCCAGCCGCCCGCTTCACGCGCCAAACGCAAGGTGCGCACAGCATCATCACAGGTAAAACACCCTGCCGTATTGGGCAAATAAGTGTATTTTTTAGGATCAACATAATCAACCAGCATGGGTTGAGACGGGTCGGTGACATTGACGCGGCGCACGGCAACAGTCACGATTTCTGCCCCACTGGCTTCAATCGCCAACTTGGTTTCTTCGAAGTCTTTATATTTTCCGGTGCCAACCAGCAAACGTGAATTAAAAGTCTGTCCTGCAATGTCGAATGTGTCCGTCACGTCTTGTGATCCTCCACCAATAAAATGTACGATTTCCAGCTTATCGCCGTCACTTAAGATAACGTCCGCAAATTGCGACTTAGGCACGATTTCCAGGTTTCGTTCAACCGCAACTTTTTTAGGGTCAATCCCGATCTCTAAAAGAAAGCTCTCAACGGACTTGTTTTGATCCAAAGTTCTTTCTTCACCATTCACTGTGACGTTCATCTTTAGTCTCTCATGCTTGAATTTGGTGCGGAGTATGGACGAGGCAAATCCGATGTGCAAGAGGGTGATTAAAGAAAGATTGCATGGTTTGAATGGCGTGTTATAAAGCTACCACTGCTTCGCAACAATCACAGATGCGGATTAATTATTAATGTCCCACAAAGTTCTCATTCTTAACGGTCCCAATCTCAACCTTTTAGGCTTACGTGAACCGGAGATTTACGGCTCTCAAACGCTTAATGATGTTGAAGACCTTTGCAAGAAAACGGCAACTGATCTTGATATGGATATCGATTTTCGACAATCCAATCATGAAGGGACACTTGTCGACTGGATTCAGGAAGCACGTGTTTCCTTCGACGCTATTATTATTAACCCTGCGGCTTATACCCATACCTCTGTTGCCATCCTAGATGCGCTACAGGCGGTGGAAAAGCCGGTGATAGAAGTACATTTATCAAACATCCACAAGCGTGAAGAATTCAGGCATACATCCTACGTATCCAAAACGGCACAAGGCGTCATTTGCGGCTTGGGTCCACAAGGATATGAACTGGCGATGCTGGCACTTTCACGCCTCCTTTCAAGTCAATGACCTAAGAGAAAAAGCAGATAATGGCTAAGGACAAATTCAATAACGAACTGGTTCGTGAACTCGCAGAATTGCTCAACGAGACAGGTCTCACCGAAATCGAATACGGTCAAGACGACTGGCACATTCGCGTTGCAAAAAACATTACCGTGAGCGCACAAGCCGCTGCACCAGTGAGTGTAGCCGCACCAGTTGGCGCTGGCGCAGCACCTGAAGCAACCGTTGAAGACCTCGCAAAACACCCCGGTGTTGTAACGTCACCCATGGTCGGTGTTGCCTATCTTTCACCGGACCCGGATTCACCACAATTTGCCAGCGTAGGTGACAGCGTGGCTGAGGGTGCGACCCTCTGCTTGATTGAGGCCATGAAAGTCTTCAACCCGATCCATGCGCCCAAAGCAGGTAAAATTACACGTGTTTTGATTAGTTCTGGCTCACCTGTTGAATTTGGTGATCCGTTGTTCATCGTCGAATAATCGGGAATCCCCATGTTTGAAAAAGTTCTCATTGCCAACCGTGGTGAAATTGCTCTGCGCATTCACCGTGCCTGTAAGGAAATGGGCATTTCAACGGTTGCCGTCCATTCAACGGCTGACGCTGATGCCATGCACGTGCGCTTGGCCGATGAAGCCGTCTGCATTGGACCGCCGTCCAGCAAGGACAGCTACCTGAATATTCAGGCGATCCTGTCAGCGGCGACAATCACAGGCGCAGATGCCATCCATCCTGGCTATGGCTTCTTGTCAGAAAATGCCAACTTTGCCGAAATGGTCGAAGAACACGGCTTTACCTTTATCGGCCCGACCCCAGAACATATCCGGATGATGGGTGATAAAATCACCGCCAAACGCATTGCAGAAGAAACAGGGATGCCCATTGTCCCCGGTTCTGCGGGTTCTGTTGACAGTGTAAGTGACGCACTTAAAATTGGCGAAGAATTTGGCTATCCGGTCATCGTAAAGGCAACAGCTGGCGGCGGTGGTCGTGGTATGCAGCTTGTGCGTAACGCTGAGGAGATGGAAGTCAATTGGAAGACAGCCCGCACCGAAGCGCTGGCCGCTTTTGGAAATGCGGACGTCTATATTGAAAAATTCCTCACCCAACCACGCCATATTGAAATTCAGGTTTTGTGTGACAATCACGGGAACGCCGTCCATGTGGGAGAACGCGATTGCTCCTTACAACGACGTAACCAAAAAGTCTTGGAAGAAGCCCCCTCCCCGGCTCTTAATGAAGAACAACGCAACCGGATTGGGGAAACCGTTGCCGCTGCCATGCGTAAAATGAAATATCGCGGCGTCGG
>JABXIC010000292.1 GCA_013373265.1 Methylocystaceae bacterium | reverse complement strand
TACATCGAAATGTTTTATAATCTAGAATCAAAACATGCTAAGAACGAAATGTTGTCGCCTAATGATTTTGAACGACAGCAGAATATTAGAGAACATGGCATTTAGAGAACACGGCATTTAGAGAACCAGGGGCTATTGAGATAGATGGAAGGCGAAATGCTTTCAGTTTGAAAAAGATACTTACACTCAAGCCAAAATAGATTAAAAGATATCACGTATTTATAATGTTATTTGTCGGTAAGAATTTAAAAGATCGGGAAGTTAGCTCACGATGAGTGAAGACGAAAATATACCTATTGAAGAGACTAAAGATTTTTTAACGACCTTTGCTCGAGGTTTGTCAGTTATTAAGTCCTTTGACCGCCATAATCGTTCTATGACTCTGACAGAGGTTGCGCATAAGAATGATATGAGCCGTGCTTCGGCACGCCGTTTTCTTCTTACTTTGAAAGCGTTGGGCTATGTCTCTTTGAAAGACAAAAAGTTTTCTCTGACGGCAAAGGTGCTGGAATTAGGCCGCTCCTTTCTTGAGACATTTAATCTTAGGGAAACAATTATTCCTTTGATGGAAGAAATCGCGGAAAAATTTGATGAAACCTGCTCTGCTGCGATTTTGGATGGTGTTGAAATTGTTTATATTGCCCGTATGCGCATGGGAAGCACCCCGCTTAGCCTACAAGTCGGTGAACGTCTTCCTGCCTATGCGACGTCGGCGGGTCGTGTGTTACTTTCAGGTTTGCCTCAGGATCAACTTAATAATCTTCTTGAGAAGTCAGAAATGAAACAACTTACGCCCAATACGATCTGCGATCCTGAGAAATTAAGAGAAGAAATTAATAAAGTCAGGCGTCAAAAATATTCTATTGTAAATCAAGAACTTACAATGGGTTTGTGTGCTATGGCGGTTCCAGTGTATAGCCGTGACGGCAAGATTGCTTTCTGTTTGAACATCAGTATGCACTCTAGCCGAGTTTCCGATGATGAAATCATCAATAAATATATTCCAGAACTTCAAAAAGCCTCAGGACAAATCTCAAAGGATTTGCCGTAAGTCGGTTCGAAAAAACGGCTATTGAGAGAGAGTGGCAGCTTCAGAAAGCCATTGAGAAGACTTGAAACGGTCTTCACCGCTATTTTCAAGCGTTTCAATGTTTGAATCGGACATTTAATTGTATTTTATTTAGGTGTGCTTATAGTTTATTTGAGCAAGAAACCACGATTATTCAGAAACTTCTTCATGAATGGGCGGCACTTTTTTGTGGTCTTTAACGCAATTTGTTCGCTCCAGGATTCAATCTTGTTTCCTGTGTTGCGTGTTGCATAATAATCCAGAATTTCTTCGTCATACTCTTTTAGAACCTGACAATCCATCTCACGCGGGTATTCATCCTGATAGAAAACAGCATCGATTGGGAGGCGGGGTTTGATTTCTGGGTTTTGATCAGGATAACCAAGGCACATGCCAAAAACAGGATAGACATGATCGGGTAAATTCAGGAGGTCTGCGACATCCTGCGGGTTATTGCGAAGTCCACCGATGTAGACGCACCCTAGCCCAAGAGATTCAGCAGCAATAACAAAATTCTGTGCAAAAAGGCCTGTGTCAACGCTAGCTGAAATGAAATGTTCCGTATATTCAGCTTCCATTTCCTGATTGTGAAGTGAACAGCAATATTTGATCCGGTTAAGGTCAGCACAGAAAACAAAAAATTCTGGTGCTTCTTCTACATAAATCTGATTGCCCGCATATTGGGCCAAAAGTTTACGTTTTTCCACGTCCTTAATCTGAATAACCGTATAGGCCTGAATAAAGCTGGATGTAGATGCGCTTTGTCCACTCAGGACGAGTTCTTTAATTGTGTCAGCAGAAACGGGTTTGTCTTTAAATTTTCTGATAGAACGATGGTTTCGGATCAGTTCAATAACAGCATTCATTTTTAAGCCTGCTTGTTCAAAAGGGATATAACGAAAAAAAGAGTGGCTGAGACAAGCCACTCTTTAGACACCAAGTTATTCAAGGTTTTGGTCAACTTCAGCATTCACTGTACGACCTTGATGCCAGCGACGGATGACAAAGATCAAAGAAGCAATCGTGAGAGCAATGAAGAACCATGTAATCGGGCCACGCACAAAAATGGACAAATCGCCTTTACTGATCAGCAGGGATCTATGCAGGTTATCTTCAAACATGGGGCCAAGGATAAAACCGATCAGGAACGGTGCGGCGGCAATTCCCATTTTCGCAAAAAAGAACCCCATAATACCGAAGGCGAACATAACACCGATGTCAAAAATAGAGTTATTGACCGCATAAGTCCCAAAGACGCAAAATAAAAGAACAATTGGCAGAAGGATTGGCTTCGGAAGGTCTGACACTTTCGAGAAATATTTGATTGTCAAATTCCCGACGATAAACAGAACAATCGAACTCAACATGATGCCGCAGAATATTGCGTAAATTAGAGAAAGGTTTTGTTGAAACATGAGGGGACCCGGTGTCAGACCGTGGATCATAAATGCCCCAAGAATGATTGCTGTAATAATATCACCCGGAATACCCAACGATAGAAGCGGGATCAAGGTTGCCCCCGCGACACCGTTGTTACCAGCTTCTGATGCTGCAACGCCTTCAGGCTCACCCTTGCCGAAGTTTGCACGTCTCGGCGATGTGCGTTTTGCTTCACTGTAGGAAATAAAAGCAGATGCAGTTGCGCCGGTACCCGGTATTGAGCCAATAATTACACCAATGAAACTACCACGAATGATGCTTTTCAGGCATTGTTTGAATTCCTGAAGGCTCAGTTTTGATTTATCAACGTTTTTAATGATATGGGGCTGAGCTTTGGTGTAGTAAAAATCAATCACTTCGGGAATGGCAAACAGGCCAATCATTAAGGGTACAAATGAAATTCCATCCATCAAGTCGTAGTGACCAAAAGTCATACGCTCGGTGCCGTACATTTGGTCAAGTCCGATGCAGGAAACGATGATACCCAAGCAGGCCGCAATCAACCCTTTGATAATAGCTTCCCCTGAAACTGAAACAATAATTGTCAGGGAGAAACAAATCAGCCAGAAGAACTCTGGTGGGCCGAAATTCATTGCAATTTTTGCTAGGTAGGATGCAAAAAAGATCAAAGAGAGGTTTGAGATAAAATCGGCTATACAAGACGAATACAATGCTGTTTGCAGGGCTTTCGTTGCCTGGCCTTTCTGGGCCATTGGATAGCCGTCAAGGAGTGTACATGCCGAAGCCGGCGAGCCGGGGGTTTTGATCAAAATGGCTGTGATTGAACCTCCATACATCCCACCTTTGTAGATGCCGACCAAAAGAAGAATTGCGGTAACAGGTTCAAGAGAAAATGTAAAAGGTAAGGCCAAAGCAACGGCCATGGTTGCTGTGAGGCCGGGAATGGCACCGATCACGACACCGATCACAACACCAATAATAATAGCGATAAAATTATCAACGCTTAAAAAGAGGGATAGAACTTCAGTAAAATTTTCCATCATCAAATACTTTCTTGCTTATTCCATAAAGATACCGGTTGGAAGCGGTACCTCCAAGAGTGTGGTAAAAAAGAAATAGACGACAAAAGGAAGCGCTATCGCCAATATGTAGGCAACGATCGATTTAACTGAGCGAATAGCAAACAGTGCGACGGTTGCAACAACACCGATGAGGATGGCACCGGCAGTTTCGAAAAGCAGAACATATGAAAGAAGAACAGCACATAGAACAAGCACGTGAAGTGATTTTTCGTGAACATGATGCTCGGCGATTTCCGGATGGAAAAATTCTGCGATGACGAGCGACATTGATAAGATAAAACATCCCCATCCCATAACCATTGGCAGCCATCGTGGTGACAACATTGGGTTTTTAAGCCCTGGAGGCTCGTTAATGAATGCCGGTATAAATGCGTAAATGAAGGCGATAGATAGTATCGCTAAAGTAATTCCGAAAATCACATTCGGACATAGCAACCGGCGTGTATCAAAGTCGTTCACAACGATTTCTCCCATGTTAGGTTCTGTCTTTTTTTAGTTTTTTTTATGTTTTAAAGGGTTTGCGTAAATGCAAGCTATGCATTTGGCATAGCTTGCATTTACTAGATCAAATGGCGAATATTTGGTTATTTTTTAACATTCGCTTTTTCAGCTACTACAGCCCACTTTTTAACTTCATCCTGAATGAAGGCTTTAAAGTCATCGCCAGCTTGTACGCCTGCAACAGCACCACGGGTCTTCATAAACTCTTTAAAGTCTTCTGTTTTTATAACTTCATCAAGAAGTTTTTGCATTTTCAAAGATGCTTCTTCTGAAAAAGATTTATGTGCAATGAGACCAAACCAGGCAGAAACTTTGAATGTTTCCAGACCATAACCTTTACCGGCTTCTTGCATCGTCGGAACATCCGGCAAGTACGGAGAGCGTTCGGCAGTCGTGACTGCAAGAGCTTTCATTTTACCAGCTTTGATGTGCGGCATAGCAACAGGCAGGTTCTCAAAAGAGAAGTCAACATCACCGGAGATTACAGCCGGAACGGACTCCCCGCTACCACGAAACGGTACGTGTGTCAGGTTAAGACCCGTCATGGATTTTAGAAGTTCGCCGGACATGTGAAGTGAACCACCAACACCACTTGAACCAAAGGTCATTTCCTTGTTCTTGGCATCTTCAATAAACTCAGCAACTGTATTATAGGGACTATCGCCGGATACGACCATAACGTTGGGCACGTCAATGATGTTGCGGATAAATTTAAAGTCTTTTACCGGATCATAATCAATGCCGGGGTAAATAGCCGGGCCGATCACGTGCCCCGGGGAAGCCATTAAAAGAACGTGGCTTGCACCGCGGCCTTTCGCGAGCATGCTTGTGCCTTTTGTAGAACCAGCACCCGGGCGGTTTTCAACAATAATATTTTCATCGAGTTTGTCAGTCAGCAACTCAGCGATTTTTCGGGTCGTAATATCGGTGGTTCCACCTGCTGCATAGGGAACAATCAACTTGACTGTTTTAGTCGGCCATTCGTCTGCCTGTGCACCAGTTGCCATTGCGGCAAACATGCCCCCCACAGCGATGAAACTTGCGATTTTTTTATTCCAAAACTTCATAGAACTCATACCCCTGTCAAAAAGGTTTTTATAAACGGTAATTTCAATTACGACTCAATTGAAACTGTGTGTTCGTTATGCGAACTAAAGTTCGCAAAATGAAATATAACCCAAGCAAATACAGGCTGTCAAATTCAAACAAGTTCATTAAATGACAATAAATCGTTTAAAAAAGATGCCTCTTCACCAAAGTTATAAAGATCAATCACTTAAGGTCTAAGCTTGAGTGACAGAAACCAGAAAAAGGGCAAACGCAGAAACAAAGAATATTCAACATGCACTTGTACTGGTTATCAAAACAAGGCTTTTGCCTCATTTTAATTCGGTCGAAATCTAGTTTGACAACCCGACGGTAATGCCCCCGCAGACAAAGATTGTTTGCCCAGTCACAAAACCACTTCGTTCATCAAGAAAGAAGCTTGCTGCATTGGCAACTTCAGAAGGCTCTCCCATACGTTTAACAGGAACACTGTCGATAATCTTTTTAGCTCGCTCTGAGTTTGGTGGGTTGTTCTCCCAAAAAGCGGTTGTCGCAATTGGGCCTGGGGCTACGCAATTGACCGTCACACCATGTTGAGCCAGTTCAAGGGCCCATGTTCTGACCATTGACTGAATGGCCCCTTTTGAGGCGCTGTAATTGGTGCGCAATTCTTTTCCAAGTACCACGCGGCTTGCATTACATACAATCCGTCCAAAACCAGCTCTTTTCATCGCGGGTAAAGTGGCTTGGGTTGTCAGTAAAGCCGTTCGAACGTTGAGGTTCATGAGCAGTTCAAAATCCTCAATACGGGCTTCTTCAACTGGCGCAGGCTTTACAAGCCCGACATTGTTGACCACGCGTGTTACGTCATACTTGTTAACAATCTCTGATAACAGGTCACGTGTTGCATTGAGGTCCGTTAGATCAATTTTGAAAAAATCACCCAGACCACTCTCTTCCGGTTCTTTGATATCAAGGACAAGTGGAGAAAATCCATCCTCCTTCATCCTTTTTGAAATTGCGGCGCCAATATTGTGTGCCCCACCTGTGACAATTACATATTTCTCACTCATAGCTGCCACTCCTTATGGACGTTCAATAATGATAGCCAAGCCTTGTCCGACACCGATACACATCGAACAAAGAGCCCGTTGTTTACCTGAATTCTGCAATTCATAAGCGGCTGTTGTGACAAGGCGTGCACCACTCATACCCAAGGGATGACCAAGGGCAATGGCACCACCGTTAGGATTAACGCGCGGATCATTATCATCCAGATTGAAAGCACGTGTAACGGCAAGAGCTTGGCTTGCAAAAGCTTCATTCAATTCAATAATATCCATCTGATCTATTGTCAGGTTTGTCTTTTGCAAAACTTTTTGCATAGCCGGAACCGGACCATACCCCATAACCCGGGGGGCAACACCACCGGGTGCTCCCATAACAATACGAGCCATCGGAGTCAGGTTATGTTTTTTCATGGCAGCTTCTGAAGCAATCAAGAGGGCGCAAGACCCATCGTTTACACCAGAGGCATTGCCAGCAGTCACAGACCCGTCAGGACGAACAACCGGTTTAAGGGTTGCTAGTTTATCAAGTGAAACATCACGTGGATGTTCATCCTGAGAAACGACAATAGTTTCTTTGCGTGTCTTTATTTCGACGGGGATTATTTCTTGTTCAAGTCGTTCACGCGATGCTGCAACTTTCTTTTGTGAACGGAATGCAAAAGCATCCTGATCTTCCCGATTGATTTTAAAATCTACGGCCACGTTTTCTGCCGTTTCTGGCATGCTGTCGGTTCCGTACATTTCGTGCATTTTCGGGTTAATAAAACGCCAACCAATGGTCGTGTCGAAGATTTCAGCTTGTCGACTAAAAGCTGTTGTCGCTTTCCCCATAACAAAGGGAGAACGAGACATGCTTTCAACGCCGCCTGCGATGATAAGATCCATTTCACCAGCTTTGATGGCGCGTGCAGCGGTCAAGACAGCATCCATACCAGAAGCGCATAAGCGGTTAATCGTTGTTCCCGTCACTGTTTCGGGCAAACCTGCAAGCAGGAGGGCCATACGGGCGACGTTTCGGTTGTCTTCGCCTGCTTGGTTAACGTTTCCAAGCATGACATCATCTACCTGCGACCAATCAACTTTAGTATTTTGCTCCATTAAAGCTTTAATAGGCAAAGCGGCTAGATCGTCTGCACGAACGGACGAGAGTGCTCCACCATATCGACCGATTGGTGTTCTAAGAGCAGCACATATGTATGCTTCAGTCATAGTCTTCTCCTGATTATTTTGCTGCACCAGAGTTTGCGATTTTTGTGCGAAGTTTAATGTCACGCAAAACCTCAAGTTCTTTGTCGGTTGGCGGTTCTGTCCTTTTGACACTATCGGCTACAAGCAGGTTCCAGCCTGTTGCCTCTTTAATCTGTTCTACAGTTACGCCCGGATGAACATGGGTCAGAACCAGTTCTTTTGTGATTGGATCAGGTTCTAAAATACCAAGGTCCGTGATGACCATTTGCGGACCAGAACCGGGGAGATTCAGTTTGTCACGACTGTCTCCACCTTCGAGAAAACCGACAGAAGTGATGAAATCAAGCTTTTCGACAAATGCTTTGGTACTGTGTTTCAGGGTGATAAAGACTTTTGCAGCATGGCTAGCAATCTCTGGCGCACCACCAGCACCTGGAAGACGAACTTTTGGGCTTTTATAATCACCGATGGATGTGGTGTTCAGGTTTGCAAATTTATCAATTTGCGCGGCACCAAGAAAACCGACTTTGATCTTGCCGCCCTGAAGCCAGTATCTGAACATCTCAGGTACTGAAACGACTGATAAAGCTGTATCAGACAACTCTCCATCCCCGATTGAAAGAGGGAGGACATCTGGACGGGTTACCAATGTACCGCTTTCGTAAATGAGTTTGATATCTGGTGCATGAGTTAACCGGGCAAGGTTTGCGGCTTCGCTTGGTAAGCCGATACCAACAAAACAAACATCATCGTTAGTCAACATGCGTGAAGCGACGATGCTCATGAGTTCAGAGAGAGTATAATCCTGATCACGCATAGTTTTCTTGCTCCAGTTTTTTATAAAATTCTGCAAAATCCTTAGTTTCGAGGACAAATTCCTTCATCCAATCCTGAAACTTTGCGTAATCGCGGCTAATCGCGTCCCAACTTAAATAAAAGTTGTTATTTCGTTTGTAATATCCGCTTGCATAGGATGGGAACGCACCATGAGGAACTTCGCAAACCGCGTCAATTACCCAGTTTGGAATAACGGTTCCGCCCGTTTTTTCGTCAACATGGTCAACAATTTCTTCAACGGTCACAATTGCTTTTTTGGCTGCAAGAATAGCTTCTTTCTGGACGCCAATGATTCCGTCAAGCCAGACGTTCCCTTCTTTATCTGCACGTTGTGCATGGACGATAGTGACATCCGGGTTAAGAGCGCGAATAGCCGTCAATTCTTGGCCTGTGAAAGGGCATTCAATTGTTTTGATGTTCTTATTGATCTCAGGGTAGCTTGTACCCTTGTATCCATCCATGACTGCAAAGGGCAAACCAGAGGCACCTGCAACATACGCATTTGCCATAGCAGCATGTGCGTGTTCTTCAATTTCGATTGTCTTAGGAATTTTTTTCTCATAGGCCTCACGGAAACGGTGTAAGGAACCTACACCCGGATTACCGCCCCATGAAAATACCATTTTGTCTGCACAGCCCATGCCGATCAATTGATCGTAAATAAGATCAGGGGTCATTCTTATTAAAGTCAGCCCCTTTATTCCTTGCCGGATGATTTCCAGACCTGCGGCATTGGGAATTAAGTGTGTGAAACCTTCAAGTGCGAGAGCTTCCCCGGGCTTAACATACTTTTTTATAGCTTCATCAAGCTTTAGTATTTCTGTCATTACCTATTCTCAATTTAGTTTAGTTCGTATAACGAACTTAAATGCGTTATACGAACAGATTATTAATCAAAAAAGAAGATGTCAACGGGTAATACAGATTACGCTCATTTCAGAAGGTTAAGTATTTGATTTTATGATGAAAAATTCAAGACCTGGTAAGTTTCTAGCAATCTAGACGTCTGATAAAGGGGGAGGGGAAAACCTGTCAGGTTGGGTGCAATGGGGAGCTTGTCATACCCACTCTAACCGACCTCTAACTGCTCCAGCGAAGAAAGTTTATCGCAGAGCAAGCTGTACAGGGACTGTTAATGTTATTGTTTGAACATTCAATTCCTGCGGGATTTTAGGCAAGGGTTGGGCGCGTTTCAGCATTTCGATGGTTTTTTAATTATTGGCAAGGTCTTGTCAGAGGTAAAATGATTTGACGTTAGATGTATCATTTAATCTCGGGACAATTTTTAAGATGTTCGCTCATGAAATTAAGGAATAATGGGTTACTGGCATGGGCAATATTTAAACGCATGGCAGCGGGGTAATTTGATTCAGTTAAAGCAAATACAGAGCCTGGAGCCAAAAATATCCCTTGTTCCATCGCACTTTGAACGAGCATGAATTCATCTAAACTTTTAGGGATTTCAGCCCAAATGTAATAACCGCCCGTTGGTTGAAAAATCAATTTTACCCCGACATCTTCCAAATCGATAAGGGCTTGAATACGTGCTTTATCGGTGCGCTTTTTTAATTGCCGTAAATGGCGCACATAATGACCATTGACCATCAGGTTATAGACAAGACGTTCACCAAATTCCGATGAACTGACCATGGTTAGCATTTTCAGATCACACAAAGCTGAAATAATATCTGGGTTTCCTGCCACATACCCCACACGTAAGTTTGCCGATAGGGTTTTTGAAAAAGTCCCGATATAGAGAACGCGGTTGAATTGATCCAAGGCGGCCATTCTGGGGGTGGAAGGTGCCAAGACATCGGCAAAGGGGTCATCTTCAACAACCAGAATGTTATGTTTTTCGACCAGTGTTAAAATTTTATGGGCCACGGATATACTGGTGGAACTGCCTGTCGGGTTATGGGCAAGGGATTGGGTGAAAAAAATCTTTGGTTTGTATTTTTCTGCTTTGAGCGCAAAATCGATTGGGTCCGGGCCATCTTTTAAGCGTTTTACCCCGATAATGGTGACTTTAGATAACGTCAATTTACCAAATAAGGGGTAATAACCGGGTTCATCAACCAGCACCACATCACCAGCGACCAGCATATGACGAATGATTAAATCCATGGCGTGATTGGCACCGTTGGTTAACAGAACTTGCGAGGGATCGGCCTGAATGGATCTCTCTGATAACAAAACGGCGATCCGTTCACGTAAAGGGAGGTAGCCCATAGGTGATCCATATCCATCGCGTAAATTGGTGTCACGCAAAGATTTTGGGCTTCTGAAAAAAGCCGCGATTTCTGAATCCTCAATCCACGAATAAGGCAACCTGCCATCGCCAATAGGGACTTTAAATTTACGTCCCAATTGTTGTCGCAAGAGGGAAATGACGCTGATTGCTTCACTTTGTTGCGGGATGGAGTCAGGTACCACAGTGTGACGGGGGCCGATCACAAAATAACCAGACCCTTGTTTGGCACGCAAATAGCCGATACCAACCAAGCGATCATAAGCTTCAGCCATTGTGTTTTTTGAAACAGCGTTTTCTTTGGCGGCTTCGCGAATGGACTGTAAACGTGTTCCAGGCTTTAAGGTAGAGCTTTCAATCATGGTCGAAATGCGCTCTATTATGGTCTCGACTAGATTTATAGGTTTTGGTGTTTTACTCATCTAATTGCTAAATTGTCACTATATTTTTATTGGTACAGTACCTTGAAACTTTAAGACAATTGTCCCTTGTTCTAAAATGATTCCTATCGGCATACTGTTGTCAATCACTCTTACCGTCAATGTTTTTGCAGTTGCGAGAGGAAACAGTCAGGTCTGTATATCTGAACAATTCTTCGAACTGTCCCAAATGGAACGGAAATAAAGTGTTATAAAAAATAAATTATCAACAGTGGAGTTTACTTATGAAAGACGTTAGCAGACGGAATCTGATTAAAGGTAGTGCATTGGCGATCGGTACGGGTGCAGCTGTGTTAACCGGTGCAAGACCTGCCAAAGCAGACAGCAAAGTTGAATGGCGCATGCAAGCCTTATGGGGCGCCGGCACAAACCCACAAGTGTTTGAAGAAAAATTTGTCAAACGGGTGGCCGATCTCACAAATGGAAATTTTGAAATCAAGCTTTTTGCGGGTGGTCAACTTGTCCCCAGTGCCCAAGCTTTCGATGCCGTTCGATCGGGCGCATTTCAAATGATGAAAACATTCGATGGGTATGCAGCAGGTAAGATCCCGACTTTTGGATTTACCTCAACAGTTCCTTTCGGTTTTCCCGACCCTGATCAGTTTGAAGCGTGGTTTTACGAACTGGGTGGTCTGGAAATGGCGCGCGAAGCCTATGCACCTGCGGGGCTGACTTATATTGCACCGACGGTATATGGGGAAGAACCAATCCATTCAAAAATTCCGCTCAAATCTTTGGCCGATTTCAAAGGTAAAAAGGGGCGCTTCGTTGGCCTTGCCAGCAGCGTTATGGGTGATCTTGGCGTGTCCGTTTCCCCTTTGCCGACCAGTGAAGTCTATTCAGCCTTGGATAAAGGGTTGATCGATATTGCTGATCGTGGCGACCTTAAAGCCAATTTTGAACAAGGTCTGGCCGAAGTCGCAAAATACATCATTTTGCCGGGTGTCCACCAACCCACAACCGCAACGAGCTATGTTGCAAATACAGCTGCCTATAACGCCCTGCCAGAACAATATAAACAGGCCTTGGCCGTTGCGGCACGCGAGATTTCATCTTCATTGCGTCAAAATATCATCGTTGCCAATGTGGAATACCTGCAAAAATTCAAGGATGCAGGCGTTGAAATCATTACATTAGATCAGGACGACATTGCCAATGGCCGTAAAAAAGCTGTTGAGTCATGGCGCAAAGCAACAAAAGGCAATGAACTTGCCACACGTGTTTTGGAAACGCAAATGAGCTTTATGCGCCAGCTTGGCCTTTTGGCATAAATTTGCTTTATTCATTGGCAGGTGTGACTTGTGTTGCACCTGTCCTTGAAACCAAAATTCCTGAAAAGAAAACAAATGAAATCAATTGCATATTTCATTACGTCGCTGAATCGCTTCTTCTTTCAATCGGCGAAATGGGTTATTTTTCTTATTGTGCCTGTGATGCTTTTTGAAGTGTTAAGTCGCTATATCTTTGGCGCCTCGACCATCTGGGCATCTGAATTGGCTACACTTTTATTCGGTCCTTATTTTTTACTCGGTGGGCCTTATTTGCTCTTTTTAGGGGGGCATGTGGCTGTTGATCTTATTAAAGAAAAAGCCGGTGCAAAGTTATCCTTTGTGATGGAACTTATTGGCTTAGGGATGGGGTTTGTCTTTGCAACTATTTTAGCCATTTATTCGGCCAGCCAAGCTTATAATTCGTTTTTATTGCATGAGACGTCGTTTTCAACGTGGAATCCTCAAATCTGGCCTTTTAAGATTTTTTTACCGATTGCCAGCGTTTTGTTGGGGCTTCAAGTGATTGCTAATCTCATCTTTTTGTTTTCTCACGATAAAAGTCAGGAGAAAACAATATGAGTTCTTCAACCATTTTATTTCTCATGTTTTTCTCTCTCGTCACAGTGATGTTGACGGGAGCACCCTTGGCTTTTGTTCTTGGCGGTGTCGCTTTTAGTTTTACCATTTTGCTTTGGGGGCAAGATGCACTCGTCATATCGGTCTTGCAAACCTTTGAAACGATGACTTCTGATGCGTTGCTTGCCATCCCGCTTTATGTGTTGATGGCGTGTATTTTGCAACGCTCTGGTATCATTGAAGATTTATATAATGCGATGGAAAAATGGTTTTCGCGCATTGGCGGCGGGCTTGCCATTGGCACCATCATCATCTGTACCATCATGGCGGCAATGACGGGCGTTGTCGGCGCGGCAGTAGCGGCGATGGGCATTTTGGCGCTGCCTTCGATGTTAAAGCGCAATTATGATCAACCCCTTGCTCTTGGGGCAATCTGTGCGGGCGGGACGCTGGGTATCTTAATCCCGCCGTCTGTTGTCACGATTGTTTATGCCATCACCGCCAAGATATCGATTGGTAAGATGTTTATCGCAGGCATTGTGCCCGGATTGATTTTAGCCCTACTTTATAGTGGTTATATCTGGATAAGGGTTTGGCTTAACCCCTCTTTAGCGCCCCAACCAGCACCAGATGAAGATGATTTTACGCTCATAGAGAAGCTGCGTTCCTTACGAACCCTTGTCTTGCCCGCTTTTATCATTCTTGCTGTTTTAGGGACGATCTATTTTGGAATCGCAACCCCAACGGAAGCAGCGGCGGTCGGTGTTTTTGGTGCTTTGATCTCTGCTGCGGTTGCGCGTCGTCTAAATATCAACGAAATTTCAGAAGCGGCCACCGATACCTTAAAAGTAACGGCGATGATTTTGTGGATCACCATCGGTGCACGCACTTTTATTTCGGTCTTCAGCGCCACAGGGGGATCGGACGCCGTCATTAGTTTTGTTCAAGGTTTACAGTTCTCCCCTTACGCCATATTGGGCATTCTTATTCTTGTGTTGGTCTTTTTGGGTTTGTTTCTGGACGAAATTGGCATCATCCTTTTATGTGTACCAGTCTTTTTACCCATCATAACCGCGTTTGATTTCGATCCCTTATGGTTTGGCGTTTTGTTTATGATTACGGCGCAAATGGCCTATATCACCCCGCCATTTGGATACACGCTATTTTATCTTAAAGGTGTGTTGCCCCCCCAAATCGGTATTTCAAAAGTCTATCGCGGCGTCATTCCGTTCTTTCTGTTGCAAGTTTTCGCTCTCATCCTGTTTGTCTTGTTCCCCGGTTTGGTGACGTGGTTGCCAAATTTCATGACCGGGCACTAAAAATAAGAGGTTAATCATGTCTGTTAATTCACGTATTTCCGGTTTTCACAAACTATCTGTTGAGGAACGTGTCCTAAAAGTCGCTGAACATGCCGGTATTCCTTCTGCTTCTTTAGATACCTTTATTGATAGTGGCAACCTGCCTATGGATGTGGCGGATCGCATGATCGAAAATGCCATTGGCACTATGCCCATTCCAATTGGGATTGCGACGAACATGATTGTGGATGGTAAAGATGTCTTGATCCCTATGGCATCCGAAGAATCTTCTGTCGTGGCAGCCGTCTGTAATGCGGCGCGGCAATGCCGTGCCAGTGGCGGTTTTACGACTTCCATGACAGGCTCGCTCATGATTGCGCAAATCCAGCTTGTTGACTGTCCTGACCCGTTTTCGGCACGTATCAAAATTTTAGAACAGCGTGACCAAATCAAAGAAATCTGCAACGAAGCCGATCCGGTTTTGATCAAATTGGGCGGTGGGTTTAGCGATGTGGAAGTCCGTGTTATTGATAGTAAAGATGGGCCAATGGTCATTACTCACATTATTATTGATACACGCGATGCCATGGGGGCCAATACGGTCAATACTATGGCGGAAAAACTCGCCCCTTTTATTGCACAATGGACGGGAGGACGGACATATTTACGTATTCTGTCTAACTTGGCTGATCAAAGAATTGCGCGTGCGCGCGCCACATGGCGTTTAGAGGATTTGGGTGGGGAAAGTGTGCGTGATGCGATGATGCAAGCATATTACTTTGCTGAGACTGATCCTTATCGCGCCACCACCCATAACAAAGGGATCATGAACGGCATTTCAGCCGTTGTTCTGGCAACAGGCAATGACACACGCGCTGTTGAATCTGGTGCCCATGCCTATGCAGCACGTTCTGGGCGCTACACCAGCCTTACCACATGGGAAGTCGATAAAGAAGGGAGCCTTGTCGGTTCCATCGAAGTTCCCATGCCTGTTGGCTTGGTCGGCGGGGCCACTAAAATCCACCCCGTTGCACAGACAAATCTGGAGATTTTGGGTACCAAAAGTGCCACTGACCTTGCCAGAACAATTGCAGCTGTTGGTCTGGCGCAAAACTTTGCCGCCATGCGTGCTCTGGCAACTGAAGGCATTCAAAAAGGGCATATGGGGTTACATGCAAAAAACATTGTGGCTATGGCCGGTGGTATTAAAGAGGAAATTGATATTGTAGCTGAAATTCTTGTAAAAGCCGGGACTGTGCGTGTTGATGTCGCTGAAAAAGAACTGGCAAAATTGCGAGGGCAATAAAGATCAGTTCTGACGAAACCACCATTGTGCGTCAGTAAATGATTAGCAACTGTATCTTTCATACGTTCTCAATATTCCAGTTTTGCCT
>JABXIC010000204.1 GCA_013373265.1 Methylocystaceae bacterium | reverse complement strand
GAGACCCGCAAACTGATGCGCGACAAAAAGCTGCACACGGTCTGCGAAGAGGCCTCTTGCCCCAATATTGGTGAATGCTGGGAACGCAAACACGCAACTTTCATGATTTTGGGTGAAATTTGCACCCGCGCTTGCACTTTCTGCAACGTGATCACCGGTAAACCCAACGCACCGGACCCGATGGAACCTGAAAATGTCTCCATCTCTGTTGCGACCATGGGGGCAAAACATGTGGTGATTACCTCTGTAGACCGTGATGATCTTGATGACGGCGGGGCAGACCAGTTTGTGCAATGCATAGAACGTATCCGCGAAAAATCACCAACAACCACCATTGAAATTTTAACACCGGACTTTCGAGGGAAACCAGAGGCATTAGAGCATGTTATCGCTTCAAAACCCGATGTGTTTAACCATAACCTAGAAACCGTGCCGCGCCTGTTTCCAACCGTACAGTTAGGGTCGCGTTATTTCTATTCTTTACGTGTTCTGCAACAGGCAAAAGAGTTAGACCCACATATATTTACCAAATCCGGTATTATGGTTGGATTGGGTGAAACCAAAGAAGAAGTTCTTCAGGTTATGGATGATATGCGGTGTGCAGATGTTGACTTTCTCACCATTGGGCAGTACTTAGCACCTACACCGAAGCACGCACCGGTTGATCGCTTCGTTACGCCGGAAGAGTTTGAAGACTATGCAAAAATTGCCAAACGTAAGGGCTTTCTGCTGGTTTCATCGACACCGCTGACGAGATCCAGCTATCACGCTGATCATGATTTTGCCAAATTGCGCGCCGCCCGTGAAGACCAATTGGCGAAACAAAAAGCGTAAATTAATTCTATGCCCACGCATGCAGAACGAAAATATTGTCCTTACTCAGCTGAACAGATGTACAATCTGGTTGCCGATGTAGAAAATTATCCGGATTTTTTACCCTGGTGCGTGGCTACCCGTGTGCGCGAACACAACGGCAACCATATGCTGGCCGATATGGTCATCGGTTTTAAAATGATTCGGGAAAAATATACATCCGAGGTGACTCTTGACCCCAATCGCGAGGTCAAGATTGTTTATAAAAACGGCCCCTTCAAATATTTAAACAGCCATTGGGGTTTTGAAGAAGAACCGGATGGTGGCTGTACCATCGACTTTTTCGTCGATTTTGAATTCCGCTCCGCCTTATTGCAAAAAGTCATGGGGGCGGTTTTTAATGAAGCCGTACAGCTTATGATGTCAGCCTTTGAAAAACGCGCAGTTGCTCTCTATGGGGCCAAAGCCTGATCCTTCAGTAATTCCAAAGCCCGTTTAACCGTTTGTTGGCGCACCTCATCGCGTGTGCCTGCAAAAACATGTTTTTCAACAACGGTTACCCCATCTTTCTTGGCACAAGATATATAAACCAAACCAACCGGTTTTTGTGCCGTCCCGCCTGTCGGACCCGCGATACCCGTAACAGCAACGCACAGCCCGGTGTTTGCTTTAACAACACCACCTTCAGCCATCTCTTGCGCCACCACTTCACTGACCGCGCCATATTGATCTAACGATGCCGATGAAACACCCAGCATCTCATGCTTCGCCTGATTGGAATAGGTGATAAAACCACGATCAACCACATCACTTGACCCTGAAACAGCCGTCAAGGTCGCCCCGATCAGCCCACCTGTGCAGGATTCAGCTGTTGAAACCGTCAGGCTTTTTTCACGACAAGCATTTAATACTTCTGTTGCAATATCTTCAAAGTCCATGTCACATCCCCGATAGCTGAATATTAAGGAAGTAAATTGCGATCATTCCATAAATCGCGGCCAACACATCATCCAGCATAATCCCTATGCCACCATGCACATTTTTATCTGCCCAACACGCAGGCCATGGTTTAAAAATATCCGCCACGCGAAACAAAACAAAACCAATCAGATAGAGCAGGGGGTCAAGCCCTGCGGGGATCAAGACCATCCATTGTCCGGCGACTTCATCAATGACCACGGCACCGGGGTCTTTTACGCCGGCTTTGGCTTCAAAAACGTTGGAAGCCCAACAACCGATTAAAAAGATCAGCACACTTGCAACCGTTAAGCCAACCCATCCCGTATAATATTGTATGCACCAAGCAAAGGGTAAAGCCGCAAGAGAGCCCCATGTGCCCGGAGCGAAAGGCATCAAGCCAGCCCCAAACCAAGTTGCTAAAATACCGGCTGGAGACAGAATAAAGTCCCGTTTAAGAGTTTGTTTTTGCACGAAGTCATTCCCACTATAGTAATCGTCAGTTTAATACATCATAAATGGGGCAGCCTTAAAATGTGAAAGATTTTTCATTTTTTTTATTATTGGCATAGCGTTGACAATAAAATCACTGTATAAATGCGGAGATTTTGAGATGTTCCACTGAATATTTGATGATTGATTTCCACAAAAACAGACCGTATAAAGGTTTGAATAAAAACAGAATATGACTAGGCACCGTCTACTGCAGCGAATAGGGGCACATGAAAGATTTAGTAACACGGTTTAACGTTCTAAAAAATAAGACCGTCGAAATAACCGATAAATATTTCCCAGAACGCCAACTGGTTTTGCGCACTGATGGTGACATCAAATACCTCCGCGCCTCTAAACGCCTTCAGATGTCTATCGCATCTGTTGTTTTTTCGTTTATAAGCTGGTCCAGCTACACAACAGTAACACATTTTCTTCATGATTCAGAATTACTTGCAAAAGATCAAGAAATTCTCAGCGTCCAAGTTGCCTATCGCAGTCTGTTGACCGAGGTCAATGAATACCAAAACAAATTCACCAACATCAGCAACGAACTTGAAGCCAATCACTCTATGCTGGTTGCCAGTATAGATAAGGATGTCACCAAGAAAGAAGATAAGCTTATATCGGCAGCAGCGGCACGCAAAGAAGCTCAGATTGCGCGTTTACATCTAAATACCCAGCTTCATTCTATTGAAGAATCTATGCAAGAACTTGCCAGCCGAAATTACTCGTTAAAAGGTGACCTTTCCCTCAAGGAAATGGACTTACAAACAGCGATTGCGGAACGCAATACGGCACGCCTGCAAAAGAAACGGCTTGAAGAAAAACTGCAAAATCTCGAAGTCCAAATGGCGCGTCTCAATCACAGCCAGGAAGATTTGATCCAACGAGTGACAGATCAGGCGAGTAATGAGATTGCTGACATTGAATCCATTTTAACAACAGCCGGCTTAGACCCTGACAAAATGTTAACCCATCTTGATGAAGATACATCAGCCTCTGGCGGTCCCTTTATCGCGGCGGTTTCAAAAGATGGTGAAGACCTAAATGAAGTTGAAAACACCAGCCTTGACCATGTTGATCAGCACTTATCACGTTGGCAAGGTCTGCAACAAATCAGACAATCCCTTCCTTTGGCGCAGCCTCTGGACTATTATTATATCAGCAGTCGTTTTGGTAAACGCCGCGACCCGGTCAATAACCGTTGGGCCGTACATTATGGTCTGGATATGGCTGCTTCTAAAAAATCACCCATTTATGTCACCGCACCCGGCACTGTAACTTTTGCAGGCTGGAAAGGGAATTATGGTCGTTTCATTACCATTGATCATGGTAATGGCATTGAAACCCGTTATGGGCATTTACATAAAATCCTCGTAAAGAAGGGTGATCACGTCGATTTCAGAACCCAAATCGGTCTCGTCGGTAGTACTGGGCGTAGTACTGGTGCACATTTGCATTATGAAGTACGCGTCAATGGCAAAAACGTAGACCCTTACAAATTTATCAAGGCAGGACGTAATGTTTTCCAAGGCTAAAAAAACGAATTCAAATGCTAGCGCTTCTACGAGCCCTAAAAAACGTGTTCCGCCCTCTATTATCAGTGCAGACCTTGTCATTACAGGTAACTTGGTGAGTGATGGCGAAATTCAGATTGATGGAACTGTCAGAGGCGATATTCAGACAAAAGAACTTCTGATAGGGGAGACAGCCTTGATCGAAGGCGAAATCGTTGCTGAATCCGTTCGTGTCCACGGTAAGGTCGACGGACAAATCAAAGCCTTAAACGTAAGCCTCGCAAAAAGTTCACATGTTGTTGGTGATATCCTACATGACAATCTGTCAATTGAAACAGGTGCCTTCCTAGAAGGCCATTGCAAACGTCTGGCCGACGGTGAATTTCAGCAGAGTCATAAAACTGACCTCAAGATCACAAAGGACGGGCCTAAGCCAGCTGACAAAAAACCAGCAAGCACAAACAGCACCGCACCATCGCCAACAACAGCAAAAGCGACTGCATAATCTTATAAAACATACCTTTTTAAGAAGGTCCGCATTTGCGGGCCTTTTTTTATTGGGTGATAAAGTCTGATATTGCAACCAACGCCTTGTCTTCACCCAAAGTTGGTGCATGCCCGACATTTTCCAGTTCCAAACCGGAAATATTCGGCAAGAGACCACACATCTTTTCATAGGTCTCATGACGAAAGACACTCGACTCTTTGCCACGAATAACCAAAACGGGGCGTTTCCCTAAAGCCATAAAGTAGGGCCATAAGTCCTTGATTTCTTTTTCTTTTGGACTAACGGAAATTGCTTGAGCAATTTTTACATCCCAGTTTGGCACATAGCGACCGTTTTCCATTTTATATGTTTTCTTAGCGACATGTCGCCAATCTTTATCCACGAAGCCTAACTCGCCTTTATAATAACTTTTCAGCTTTTCAACCGCTTCGTCCAGACTTGCGACACTCTTCCCATCAGAGGTATAGGCCACAATCTTTTCAATACCGTTTTCGTCCAAATCCGGCCCAACATCGTTCAGAAGAACGCTATGTACAAGCCCGGGAGAGACCACACACATAGCCATACTCAGCAAGCCACCAAGAGAGGTGCCGATCATAATACAATCATGAAGTCCCAAAGCAGCGCTGACCTGAAAAATATCTGACACATATGTTTCCGGGACATAATTTGACCAGTTGGCATCATAATCAGATTGTCCACGCCCTCTATAATCCAGCGTGACAACACGATGTCCCTTGTCTTTCAAAAGAGGGGCAAGCTCATCAAAGTCAGCGGAGTTTCGCGTTAAACCGGACAAACAAAAAACCGTGCGCCCCGCTACTTTAGTCGGACGATAGTCGCGCACATATAAACGCAAGCCATCCTGTGCCGACACGGTTTTTTCTAAATAATCCAAACGCTTTACTCCACAATTAAATCTGGCAGTTGCATCAATGAACGAATTTCACATTTTGGCTCAAAGCCCAACTTTTCTCTTTTTTGACCAAACCGATTAATCCAAACAGCTTGCAAACCAGCTGCCGATGCCCCTGCCACGTCCCAAGAATTCGCGGATTGAAAAGCAATGTTTTCTGTTTCTATGCCTAACTTGTCGACAGCAAGCTGATAAACAGCCGGATGAATCTTAAAGACTTCAACTTCATCAACAGAATATACACCATCCAAGAGGTGTTCAATTTGAGCATGGCGCACCGCAGACGTCAGCATCGAACGTGACCCGTTGGAAAGGAGCACTGTTTTAATCCCCCGGCCTTTAATCTTTTGCAGAACGTTCTTCACTTCCGGATAAAGCGAGAGTTTCAAGTACATCTCCATGAGCTTTGCTCTTAAGGCTGGGTTGTACATATTGTAGGTTTCCATCGTGAAATCTAACGCATCACCCGTTACATGCCAAAAATCGCGAAACTCTCCCATCAAGCTACGCAACCATGTGTATTCCACCTGCTTTTTACGCCACATGGCAGAAAAATCCAGCCATTGTTGGCCAATTTCTTCCGAATAACTGCGGGCAGACGTGGCAACATCAAATAAAGTTCCATAGGCATCAAACACACAGGCTTTAATATTTTCCAACTTTTGAGTCATTTGGTTGTCCCTCTGCGTTTTAAGTCTTCTTCTAAGGAGGATGACACTTTCGCGCCTTTCAGTCGATAGCGATATACCTGAATATTTTCCAAAACTCGCTGAACATAATTGCGCGTCTCATCGAAGGGTAT
>JABXIC010000099.1 GCA_013373265.1 Methylocystaceae bacterium | reverse complement strand
CGGATTTCATGGCTCATGGTTGATAAGAACTGACTTTTTGCCTCATTGGCACCTTTTTCACGTGCATGCGCATCCTGTAATCGATTGATCAAAACAATGAATAAACAAGCCACCACCGTAATGGCAAAAATCAGGATATATCCGTATTGAATAAACCCTGCAGTTTGCGCTTGTTTCTGTTTTGCCTGCACCAATGCTGATTTTGAATTTTGATGAATAACGCTGTAAAGAAACTCAAACGCCGCGACAGCCACAGAATCATCGACTTTCACTTTAATATCGTCTTTAAAGATATTCCCTTTTTCAAGACCGGGTTTCAAAACATATAAACGTTTATAGTAGGCTGAAACAGTCTCTTGAATATCACTCAATGCGTTGCGTTCAGCTTGTGTTTTAGCAAGTTTTCGTAGCAAAGAGATATTTTCGATAATGTTATCATAATTTTCAAGCGCACGTTCTTTATAAGCGGGATCTCTGCGTAAAACATAGTTCTTGAAGTTATGAATAAAACCGCCGTATCCGGTTTCAGCATTCAGGTCCCCCAACAGGGCCATTTTTTGTGAAACGCTCTCAAGCTGGTTGCTCAGTAGAGTGCTGACCTCGTCAGACCGTTTTTCAGTTTCAGAAACGTAATAGAATAAAACGCCAATAGAAATCAGTGCGACTAAAATCGTAGAAGCAATAAAAACGGATCTATTCTTCAACATAAACGTCATTTAAATCCAAAACCTAAAAATATTCATAAGATATAAACTCTACCTTATGTGGTAGGTGTACCAAACGTATTCAATACATAAATTTCGCTAAACATGTTTAAATGCATTTACTTAAAAAAACTGCCCTTAACGTGAGCCACAACTTAAGCCTTTGCAATCTGTTCAAGCAGATCAATCACCCCTTCCCGGGTGCAATGTTCAAAATCTATGATTTCACCAAATTGTGCGACTTCAAGCATTCTTAAAACTTGATGATGCGCCCCGGTAATTTTAAAATAAATGTCTTTAACCATGGACATTTCACGCGCCATCATCAACAGCCCCAACCCTGCTGAATCAATATAGTCACAATCAGACAGATTCAGGACCAGCAACTTAATATCTTGTTGGCATATTTCATGGGTCATGTTTTTAAATGAAGTCGACTCTTTATAATCAAACTTCCCCTGCCATGCGATCTCTACGGCATCCTGAATGTGATTTATACTGTAAGGCATCTCTTTCCCCGGCGCAGTTTTTATTAAATATAATGTCCACCCCTTTGGGGTTTAATGTTGATAATGCCTTTTATCTATAACGATCTTTAATCCGCTCATACTCACCCGTTTTATGCAGTACGTTAAGTTCCTCATTAAACTGATGCAGTATCTTTTCACCATCAGGTAAACTTTTTCGAAAACATGTGTAATAAGGCGACTCTCTGACTTCCATATATTGGATATCTTTAGCGCTTCTTAACTTAGACAAAAAGTAATGCCCTGTATCACGATACGTGTAAAAAGTGTCAATACGACCATTCAACAGCATTCTTATACCCGTTTCATCATCATTGACATGCATAGGCTGAAAAGATTGCTCACGTAGTTCCTTGCTTAAAACATATCCACGCACCACAGCAACAGTGGCATTTTGCCCTCTTTTTGTGTCCAACATCGCCAGAACATTGAAACCTTTCCGGTAAAAAAAACCGATCCCCACAGTCCCTAATTGATCTGTATATAACAACCAATCTTCGCGTTCTCTACTTTTTGAGCAGGAACATAAACCGTCGACTTGCGCCTCCCTTGTATTTGCCAAGGCGCGTTTCCAGGGGAAATAGGTAATGGACAAATCAAAATCCATCTTCTCAAAAATATGTTTTAAAATATCAACATCAAACCCTAACAACCCATCTGGTGAGTTTGCCATTTTATGGGGCGGAAATTCATTACACGCTAACGATATTTGCTTCCTGCTTTGTGCAAACCCATTACAAGAAAACATAACAAAAAGCATCACGCACAGCATGCTCAACACGGATCGTACCATGACCCTAACCCTACAATTGTACTAACTGGAAATGATATCAGATTTGAAATAATTTGAGAATTCATCAATATACAATGGCTCAATCGCGGCACGAGTCCAAGTCCCAGCAGTTGTAATGCTGGTTATCTTCATGCCACTCACACCCAAGGCGTTTTTTATTAAGTGCTTTTTCAACAATTTTACGGCTCTTCGCATTCAAAACATGGCCAATGTTAAAGGTATGCTTCATATCGGGCGTGACCATTTGCCCCTGAACCTGCGTTCCCACCAAAGCACGCACCCCATTGTCTGCATTTTCAACAATATGGGCGACGAACTCTTTCTCTAGTGCCATCGTTTATATTCCTGTTGGAAGAAGATTTTGCATATACTGATTTGCCTCAATCAAAGCATATTCTTCCCTATTTTTCGAGTGTGCATTCGTATAAATCTAGATGGAAGTGGCGGCATGAATGGCAGCACTTTTGGCGGCTGATGCAATCTGTTCAGGTTCCTGTCAGCTCCCCGCTTTAGCTTATCCAGTCATTGCAGGAATTTTATATTTCTTTGTCTGGATTTTTCAACTGAACAGGTTATCGGCCATGCTTCCCATTCAACATATTCACCCCATCATTGTACATTTTCCCATCGTCTTTGTCTTGACGTTGGCGGCTTTAGACCTCATCGCCATCACCCGTGGCAGCCTGTCCACCGGGCGCACAGCCTATGGGAATGTGTCAGCAGGCTTGGCTGTTTCAGCCGCAGTTTTCGCCCTCATTGCTTTCCAATTTGGTGACATTGCCCTGGAATTTGCCGAAGATCGCGGTTTTCATAGCGACATTGCAGAAACCCATGAAATGCTGGGCATGGTTTTAGCAACTGTTCTCACCCTATGGGGCGCCCTTCGCGCCTTGCTTTGGTGGCGTAACATCAAATTAAGCGGCCCGGTCCTGGCGCTTGTCCCCGTTGTTGAATTGGCCTGCGCAGGCATTGTTTTGGCAACAGCCTTTTATGGCGGCCAGTTGATCTACACCCTTGGTGTCAACGTCGCACATTAATCCCAAAGAATTTAAAAGCCAAAAAAGGATGGGCCAGTTTCGAGAATTTATTTCGGCGCGGGCCCATTTTCTATGACCATTGAAATAATTCGGCACCTTTCCCCTGAACTCAAGATCATGCTGGCCCTTTAAAATATCCCTCTGCGTTTTATCATCCAATTCAGTCAGGTTTGCACCAAACAATTTTCGAAAAAAGAAGACCTGAAATCAAAAATTGTTTTTATCATTTAAAAAAACGGATCACGCCAGAAATAAATAGACCAAGGCAGAATAACATTGCCCCTAAGAGAGCGACACTACCCCCAAATTCCAAGAAATCTAAATTACAGCTATAGACCGTTTCCCCGCCATCATTAGGATTCAGAGGAAACAACCCGGATGTATCAGGGATAAAATCACAAACGCCTTCAGGCTCCATGCCTTTTGAAAGAAAAAGCAAGATAGCGTTTATGATGGCACTCGCCAGTATGCTGATCGTTGCGACCACACCTATTTTCTCAAGCATCTTGCTTCCTTCTCCTATTTCTTCACAAATGTCTTACAACGAACGCATTCTTTATGGCAAAATTTTCGACCAAAACTTTTCATCATAAACACGTTTGAACGAGTTCCGGAGACAGTTACCGGATTATTTGAGGGCACCAACGATGAATTATAAAAGATCAGTAACTGTCCCCGAACTCATATGAAAGGACAAGAAAGATAATTACGTGGCTGACCCCGGAACTCCGACCAACTCGCCTGTCTCCACCCCCGAATAGATAAAATGCGTTATGTACCAAATATTGACTTAAATATTCATTGCATTTAATCATAAAGTGAAAAACATATATTAAATAAATTTTTAAGAGTGCTTCTTATGAAAAACAATTTTGTAGTTATTCGCCTACCGGAAGAAAAAACTGATGACTTCACACAAATTTGGGAAGAATTAAGGATAGCAACAGGTTATTCGGTAAATGATAAACTTCCAAAGCCCGAACAAACTGAAGGATTTGACGCTCTTACATTAACAGAATGGCTCATTCCACTTTATGAACACTCCAGCACACTGATCTCAGCCATTTTAGGCTATCTGATCGCACGAAAAGGCGAAGTCCAAATTGGTAAATATAAGTTCAAAAATATGTCTGCTACAGATATTGAAAAAATATTGAAAATCATCAAGGAAAATGAAAATTAATCATTAAGAGTAGTAGCCATGACAATTGGATGGCAACTTGGTCCAGAAATCAGACAAAATCTTGCGTTAAGGATGGGGCGTACAACAGCATTCTCGATTTCGTTGGATCAAAGAAACTTCATCAGGCGACAAGTAAACCGATTGAGAAATGAGTTTCCGAATGAACTCCAAAACCTAAAAATCCTTCCAGTAAGTACAGTGGAATGGACAAGTGAATATCGCACTTCTCAAGGTAATCATATCCTCGTCATCGATTTTGAGCAAATCAATGCACTCAACTTCCTTTATTCTTTACGAGCAAAAATAGAACATCCAATCTTTCATTTTCTTGAATTTTCCATTCGAGCATCAGAGCTTTTACTATCAGAAAACCAACCAAATGCGGCATTAAGGATCAGCCAAGGCGTACACCAGACACTCCTCAAATACGCCGAAATAAATGGTGAAGCACCTCATTTCCCACGTCCTATTATGGTCCAAACACTTGCGACTACAATACCCATTCTTAAGCACGTTATTCCATGTTTTGTATTCGGTCATGAGTTTGGACATCACATCTATCGAAACGAATTTAAGACTTTTCCAGTAGATGAAATCAATAGAGCTTATGAAGAAACACAACAGAGTGTTCCCATTTTTAAAAATGGGCCTAGTTTTTTCTACCCTCATGTTGGGCCTGATGTTGAATACAATATAGTTGGAAACAAGCTAAACGGCGCAGCTTTAAGACAATCTCGAAATTTCCAGATCCACAATATACTCAAAGGACAAATTATCGAAGAAGCGTTCTCAGATATTATAGGTTTATACCTGACCATTTATGAATGCATTGAATATGGAATTAGCTGCGAAGAACTTTTCTTATTTGTTTTGACGATATTCGAAAACATTGAACAACTGAGCATTTTACGAAATTTAACAAACCAGCTTGGAGTAGAAAGACAAGAAAAAATAATTACCTTCAAACCACCAAAAGCATCAGCACGCTTTTTTATTCTTTTGAATATAATAAAAAAAATTGCCAAGAAAAAAATTGATGCTCCAATAGAAATTCAAAACTTCCTTTCTCCTTTGCAGCAAGGACAAAATAACAGTGGTACTAAAAGAGGTGGGATATTACGCAATGCAATGACTGCACAACGAGCCATCCTTGACGTAGTAGGAGAAACAAAGAATTCTATGATCCAACGCTTTGGGATGGATTCAACGACTTTCTACAAAAAATCTTCAGACCTCACCTTAAAACTCGCGAAAAGTATCATTGAGCAAAATTTAGGGCCATGGAAAGTACCTGATAAAATTGTTGACCTGAACAAAATGCTCAGATGGAAAAATTCCAATAATTATCTAAAAGACTTTGAAGAAACTTCTCTAATTGCTTATGGTTGCGCGACAAAACACATTGTCCAAAGCCAGATAGACTCAGAAGCATATGTTATGGAAAATGGTAAAACATATGAGACCTTTATAAACGAAGATAAGGTATTCAATTTAAACCTAGTCCGTTTGCCTCGAATATTTGCCCGTCAGCAAAACATCCCGCATTTAGATAGCAAGGAATTTCATAAAATAATATCAAAATTGAAATAATCTAAAAACAAAGTCTCCAAGTGTTAGAATAATCGATGACAGCTAAATAGCTCCCGTATCAGCCACAAATTTAAATCTCAAAAGAGCGCCAAGCATATCCCAAAGTAAAACCCACAACAACCAAACACAAAAACAGCCCCGCAAGGAAACCTTGGGAGCTTAAAGAAAATGGTGCTGCCGCGGAGATTTGAACTCCGGGCCTCTCCCTTACCAAGGGAGTGCTCT
>JABXIC010000121.1 GCA_013373265.1 Methylocystaceae bacterium | reverse complement strand
GTGATGAAAGAACTGCCCGCCACCATGATCATGCGACCCTTTAATTTTACCACCTTGGCAGTGCGTACCTTTGAACTTGCCAGTGACGAACAATTAGCCGCCGCATCCAGTGCCGCATTGGCGATTGTGCTTGTCGGGATCATCCCGGTGATTATGATCAGCCGTACAATTGCAAAATCCCGCCCCGGTCAACAGAATTAGGAAACGAGTGATGTCTTTGAAACTTGAAAATATCGAACTCGCCTTTGATGGTTTCTGCGTCCTTAACCGCATTAATCTGAGCGTTGACAGAGGAGAATTTGTCTGTCTTTTAGGCCCAAGTGGATGTGGTAAAACATCCACTTTGCGCGTTTGCGCCGGATTGGAAACACCGATTCATGGTCGGGTGATTATAGATGATCAAATTGTGACAGACGGATCAGACGTTTTACCACCGGAAAAACGAAAAATAGGATTCTTGTTTCAAGATTTTGCACTCTTTCCCCATCTCAATGTTTTCAAGAACGTTGCCTTTGGTTTGAAAGATTTTCCTAAAAGTGAAATCCAAGACCGTGTCCAAGAAGTACTCACGCAAGTCCGCATGGAAAAATATGCCAATGCCCTGCCCCATATGCTCTCAGGTGGCCAGCAACAGCGTGTTGCCCTCGCGCGTGCCATGGCCCCGCAACCGCGAATCATCTTGTTGGATGAACCTTTTTCCGGTCTCGATTCGGGATTACGCGCTGAAATACGTGATCAAACCCTTCATATATTAAAAAGTTCCAACGTTGCGGCTGTTATGGTGACCCATGATCCGGAAGAAGCCATGTTTATGGGTGATCGTATCATTTTAATGAAAGACGGCAATATTGTACAAGATGGCACACCGACAGAACTTTATTCACAACCGGTTGATCATTTTGCTGCCTCTTTCTTTGGTGAGATCAATATCCTTAAAGGGGTCATCAAAAACGATCAGGCCAAAACAGTTTTAGGCTATGTCCCAGCAAAAGGTTTTAAAGAAGGTGAAAAAGTTGACGTGCTCGTCAGGCCCGAAAACATTAATATACAAAGGGTTTTGGACGATATTGGCACAAACGAAAAAGCACATATCATGGCCGCACGTTATTTGGGACGTGAAAGTTTGCTACACATCAGGCTGGAAGATGAAAATGCCAATACAACGCATCTACACGCCCGTGTTGACGGACAACTTTTACCGAAGGAAAATGAATCGATAATGGCAACGATGGACTATGAACGTGCCTTTGTTTTTCGTGCCAGTTAATAGTTCTTAATTGGGCATTGCTTGGGGCGCACCAATCTGCCATTATCCGCAAAACAATTTTAAAACTTATGATCTGGAGATCCTCGAATGGGTATTGGCGTTTGGCAACTTGTCCTTATTTTAGCGATTGTTGTAGTAATTTTCGGCTTGGGTAAATTTCCTAAAATGGCCACAGATATCGCTTCAGGTATCAAGAACTTTAAAAAAGGCATGAAAGAAGGCGAAGCCGATGCCAAGTCTGAAGATACAGCTGCTATTTCTAAAGACGAAGCTGCACCGGCTGAAAGCACCGATAATGCATCTGAGAAAAAAGACGCGTAATCACTCCCTTTTCCTTCTACATTCTGGATAGAATCGATGCTTGATATCGGTTGGACGGAAGTCGTCACCATTGTCGTTTTAGCCGTGTTGGTTATTGGGCCGAAAGATTTGCCCAAAGCCATGCGTACTGTTGCCAGAATGATCGGCAAAATTAAAGCGATGATGCGCGAATTCCAAGGCAACATTGACGAAATGATCAAAGAGACCGAACTGGAAGAAGTTAAAAAACAGATCAGTTCGGCCCGCACCATGGATTTGAATGCAAAAATGCAAGAAACCATCGACCCTAATCGGGAGATGGACAAAGCCTTGGATTTTTCTGAAGAAGCTGCCGATTTCAACAAATCTATGAAAGAATCATCAAGCCCCGTTAGCGGTGGTGATGATGTGCAGGCTGTGGAATCAGAGACCACAGCACAGAAAAACCCACCAGAGAAAAAGAGCTAAGCCGTGAACGATCCGGAATCATCATCAAATACAATGCCCTTGATGGAGCATTTGATCGAACTGAAAACGCGGTTGACCATTTCAATTGCGGCGCTCTTTGTTGCATTTCTTTTTTGTTACTATTTCGCCAATGATATCTATGAATTTCTGGTTCGCCCGCTTGCGCAAGTTCTTCATGATATGGGTGGCAATCGCCGTTTGATCTTTACGGCCTTGCATGAAGCCTTTTTCACCTATGTGAAAGTTTCATTCTTTGCCGCACTTTTCTTGGCTTTTCCGGTTATTGCGACACAGTTTTGGAAATTTTTGGCACCAGGCCTTTATAAAAATGAAAAGTCCGCTCTTGCCCCTTATCTGGTTTTATCACCGATCTTGTTCTTCATGGGCGGGGCATTGGTTTATTATTTCATCTTCCCGCTGGCTTGGAAATTCTTCTTAAGCTTTGAAACAATGGGCGGTGATGGCACGCTTCCCATCCAGCTAGAAGCCAAAGTAAACGAATATTTGTCCCTTGTAATGAAGCTGATCTTCGCCTTTGGTCTCAGCTTTCAACTGCCTCTTGTTTTGACATTACTGGCCCGTGTGGGGCTTGCCACATCACGGGGATTGGCGGCAAAACGTAAATATGCTGTTGTTGTCACCTTTGTCGCAGCCGCGATTATGACACCACCGGATATTATTTCACAAGTTGGGCTGGCAATTCCCATCCTTGTGCTTTATGAAATCTCTATCATTTCGGTGCGTAGCGTTGAAAGAAAACGCGGCGATGAAATCGAAGATGATGACGATGATGAATTTGAAGAAACAGACTTCAACATGACTTAAGGCCACAAACCTATGTTTGATATTAAATGGATTCGTGAAAACCCTGCAGACTTTGACAAGGGAATGGCTCGTCGCGGTCTGGAACCGTTGAGCGAAAAACTGATTGCCCTTGATACAGAACGCCGCGATCTTTTGACGCAGGCTCAGGAAGTTCAGGCAGAACGCAACAAGCTGTCCAAAGAAATTGGAATTGCCAAAAGCCAAGGCCTAGATGCCAGCGACATTATGGAACAGGTTTCCAAGTCCAAAGCCAGACAAGCTGAACTGGAAGAAATATCCAAAGCCAAAGACCTTGAACTTGAGAATGCGCTGATGTCCTTGCCAAATGTTCCGGCAGATGATGTACCGGATGGTAAAGACGAAGATGATAACGTTGAAATCCGTAAATGGGGAGATATCCCCTCTTTTGATTTTGCCGTTAAAGAACATTTTGATATCGGTGAACAACTCGGCCAGATGGACTTTGAAACAGCCGCCAAGCTTTCTGGTTCACGCTTTGTGTTGTTGTCCGGTGCGCTTGCCCGTATGGAACGCGCGCTTGCATCTTACATGCTCGATCTGCACACCATGAAACACGGCTATACAGAGGTTAATCCCCCTGCCTTGGTGAAAGATGCCGCCCTGTACGGCACCGGCCAGTTACCTAAATTCTCTGAAGATTTGTTCAGAACAGAAGAAGGTTTTTGGATGATCCCAACGGCTGAAGTTCCCCTGACCAATATCGTCAATGGGGAAATCCTGTCAGAAGGTTACTTGCCAAGACGCTACACCGCCATGACATGGTGTTTCCGTTCAGAAGCAGGCTCTGCCGGTAAAGATACACGTGGCATGATCCGCCAGCACCAATTTACCAAAGTTGAAATGGTGTCGGTTGTAAAGCCTGAAGATTCTGATGCTGAACTAGAACGCATGACGGGTTGCGCAGAAGCTGTCCTTCAAGGTCTGAAACTGCCCTATCGCGTGATTACACTTTGCACAGGCGACATGGGCTTTTCTGCACGTCGTACCTATGACATTGAAGTCTGGTTGCCGGGTCAAGATAGATACCGTGAAATTTCATCCTGTTCTACAACAGGTGACTTTCAGGCACGTCGCATGAAAGCGCGTTATCGCGCAGAAGGTGAAAAGAAACCACAGTTTGTACATACACTGAACGGCTCTGGCCTTGCTGTAGGTCGTTGCCTCGTCGCTGTGTTGGAAAACTATCAACAAGCTGACGGCAGTGTGATCGTACCAGAAGTCTTGCGCCCGTACATGGGTGGACTTGAGGTTATTGAGCCGAACAAATGATAGACTTGTCACAAGCCCGGATATTGATATCGAATGACGACGGTATTCATGCGCCGGGCTTGAAGGTTCTTGAACATATTGCCAAGGAAGTTTGCCCCGATGTTTGGGTGGTTGCGCCGGAAACGGAACAAAGCGCCACAGGCCATTCCCTTACGCTTCGCCGCCCCCTTCGCATTCATCGACATTCAGACAAGCGCTTTAGCGTAGATGGCACCCCAACCGATAGTGTTTTGCTTGCCATGAACGAGATCATGAAAGATTGCAAACCAAACCTTGTTTTATCCGGTGTTAATCGAGGCGGTAATCTGGGAGAAGATATCACCTATTCCGGCACCGTTGCGGCTGCGATGGAAGCCACCCTTCTGGGCGTGCCAGCGATTGCTTTTTCACAATATTATGAAGACCCGAACCGGGTTAAATGGTCAACAGCCGAAAATCACGGGCCAGACCTATTAAGAAATCTGGTTAAAATCGGTTGGCCCAAAAATACATTGTTGAACGTTAATTTCCCCGATGTGGTCCATCAATCTGTCAAAGGCGTTGAATATACCCGTCAAGGTCGACGTAAAATCGGCGACGATCTTGCTGTTGGGCGCGACCCACGTGGGGAAGAATATTACTGGATTGGAGCGCTTAGATCCGAAGAAAATTTCCATGAAGGTACAGACCTGCATGCTGTGGTCAATGGATCCATTTCCGTTTCGCCTATCTCTTTAGATTTTACTGATTATAAAATGCTGGACAGATTGCAAGAGAATCTCACATGAGTGTCCATGCTTCAAAAATCCGCCTCTTAATGGAACTACGCCGCCAAGGCATTACAGATACAAAAGTCCTGTCCGCACTTGAACGGATCCCACGTGAAGATTTTGTCAGTGAGACTTTTCACGATCAGGCTTATGAAAATATTGCTTTACCCATTGGTTATAACCAAACCCTAAGCCAGCCCTATATTGTCGCTCTTATGACCGAAGCCTTAAAGGTTAGTGACCGCATGAAAGTTTTGGAAGTGGGCACGGGTTCTGGCTATCAGGCGCTTGTTTTAGCAAAAATATGTCGTCGCCTTTATACCATTGAACGTCATAAGCCCCTTTTAGACCAAGCAGAACTACGTTTTAAAAAGTTTGGGCAAACTAATATTGTGTCCAAAGCTGGTGATGGGACGAAAGGCTGGAAAGAACAAGCACCTTTTGATCGTATTATGGTGACAGCAGCTGCTGCTGATGTGCCCCCTGACCTTGCCGATCAGTTGGCTATTGGCGGGATCATGGTCGCACCGATTGGTGAAGATACCTCCGGTCAATGGCTGATCCGCGTCACCCGTACTGAAACAGGCTTTGATGTGGAAGAGTTGGTGGAAGTCCGATTTGTCCCTCTTATCCCCGGTTTGCCAGAATAAAATTGAAAGCGACGTTCGCCTTGGGCATAATCCGCAACATGATTGGTTATCGAAAATACGCATCATTGGCTTGTGTCTGCATTTTATTGGCGTCCTGTGGCTGGGTGGAGGTCCCCTCAAAAGGGACTGGTACACGCAGCTATGGCACCCCGCCTTCTTCTGAAGAGGTCACGGTCAAACGTCAGGATATCCGTGAAATACCGGGGACGATTCTTGTACAAAAAGGCGATACTGTTTATGCAATTTCACGCAAAACAGATGTTTCTGTACGTGACATCATCGATACCAACAATCTAAAACCGCCCTTTCATTTAAGAACAGGTCAAAGGTTGCACCTGCCTCAAGATCCGGTTCATCACATCGAACCCGGTGATACGCTCTATTCAGTCTCGCGTGAATACCGCACGGACGTTTATACTTTAGCAAAGATCAATCAGCTTAAACCACCTTTTACCCTTATTCCCGGTCAACGGCTGAAGCTACCCAGCACCAGTAACCTGACAACGGCATCAAAATCTTTAAATGCCCCAACAACAAGCGCGCGTGTTACAACGACGCCGCTGCCCAAGCCCTCAACGGTTGCAAAAAAAACACCACGCATCAGTAAAAAGGCCATCCCGAAACCACCACCACGTTCCAGCAGCCGTTTTTCCTGGCCCTTAAAAGGTAAGATCATTTCATCCTTTGGAACAAAAGATAAAGGCTTACGCAATGACGGTATTAATATTTTGGCCAAGCGCGGCTCTGCCGTAAAAGCTGCTGAACATGGCGTCGTTGCTTATAGTGGCAATGAATTACGCGGTTTTGGTAATATGGTGCTGGTTAAACATGCAGGTGGTTGGATTACCGCTTATGCCCATAATGACAAGTTGTTGGTCAAACGCGGGCAGAAGGTTAAAAAAGGCCAAGTCATTGCAAATGTTGGAAGTTCTGGTGGCGTGACCACGCCCCAGTTACATTTTGAGATTCGCCGGGGCATGAATCCAGTCAATCCGAACAAATATCTAGGTAGTTAAGATTTCCTACCTGCTGGAATGGTTCTTATATTTGAGAGTATCCCCCATCAATCGTAAACTCGATTCCATTAATATAACTGGCATCACGCGAAGAAAGAAAAACTGCAGCTCTCGCAATTTCCTCTGGCGCAGCAATCCGCGCCGCCGGGACCGCAGAAACAGCAAATTCTTTTAAAGCAGTCAATTCAGCATCATCCATTTTTAAGCCGTTTTTCATAATAGGTGTGTAAGTCATTCCTGGGCTTATCGAATTGACACGAATTTTACGTTCTTTTAAATCACTTGCCCAACTTCTGGCAAAAGAACGTACGGCAGCTTTTGAAGCATTATATAAACTTAAATTCGGCATCCCTTTATTACCTACAATAGAGCCCGTTAAAACGATATTCCCTTCATTTTTCAATAATCCCATAAGAGTCTGAACAGTAAAAAAGACGCCTTTTACGTTTATGTTGAAAGTTCTATCAAACTCTTCCGGTGTCGTTTGTCCGAATGTGTTTTTTTCAGCAATACCTGCATTCGCAAAAATCATATCTAAAGAATATCCCTCTTCTTCAATGATTCCTTTTATTTTTTCTACATCAGAAAGTTTAGAAACGTCAGAAACGATAGTAAGAGCCTTTTCTCCTAATTTTTCTTGCGCTTCATTCAATGTTTTTTCGGTGCGCCCTGTAATATACACGCGCTTTGCACCTTTTCTGATGAGCTCTTCGGCAATAGAAAAGCCAATACCCGTTGAACCACCCGTTATAACCGCAACTTGGTCTAAGTGTGACATTGTCATCGTAATTTCCTACTCTTAAGTTTTATTGTTCCAAAATTATAGAACTAACGTACGAGGAAGATTTACGGACGTCAAGTTCATTTGTTCTAAATTATTAGAACAGTTGTATTAAGAATATAATTAAACTAAAATGAATTTATGAGAAGACCAATGCACCCCGATGTAAACAGCCTGAGCTTACCCAGAGTCCTCCACGCACTCAGCGATCCTGTACGTTTGAAAGTGGTTAAACAAATTTGGCGAACAGGTGGACAAACCTGTACGGCATTAAATTTGTTAAACGACATGCCCAAATCGACTGCATCTCATCATTTTCGTGTGTTACGTGAATCCGGTATTATTAATATGTCACCTCAAGGGACACATATGATCAATACAATTCGTAAAGATGATTTAGATCATTGTTTTCCCGGTTTATTGGATGCTATTTTAAATGCTCCAGACACCGAATAATGTATGAAATAAAAAACCCGGCCTTAAAGCCGGGTTTTATTTTTTTACGTCTTTATGTGCTATTTCTCTAAAAGACTAAGGTCCCGGACTGCACCTTTATCGGCACTGGTCGCCATGGCAGCATAGGCTTGTAAGGCAACACTAACCTTGCGTTCACGTGGTTTAGCAGGTTTCCATGCATCCGCACCACGCGCCTCCATGGTTGCACGACGTTTTGACAGTTCATCATCTGAAATTTTCAGATTGATAGATCGATTCGGGATATCAATTTCAATGGTATCCCCTTCTTCAATCAAACCAATCGCCCCACCGTTCGCAGCTTCAGGCGAAGCATGACCAATGGACAAACCAGCTGTCCCGCCAGAAAAACGACCATCTGTTAAAAGGGCACATTCTTTACCCAATCCCATGGATTTCAGGTAACTGGTGGGATAGAGCATTTCTTGCATGCCGGGGCCACCTTTTGGCCCTTCGTAACGAATGATCACCACGTCACCGGCAGCCACTTCACCACCAAGAATGCGGGCAATCCCTTCATCTTGGCTTTCACAAACACGGGCTGTACCCGTAAACGTCCAGATACTTTCATCAACACCAGCCGTTTTAACAACGCACCCATCTTCTGCAATATTGCCGTATAATACAGCCAAGCCACCGTCTTTGGTAAAGGCATCTTCAACCGTGCGAATAACGCCTTTTTGACGATCGACATCAAGTTCACGATAGCGCGCGGCTTGAGAGAATGCTTCCTGTGTTGGAATGCCCCCCGGTGCTGCTTTAAAGACTTTATGAATTTCCGCATCAGTACTGCGTGCGATATCCCATTTTTCAATCGCTTCACCCATGGATGGGGCATGAACGCATGACACATCACGATGGATCAAGCCCGCACTATCCAAAGCCCCGAGAATACCCATAATGCCACCTGCCCGGTGGACATCTTCGATATGAACATTCGGCACACTTGGTGCAACTTTACACACGCAAGGTATTTTGCGCGACAGACGGTCCATGTCTTTCATGGTGAAATTAACACCCGCTTCTTGAGCAACGGCTAACAGATGCAAAACTGTGTTGGTTGAGCCCCCCATGGCGATATCAAGCGTCATGGCGTTTTCAAAAGCATCAAAAGTGGCAATCCCGCGTGGTGTTGCTGTGATGTCATCATTTTCATAATAACGTTTACACAATTCAACCGCCGTACGACCTGCCTGCAAGAATAACTCACGGCGATCTTCATGGGTGGCGACAATCGTACCGTTACCGGGCAAAGACAGGCCAAGAGCTTCCGTCAAACAGTTCATGGAATTGGCGGTAAACATACCCGAACAAGACCCGCATGTGGGGCAAGCGCTGCGTTCAATCGCATCGATATCGCTATCAGAAACGTTCGGGTCTGCGGCCTGAACCATGGCATCAACCAAATCAAGGGAATGTTCCACATCATCAATGGTCACCTTACCGGCTTCCATCGGGCCACCGGAAACAAAAACAGTTGGGATGTTCAGACGCATCGTGGCCATCAACATACCCGGCGTGATCTTGTCGCAGTTTGAAATACAAACCATAGCGTCCGCACAGTGGGCATTGACCATATATTCAACGCTATCGGCGATTAAGTCGCGTGACGGTAAGCTATAGAGCATACCATCGTGACCCATGGCGATACCGTCATCAACAGCGATTGTATTGAATTCTTTAGCAACACCGCCTGCTTTTTCAATTTCGCGGGCGACCATTTGGCCTAAGTCTTTCAGGTGGACGTGACCGGGCACAAACTGAGTAAAAGAGTTCACCACAGCAATAATGGGTTTATCAAAGTCACCATCTTTCATGCCGGTGGCGCG
>JABXIC010000197.1 GCA_013373265.1 Methylocystaceae bacterium | reverse complement strand
GCAAGCGACGACATTCTTTTTTAGAAGGAATGCCCTTTAAAGCGTTTTTGCCTTGCAGGTATTCCTCCACAACCTCTTTCAACAAGGGGATGATTTTTTGTCCCGTGCGGATAAAAAAATATTCACTCCGCACGGTTTGTTTTTTCCCCACACTAACCATACCAAACAAAACACGTACATCATGGTTACCCGCCAGAACGCGCACGCGCGCGCCTTGTTTCTTTAAATGATGAATGGTGCGCAATAGATCAAGGGAGCTAGGCCCCTTATCAAAGCAGTCCCCGCCAATGATGAAATTGGCCGTTTTGCCGATCTCACTTAAAATAAAGTCGGTGGGATGAGGCCCCGTTTTCTTCACCCCGCCACAAGCCACAAGAGAGGCCGCAAACGCTTCCGGATCACCATGTAAATCTGAAAAAAAGAAATGACGCCGTTTGGGGAACTTCCACGCTTTTGCCTGATTAAGCTTACCCAGAACTTCTACCAGTTTCTTGGCACCACCGTCATCACTTGCGATCGATTTATGCCCACCATGGCTCCAGTCACAGACTTTGCGCGGCAAAGGCACATCCAACCATGACTTTCCCTGATAGGGCGGCACCAACCGGCTTGATTTCAACTTGGTCATCTTAGTCCGTATACTCTTCTGTCGTTTTGCGCTGTTTCCAATGGCCCGCCACATGCTGCCATTGGCCATTTTCCAGCACTTCAAACACAATCGGTTTGGCGTGATACATGCTTAAGGGTGCGATTTCTTCAAAGCGCAGTATTCCTAAATGATGGGCCGCATGACGAAAAGCCGCCCCATGACCAACAAAGAGTTTAAGCCGTTTTTGCCCGTCATCACTTTTGGGCTGCATCAATGATTTTTTGATATGTTCAGCAACCCGTTTGCCCGCCTCCATCAAAGATTCCGCCCCGATAAAGGGCAAACGATAGTGGCTGTTTGATTTCCAGTTTTTCGGTGGCACTTCAAAGCGCGGATCAATTTCCAATATCTCTTCAATAGAGTGCGCATCCAAATTCGCCACCGCCCCGACACTGCGTTCAGCCAAAGCATCAAAGCTGCTGATGCGCGCAATACCATCGAGATTTTGACGGATAACTTCTGCTGTTTGCCATGCACGCAATAAGGTGGAGCTGTTAATCACCGGATCAAAGACAAAATCATATTTTTCAGCCAAAGCCGATAATTCATCCGCTGCATCACGCGCTTGGTTCACCCCGTCTTCATTTAAGGGAAAAGGTTGATACGCACTGGGTGCCCCCTTGATCTGCAAATAATCCCCATGACGGATAAAAGCGACATATTGCCTTGTCATGCCTCATCCTTTTTTAAAAAAACAGGCAATCCAGAAACAATTTTTGCCAAATCAGGATTACTGATCAAGTCAACGGCGGCTTCCACCGTGACCCATCGCCGCAGGCGCTGGCTTTCTTGCCACTCAGCGGGGTCCAAGATGGCATTGACTTCCATCGCAAAAACGCTGACTTCACAGGTCGCATCCCATTTGGGGTAGCTATATTGCCCGATCATGTCCTCAGAAACCGTGCCGTGCACGCCGGCCTCTTCATAAGCTTCTTGCGCGGCAGAGGCCTGAGCGCTCAAACCGGGGTCATGTATGCCTTTGGGCACAACCCAATGTTTTTTCTTGCTGGAAGAAATGATCAACACCTGCAAGTCCCCTTCATGTAGACGATAAGGCACAACACAAGACTGGGTATAATAATAAGCCGGACGCACCCGCGTATTTTTGGACGTTAAATCCGGAAACGGGAAAAGTTCGGGCAGTTCATTGGCATAGACCAAATTTTGTAACGTTGTATTGGCATTGGCTAAATCTGCCCAATCTCCTTCCACCGTAAAATGAGCCAAGGTCGCCGGTGACATGGGGTGATAGCCATCGCTTAACTTTGCCACCACCGATTCAAGAGAGGGATTATGCCCGACAATCATCAAACTTTCTGCATCTGCCGGACAGGTCTTGATCAATTCCAACACCGTTTGCGGCAGGGCATTGTAAAGTCGTTCATCAAAACTAACGACAGAGACATTCAACCCCGATGTTTTGACACATTTTTCAGCCGTGCGTTTGGCACGTACCGCCGGGGATGAGATCACATGCTTGGGGCGCAAATCATTTTGTGCCAACCACACACCAATGCGCTGGGCATTGCGTTTGCCTTTGTCTTTCAGTTCACGACCAAAGTCACCATAACTGGATTGGTTTTTTGCGTGCCCATGGCGCAGGATCAAAAGGTGTTTTACCATTGCAGCTCCTCTACGCAATATCGCGCGGCATAGTCAAAATCAACACGCCCACTCACTTCATAAATGGGGACATCCCTTAAGGTGTCAAGGTAGGGCGCTTCATCCATCACCGTCTCATCGCTAAAGAAATGCCCATCGCTATACTGATAAAACGGCCCCGGTGATTTCATGATGGCATGGGTTAAAAGTTCACGACGCTCTGCCAAATTAATACGCTTGATTTGACAAGGTGCCGTATCATCGCGCTCCCAGTTTAAGATCAAAAAACCGCCCATTTGGGCCACGGGTGCAATTTTACCTTCTCCATAAACGTCATCGATAAAAACATCATATTTTTCTTCCAGATCCCAAAGCTCACTCTTAGGCAAGGCTTCAAGGTCTTTAATGCGTTCATCGCTTAAAATATGGCGCAATGTTTCATTATTAATAATGGTGCCCGGATTGATGCGCGGCAACTTGGGAATGCCAATGGCCTGATCACCTTTTAAGAATAAGCGGTCATTGGTCAGATAAGACATGCCGTCTTTTTCCAGCATTTGCAGCATCAAGGTGGATTTACCACCGCCTGAAAAACCCGCCATGCCCAAACAGCGCCCATCGCGCACAAGACCGGAGGCATGACAAATCAACGCGCCCTGATGTTGTAGATGGTTCATATACTGCGCATTGATGTAATTGATGATCTGATTATCATTCTCCAAGCTTGGACCTGATGCGATCAAATGATCCTGGCTTTGTAAAAAGACCATACCCGTGCGGACTTTCTGAATCAGCCGTGCATCTGCAAGATCATAAAAGGCATCCTTGCGTCCTGATTTACCGGGTTCACGCTTCCAGTCTTCAAACTCAACCCCCAAGTCCACGACAGGGCCGTCAATAGCGATGACATTAACATCACTTTGCCCGCCACCAAGGGTATGGGCAAAGTATGTCCCAAGCTTTTCCAATAAAGCATCTGAATTGGATTGAACGGATATTTTATAATCCTCCAATTCCAGAACAATGCGTCCTTCATTGATCACGACATCGGCTAAAAGTTTGTCCGCTATAGTTTGTGCATTTGTCATAACTCAGCCAATCTCCGATAAAATATAATCTGCATATAAGGACGCGGCATCAATCCCGATGCCATCTTTTGCCCCTTTAAAGCCCCCAAAAGCCGACACTTCAAAAACGATAGGGCCGTCTTCGGTATCGGCTACATCAACGGTGGTAAAATCCATCCCAAACAAAGCCTGTGCTTTGGCCGCCAGATCAATGGTACTTTGCGGTGGTTCAAACAAGGCATATTTGCCCCCGTTATGGATGGTCGTATTCCAGCTGTCGCTTTGTGATACCCGCGCATAGGTGCCCAGATACTGACCACCTAAAAAGACCATCCCGTAATCGCGCCCCGGCAAGTCCAGCTTTTGTTGGATATACATGACCTGATTATCTGTTTTAAACGCCTCGATTTCGCGAATAATTACGTCTTCATCATCATCAGCACTGATTACGCACATACCACGGGCCTTGGTGGAATAAAGCGGCTTAAAGACGGCTTCCCCATAGTCACGCACAATGGCGAGTGCGGTTTTTACATCTTCACAAATACGCGTCTTCGGCATAGGGATACCGCCATTGCGCAAAGTCATCGTACAGGACAAACGATCAATCATGCGGATGATGGTTTCTGCACGAGAAAAGACCCGCACGCCACGACCTTCAGCAAGACGCAGCAGTTCTATTCGATCCAGAGTATTCGGACTATAAACCTGAGAGATCTTCTTCACCGCCAAACCATCCAGTTCACAGAGGTTCACATCGCCCGCCCACAAGGTATTGCTTTCCAAATCCGCATGCACATCTGCCATATCCAGCACAAGGCGAAAGCCCGTGCGTTCTTCCAACGCATCCGCCAGAACTTCAGTCGACCATTTACCTGGAATACCGATAACCGCAATTTTCTTTTTCATTATTTAAACAACTCCTTAATCGGTAGGCGCATGGACGTGATATCTTTTTCATCAAGCTGCGCAATGGCTTCCAAAATAAAGACGCCGCGCAAGAACATCGCATTGGCCAATTCTGCATCCAAAATAAAACGGGTGGAGGAAATAAAAGACCGGGCCAAACCTAAGGCCAGACGAAACTCAAAGGTCGTGTCCTTATTCTTGCGGGCAAAGTCTGCCGCAAAGTCATACATACGCAACGCCATCGCCGCTATGCGTTGCCGTGTCTTATGATCCAAAACCTGTAAGCGATAGTTGGAAATCATAAAGACGGACACATCCTGTGTATAGTCCTGATAGCAGGATCGATGCAGGTCAATGAATTTGATCTTCTGACTATCTGGGTCAAAGATAATATTATCCAGATTGAAATCGCCATGAATATAAACTGAAAAAGGGGCTTCAATCTTGCTTTCCAACTTCTCAGCATGCTTGATAAGCGCCGCCAGTGATTTAATCTGTTGATCCCCGACCTTCATCGCCCCAATTTCGAAGGAAGAGTGGATTTCCAGCACATTAGGAAGGCGTTTGGTCAATTGCCCCATGTGATTGGGTGACGCCGATTTCTTGCGCTTTGTTTCTTTCCAAACCGACTTCAAGGTCTTTGTCAGTGTCGTTATGGCACTTTCTAACACCTTGTCGGTTTCAGAAAGCAGGATTTGTTCAAAGGTAGAACCAGGCAAATGCTCTATCAGCAATGATGCATTTTTGCCGCGTTTTTTATAAGATAAAATTTGTGGTGCAAGGCCGGGGTAGATCTCATGCCAGTTTTCCACACTTTCGCGCTCTTCTTTCAGCTTATCTTTTTTACCATCCTTAAAAATCGCCACATAGCCATCGTCATCCGTCGCTGCATCAGAAATACCTGAAATGCCACTGCCGGATTTTGTTTCTGCCAATTGTTCGACCTCGGCTTCAATCAAGCCAAGGTCAGACAGCGCGGTTTTCAAAGAGCGAAAACGGTCAATATGCATGGGCTGGCCCAGCTTGGCCGACATGATCGATTCAGAAATCGTCAACAACACATCGCCGATTTCTTCTATACGTTGGGCGATAAACAAGGCGGTGATCAAATCTTCCGGCTGCTTACTTTTGCGTATATCTTTGACGTGGGATCGAAAGACACTGTTATAAAGTCGATCCAGCTTGCGCTCCACCGTGCCGATTTTCAACGCTGTTTTGGTGTCATCTTCCTCAATGGCTTTTTCAATCAATTCAATCCCGGCAGCTGCCTCATCGACCAAGGAAGATATTTTATTTTTCTTGAGAACTTTGACATCTTTGACATTGCCAACCAGATGCACACATTCAAACGTCAGATTGCTGATGCGTTCCAGATCAGACGCAATGGCTTCAGCCGCGCGCAGTGAAAAGACATTGATTTGCCCTTTTCTGCCATGGCGCAGGGCTTCCACACAACCATCGTGAATACGCATTTTCAGATTATAGGTATACCCACGACGATCCAAAATCCGTTGGGCAACGGTTTGTGCCTGTGTTTCCTGCAAAACATGAAAGTTGGCGATTTGTGTGCTTGTTTCCGCCAAAAGAAAAAAAAGATTATCTCTGACGGCTTTGGGTAGACGCATTATTCAGACCGGTTTCTTCAAAGTTTTATAAAATGTTTATAGATATTTCTTTATTAGATGTGCATTCTAATCGAGTTTTATGACAATTTCATATGATAGATGAAAAAAATTATTATATCACGCCAAGTTACAATTCCGGACCTACTTCGTATCCGCCGTTATGAGCGCGCACCCGAATTGGGACCGAAAATCCTGTTTTTCTCAGGCGGGTCGGCTCTGACCGATATCAGCCGCCTGCTTAAGAAATATACCCACAATTCCATTCACCTTGTCACCCCTTTTGATAGCGGGGGCAGTTCTGCCATTTTGCGCCATGCTTTTGATATGCCAGCGGTGGGTGATTTACGATCCCGCCTAATGGCCTTGGCGGACGACACCATCAGTGGTCACCCGGAAATCTACCAGCTATTCACCTATCGTCTACCCAAGGATGCCAAGCGTAAAGAGCTTTTGGCCCAACTTGAGGCCATGATTTCAGGCAAAGATGCGCGTATCAAAATCATCAAAAACCCCATGCGCAATTTGATTTGCACGCATTTACAAATGTTTTATGAGGCCATGCCGGATAAATTTGACCTCAAAGGGGCCAGCATCGGCAACCTGAT
>JABXIC010000229.1 GCA_013373265.1 Methylocystaceae bacterium | reverse complement strand
GTGGTAAATCAACGTTCTTGCGTTGCTTGAACCGTATGAACGATACCATCGATATTTGCTCGGTTACGGGTAAAATTCATATGGATGGGGTTGATATTCTAAGCAACCAAGTCGACACTGTTTTGCTTCGCGCTAAAATTGGTATGGTTTTCCAAAAGCCGAACCCATTCCCGAAATCAATTTATGACAATGTTGCTTATGGTCCACGCCTTCATGGTATTGGCAATGGCAAAGCTGAAATGGACGAAATCGTCGAAACCAGCCTGGAAAAAGTTGGCTTGTTAAAAGAAGTTAAAGACAGACTTCTGGAACCAGGTACTGGTCTTTCAGGTGGTCAGCAACAACGCTTGTGTATTGCGCGCGCCATTGCGGTTGATCCTGAAATTTTGTTGATGGACGAACCTTGTTCAGCACTGGACCCGATTGCCACAGCTAAAATCGAAGAATTAATTGATGAACTTCGCGGGTCTTACACCATTGTTATTGTGACGCACTCTATGCAACAGGCAGCCCGTGTTTCTCAGCAAACAGCATTCTTCCACCTTGGAAATCTTGTGGAATATGGCGAAACAGAACAAATCTTCACATCACCTAAAGATGAGCGCACTAAGGGCTACATCACAGGTCGTTTCGGATAAGGTTGAGCAATGAATACCATTGAACATACAGTTAAATCATATGATTCAGAACTGACAAAATTAGAGAATACCATCGCCCGTATGGGTGGCTTATCGGAATCACTTCTTGGACGTGCTTCAGAGGCATTGGTGAAACGTGATACAAGCCTTGCTGCTGATGTTATTCATGACGATATTCGTGTGGATGATTTGGAGCTGGAAATCAATACGGAAGTTACCCGCATCTTGGCATTACGCCAACCTGTTGCGGATGATCTGCGTGCTGTTATTGCAGCACTGAAAACATCATCTGATTTGGAACGTATTGGTGATTTGTCAAAGAATATTGCAAAACGCACCATTACGCTTTCCAATACCACGCCGATTGGTGCGGTACATACCATCGCGCGAATGGCATCGTTAGTACAATCCATGATCCATAACGTTCTGGATGCTTATTTAGAACGTGATGATCGCAAGGCATTAGATATCCGTGAGCAGGACGAAGTTGTAGACCAACTCCATACAAGCTTGTTTCGTGAACTCCTGACCTATATGATGGAAGATCCACGCAATATCACGCCTTGTACGCATTTGTTGTTTATCGCTAAGAATGTGGAACGTGCAGGTGATCATGCAACAAATATTGCTGAAAATGTACATTTCCTCGTGACAGGTAAACATCCGCAAGATGAACGTCCTAAAGATGATGATGCAAGTTTTGCTGGAATTGAAGAGTAAAAGATCATGAATCCCCTTGTTTTGATCGTGGAAGATGAACCGCCCCTTGCTGAGTTGGTGCGTTATAATCTCGATAAAGAAAATTTCCGCACATTGTGTGTCGGTGATGGTGAAGAAGCCATGCTTTTGGTTGAAGAAGAAGAACCTGATCTTATCATCCTTGATTGGATGTTACCGGGTTTAAGCGGTATCGAAGTGTGTCGTCGTTTGCGTGAACGCAAAGCAACCCGTTCTTTGCCGATTATCATGCTGACCGCCAGAGGGGAAGAAAGTGATCGTATTCGCGGGTTGGATAGCGGTGCAGACGATTATATTGTCAAACCGTTTTCCCCCAATGAATTGGTTGCGCGTGCCAAAGCCGTTTTACGCAGAGCCAGCCCGACTTTAAGCGAAGACAAACTGACCTATGAAGATATTTCCATGGATTTGTCAGAGCATAAAGTCTTGCGTGATGAAATCCCGGTCCATTTAGGCCCGACAGAATATCGTTTGTTGCGTGTTTTGATGGAACGTCCGGGGCGTGTCTTTTCACGCGAACAACTGCTCGATAAAGTGTGGGGACGTGATATCCATGTGGAAGTGCGTACTGTCGATGTACATATTCGACGTTTACGCAAAGCCCTTGGCATAAATGCAAAACCCGATTTTATCCGTACCGTTCGTGCGGCCGGATATTCATTGGACTCTACTGTTTAAAATTGCCATAGTCTGCACATGATGTGCAGAGTGTATAAAATATGAACCCCCGTGATCTCTTTCAGGCGTTATGCGTTATTTTGATCTGGGGGTTTAATTTCGTAGCCATAAAAACGGCTGTAACAGATATTCCACCCTTGACGCTTTCTGCGTTACGCTTTGCCATCACAGCAGTAATTCTAATTCCATTTTTCAAGTTAAATTTTCAACAGATCAAACAGGTCTTTTATGTTGGTCTGGTGCTTGGGGTGGGGCACTTTGGGATGTTAATGGTGGGCTTGCGCGGTGCTGATGCAGCAACGGCGGCCTTGTTAATCCAACTGGGTGTGCCTTTCAGTTCTATCCTTGCAGCGATCTTTTTTGCCGATAAATTAGGTTGGCGTCGTGCTATGGCGATGGCAGTCGCTTTTGGTGGTGCAGGGCTTTTGTTAGGTGAACCACAAGGTGGCTCGATTGTGGCCATGCTGATCCTTGTTTTTTCTGCCTTTTGTTGGGCTTGGGCAAATATCCTTATTAAAAAGATAAAAGGTATTCCACCTTTAGCCATTATCGGATGGATGGGGTTAATGGCGACCCCCTTTATTGCGGCACTTTCTTATTTTTTAGAAAACGGGCAGGTCGAAGCGGTTCTTT
>JABXIC010000274.1 GCA_013373265.1 Methylocystaceae bacterium | reverse complement strand
CCTGTGCAAGCAGGACCTCGCATTACTGTCATCGGCGTAGGCGGTGCAGGCGGCAATGCCGTCAACAACATGATTCAATCCGAATTGGAAGGTGTTGAATTCGTCGTTGCAAATACAGATGCACAAGCATTGACACAATCCAAATCTGACCACCGCATCCAATTGGGCGCCAACCTGACTTCAGGTTTGGGGGCTGGTTCCAAACCAGATGTCGGACGCGATGCCGCCCTTGAGTCTATCGATGACATCATGCAGCAAATCGCTGGATCAAACATGATCTTCATCACTGCCGGTATGGGCGGTGGCACCGGCACGGGTGCTGCACCTGTTATTGCACATGCCGCACGTGAAGCTGGCATTTTGACTGTTGGCGTTGTCACAAAACCATTCCAGTTTGAAGGTGTGCATCGTATGCGCCTTGCGGAATCCGGTATCGAAGAAATGCAAAAATACGTGGACACGCTTATTGTGATCCCGAACCAAAACCTTTTCCGTATCGCCACTGAAAACACCACTTTTGCAGAAGCCTTCCAAATGGCTGACGAAGTATTGCATTCCGGTGTACGTGGTGTGACCGACCTGATGGTCCGTCCAGGTATGATCAACCTTGATTTCTCTGACATCAAAACAGTAATGATGGAAATGGGCAAAGCCATGATGGGTACAGGCGAAGCCGAAGGCGAACGTCGTGCCATCGAAGCCGCTGAAGCTGCCATTTCCAATCCGCTGCTTGACGACAGCACCATGAAAGGCGCCAAAGGCGTTCTCATCAACATCACAGGCGGTCTGGATATCTCTCTCTTTGAAGTTGACGAAGCAGCCAACCGTATCCGTGAAGAAGTCGATTCTAATGCCAACATCATCTTTGGCACGACTTTGGACGAAAATATGCAAGGCAAAATGCGCGTTTCTGTGGTTTCCACAGGGATTGATGCCCAAGTTGCGGAACAACCCAAACCAACCGTCTTGGAAGTTGTTTCCACACAACCGCAAGCCAAATCAACACCAAGTGAAAGCGAAACGGCTAGCGCAAACCGCACAGTTGCACAAACGGTTGCTGCAAAAGTTCTTTCCATGCAGTCTGTCGCTCAACCTGTTGCACAACAACAAGCTGAACCTGAAGCGCAGGAAGAAGAAGCTATCCAACAAAATGTCGCGGCCAATGCTGAACAAGTTGCCACACGTATCCAAGATACGTTGCGCAAAAGCCACGTAAACACACAAGAACGTGCCCCTTTCATCCCGCCAGCAGCTGCAAAAGCCGCCCATACGGACGAACCGGTCACAGCACACAATCCGTTTACGGCTGAAAACGATGTTCAAGAAGAAGACACACCAAGCGCGAAACCTTCTTTGTTTGATCGTGTCACAGGTCGTACAGCCCGTGCGCAAAAGCCTAAAGAACATGCTGAAATCCACGAAATGTCACAACCGAGTTTTGATGTGACACCAGCGGGTCGCAGCAGTGTGACGTCGCAGTCAGGTGAAGATGACCTGCTCGACATTCCGGCCTTTTTGCGCCGCCAAGCAAATTAATCGTTCTGATCTGCCTTTCAGAACGAAAAGATAACCCAAAGGTTATTTTCAAAACAACGTGACTTGAGCCGATCTTTGCCTTTTACACAACTGTGTAAATTGTGAAGATCGGCTTTTATTTCATATACTTATAGTCATTATACGTTGTAACAAAACGTAACAAAGCTTGATTTGTTTTCTTGTCCTGCCTTGGTTAATAATTCAACCTAGGAAATCGAGAAAACGTATCAGAACCATACTCAAATAATTAAGAGGCGTTATGACTAATATTTCAAACCAGAAAACAGTGAAAGTTCTTCGTCAGAAAACTTTAAAGACAGCGATTAACTGTTCGGGTATTGCCCTTCATTCTGGTGAGAAAGTTTCCATAACCCTACACCCCGCCGAAGCAAACACCGGCATCATTTTCAAACGGACCGACATTGCAGGCAAAGGCGCAGAAATTGCAGCCATCTATAGCAATGTTGTTGAAACCGTTCTCTGCACAAAAATCGGCAACGAAGACGGCATCACCGTTGCGACAATCGAACATCTGATGGCCGCCCTTTCCGGTTGCGGTATCGATAACCTGTTGGTCGAAATCAACGGACCGGAAATGCCTGTGATGGATGGCAGTGCCGCCCCGTTCGTTTTCCTGATCGAATGTGCAGGTACCAAAGAACTGGATGCGCCGCGCAAAGCTATTCGCATTGAAAAACCTGTCAGTGTTGAAGATAAAGACCGTTTTGCAGGCTTCCAACCTTGCGAAGGCAGCATCTTGGATTTCACCATCGATTTTGACAACCCGGCCATTGCACGTCAGGATTACACCGTTCATATGGGTCGAGGTGTCTTTAAAGAACAATTGTCACGTGCCCGTACATTTGGCTTCTTGCATGAAGTTGAATATATGCGCAGCAAGGGTCTGGCCCGTGGCGGTTCTCTTGAAAATGCCGTTGTCGTCAGCGCCGATGGCGTCATGAACGAAGATGGCCTGCGCTTTGAAAATGAATTTGTCCGCCACAAGATTCTGGATGCGGTTGGTGATCTGTCACTTGCTGGTATGCCGATTATCGGACGTTACACAGGCATTTGTTCTGGTCATTACCTGAACAACCAACTTTTACGCACTCTGATGGCAGATCAGGACGCTTGGTCCGTTGTCCCCATGAACTTTGAAGATCTGGACGCGGCCTACAGCCAGCAACTTAAATCACGCCGCGCTTAAAAATCTCAAAAAGAAGATGATTTTTGTAACCCTGCACCTGTTGCGGGGTTATCTTTTTTGTCCTATGACCTTATTTGAATAGAGACAACACGGACTTTCTTGGTATAGTCTGGCTTAACTTCATTTGCATTTTTACAAAGATGATAGACTTTCGATGAAACCCATTTTCCTGCGCACACTCACACGTATCGTTACGCCTGTTGCGATTGGCATCTTTCTGGTTGCTTGCTCTTCCGACAAAGAAGAAGAATATAAAGAAAGCCCGGTTGAACAACTCTATAACGATGGTCATAACGCGCTGTTGGCAAAAGAATACAAAGATGCCGCGAAAAAATTTGACGAAGTCGAACGCCAGCATCCTTATTCCATCTGGGCAACCAAAGCCCAGTTGATGGCCGCTTATGCCCATTATGAAAATGAAAAATACGATGAAGCCGTTGTCGCTTTGGATCGTTTCATCCAGCTTCACCCCTCAAACAAAGATGTCCCGTACGCCATCTATCTAAAGGGCCTGTCCTATTACGAGCAGATTTCTGACGTGGGCCGCGATCAAATGATGACGGATTTGGCGCAAAAATCCTTCCGTGAACTGATCAAACGATTCCCAACCAGCAAATATGCCCGCGATGCCCGTTTGAAACTTGACCTGACCTTTGACCATTTGGCGGGTAAAGAAATGGAAATCGGACGCTATTACACATCGCGCAACCAATGTATTGCTGCCCTCAGCCGCTTTAAAACCGTTGTCCAAAAATACGATACCACCACCCATGTGCCAGAAGCCCTCCATCGTATGGTGGAATGTTATCTGCAATTGGGGCTGGATGACGAAGCCAAACGCACAGCGGCCGTTTTGGGGCATAACTTCCCCGGATCACAATGGTATATTGACACGTATCAACTGGTGGAACGCAAACGTATTCGCGCCAAAGAGGACCCCAGCTGGTACTGGCCCTTTGAAGAAAAAGATGCGCTTGAAGCCCTTGAAGAACAGGACGGCATAAAAGCGGAAAATCTTCAAAAAGCAGAAGATGGCGAAAAACCTTCTGACAGTGATTCTTGGTGGAAATTCTGGTAAAGCAGGCCATTTCACATGCTACATCGATTGAGCATTCGCGATATTGTCCTGATCGACAAACTGAATGTCGATTTAAAAAACGGACTTTGTGTTCTCACCGGGGAAACCGGTGCGGGTAAATCCATCTTGCTTGATAGTCTCGGCCTTGCTTTAGGGGCACGTGCCGACAGCGGACTTGTTCGACATGGCTGCGAAAAAGGCAGTGTCAGTGCGGAATTCGACCTGCCCGCAGACCACCCTTTTTGGACATTACTTGATGAACAAGAGATCGCACGCGAAGATATGTTAGTGCTGCGCCGTGTTCTTAACAGCGATGGTCGATCACGTGCTTATATCAATGATCAACCCGTTAGTATTTCCTTACTCAAGCAAGCAGGCGCCGCCCTTGTGGAAATTCATGGGCAATTTGACACGCAAGGACTGATGAACCCGGCAACCCATCGTGGCCTGCTGGATACATTCGGTAATCTGTCCGCCTTAGCCCAGCAGACCAAACAGACCTTTGGGGCTTGGAAAGCGATAGAGAAAGAACGCATAGCCGCCGAAGAAGCACTTGAAAAAGCACGCGCCGATGAAGAATATTTGCGCCATGTGGTCGAAGAACTCACCCAACTGGCCCCACAAGTCGGCGAAGAAGAAGACCTGGCCGCTCAACGTCAAATGATGATGCACGGTGAAAAGCTGCTGGAAGGCATGAATGATGCCAATAAAGAACTCACCGCCCAAAAAGGCGTTGAAGCCATGCTGCGCAATGCCCTGCGCCATCTTGAACGCATCGCTGAAAAAGCCGAAGGGCGTCTGGATGAAGTGATTGGAACACTGGACAAAGCCTCAGAATTCACAGCCCTTGGCCTACAGATGCTGGAACGACTCAGCAATGATGTGGATCTTGATCCGCGCCATCTTGAAGCCATTGAAGAACGCCTGTTTGCTTTACGTGCCGCTGCGCGCAAACACGATGTCCCTGTCACAGACTTACCCGGCTTAAAAGATCGTTTTGAAGCACAGTTAAATGCGGTTGAAGCCGGTGACAGCGCTCTACAGGCCTTGCGTGAACAAGAAGCTCAAAAGCGCACCGCCTACATCACCATTGCCGAACAATTGGGTCAGGAACGCCGCAAAACTGCCCAAGGCCTTGATAAAGCGGTCAATGCAGAATTGGGACCGTTAAAAATGGGCGGGGCGACATTTGGTACCACCATCCAAAAACTGGACCCGACACAATGGAACGAAAGCGGCTGTGATCGCATTGCCTTTGAAATTTCCACCAACCCTGGCGCCCCGCTTGGCCCCATAGCAAAAGTCGCCTCTGGCGGGGAACTGTCGCGTTTTATGCTGGCCTTAAAAGTAGTCTTGGCTCAAGCCGACCCCATCCCCACCCTTGTTTTTGACGAGGTGGATGCAGGCATTGGCGGGGCCACTGCCGCCGCTGTGGGGGAACGATTAGGCCGATTGGCACAAGACGTTCAAGTCCTTGTGGTCACCCACTCCCCCCAAGTGGGCGCACGCGGCAACCATCATTTGCGCGTTTCCAAAAGCGAAAGCGGGACGGGTGTTGTTTCAACCATTCAAACCCTCAACGACCAAGAACGTACAGAAGAAATTGCTCGCATGATCTCCGGTGAACATGTCACCACAGAAGCACGCGCGGCAGCTGACACATTATTAAATGCTGTTTAGGTAAAAATAGAAACATGGCTATCCAAAGTTTGCGTACCCTTCCCGTTGAAGAGATGACCGAGTTTGACGCCTATGCCGAACTCAAGGCACTGGCACAAGAAATTGCCGAACATGATAAAAGCTATTATCAGAATGATGCCCCATCCATTTCCGATAGTGACTACGATGCGCTTCGCCAACGCAACACCGCTTTAGAAGAAAAATTCCCGCATCTCAAACGCAAAGACAGCCCAAGTGAAAAAGTCGGCACCCCTGTCAAAAGCGGCTTTTCCAAAATCATTCATGCTGTGCCCATGCTGTCTCTGGGCAATGCCTTTAATGAAGAAGATGTGCAGGATTTTCTGGAACGGATCCGCCGCTTCCTCGGCTTAAGCGCAGAAGAGCCTTTAGAGATCGTAGCGGAACCAAAAATTGATGGGCT
>JABXIC010000120.1 GCA_013373265.1 Methylocystaceae bacterium | reverse complement strand
CTTCCTGAGCACTAAAAAGCAAGACTACGACAAAGCGGACAAGATGTATCAAAGGGCCATTGAGGCCGATCCTGATAATGCTAATACCTTATGGCGTTATGCTGTCTTCCTATCCGAGCAGAAGCAGGACTACGACGAAGCGGATAAGATGTATCAAAGAGCCATTGAGGCTGATCCTGATAATGCTCTTCTTTTAGCTTACTATGCTACTTTCCTGTCCGACCAGAAGCAGGAGTATCACGAAGCGAATAAGATGCATAAAAGAGCTATTGAGGCTGATCCTGATAATGCAAATAACTTAGGAAACTACGCTAAGTTTTTGTTTCTGATAGAACAAAATGCAAATGCCATATCTATATTAGAGCGTGCAGAAAGTTTAGCTCATACAGAAGCCGATGACCTTTCTACAGAACTAGCATTTTATCGCTATGCCCACTGTCCACCTCATGCTCTCCGACCGCTTAAAAGGTTATTACTAAAAGATATTCGATCTCTTGACTGGTATTTACAGAATAATGTGTCTGTAGCCCAAAGAAATGGGCATCCTGCACCGGACATGCTACCTGTCTTGGCAAATGTGATTGCAGGAAACAGCGAGATCAGTGAACTTAATAAATTTAATGAATGGAAAGAATGCGATGCTTAATTTCAAACTACAAGTGCCTTCAAACGATCTAGACTTAAAGAATGCTGTTTGTGAGTTTGTCAAAGATGAGTTTCAAGCAGAACTCGATTTCCAGCCACAAAATGAAACAGCAGAACAACATAAAGATGCAAGCACAGTCGGCATTCTATGGGAAATTGCCGTTTTTATTGCAACTGCGGAAGGAACAATGCAATTTGCTGAAAGAGCAAAACGCATGAAGCGAGTGCAAAAGTTAGCCGAAGCAATTAAAAAAAGTGGTAAATCCGTTTATCTGAAAGTCGGTGAAAGCAAAGCCTTTGATCTTGCTCAAAAAAGCATTGATGAAATTATGGACTTGCTGGCAAATAGATTTCGTGACGATGATTGATGACCATAGAATGCTTGTGAAGCAGGAGAATTTGATCGATCCGACCACCCGCCAAGCAGCATAGCGATTTCATGTCGTACATCTGCTTCACGTAGAGCATCACGAAAGTTGTGGCGGAATGAATGGAAGGAAGTCTTTTCCATATTGGCGTCTATTGATTTTAAGAACCGAGAAAACCACTTTGAGAACTGGTCTGAGCGATACCCAGTGGTGCCAATTTTTATATCTGGAAACAACTTCCCCTGTGGCTTAAGTTCAAACTGTTTCAGGTATTGCATGAAGCCCAGTTCCATCAGATATGGATGGATCGGAACCAAACGTTCAGATGCCTTTGTCTTAAGAACCTTATCGTCAACACCTCTATCCGTTTCACGGGTGATGTTGAAGCACCAAACTTCATCTCTGACGATCACATCTTCGACATTCAACTGGCATATCTCGTTCAAACGAAGCCCATTATAAAGTCCGATATGCGGGACCCAAAATTCTGCACCGGATTTATCCGACAACGCCGTAAAGATTTTGACCAACTGATGATTTGAAAACGGCAGTCGTTTATCTTGAGCGTGAACAGGATCAGCGACCTTCAATCCCATAGCTGGGTTATGGCTTAACAATTCTTCTTCGACGGCCCAATTCAACATCGCCGATAGTTTGTTGACGTATTTGTTAATCGTGAGTGGTGCCATCGCCTTCATATTCTTCGACCGGGCAATTTCAGAAATTTCCACTAACGATTTCCGTGGGAACCGTTTCTTGGCATTCGCAGGTAGATGCCGCACCACATCCATAAACCGACGACAGTCTTCGCGGTCGATATCAGCAATGGGTTTATCAGCACCGAAGATGTCCATCAGCACGTTATATACGGATTGATACGTCATGATCGTCTTCTTGGAACGAGACCGTGCCGGATCATCCATATAACGATGGTACAGATCATCCAGTGTAATGGATGGTTTCTTTGGTGCTGATACCGCTAATACCTCTTCCACGACCGTTTTGATTAACGTTCTGAGACCATCGACGTCATTTTGTGGTGGAGCTTTAAATTGGAGTTCTACTGTAGCAAAATCCTGTAGCAAACTGGTGCAGTCATAATTGCCGTTTAAATGACCATGTAATGCCTGTTCTAATAATTGGTCAGCATTATCGTGAATGGTTCGATAACGTCGCCTAGCGGTGTTGTAATCGGCAGTATGTAAGGACTTGGTGATTTCGGTGCGACCAACACGATCACGTAAATTTAATGGCACCCACCGACGATAATGCCAAATATCACCACGACGAAATAAACCAGAATATCTACGCATGGCGACACTCACTGTAGCAGTCGCCTGTAGCAAATTCCCGATTCTGCTCTGTTTGGATCGTCAAATACCGCCTGATATGACCGTGAACTTCATCGTCACCAACCGTCATAAATCGCAGTATTGTGCGTAAAAAACAAAACGGACATTCCACGTCACCGTATGAATGTCCGTTTGTAATGGTGGAGCTAAGCGGGAACATAAACCCAAGGCGTACTGTCAGAACTCATTCTAGATGAGACATTTCGCAATTAGAGTGAAAATATTTGGCCAAATTTGGGATGCTTCAATCAATCCAAGTAAGATAAAATCTAAAATACTCAATCTATATGAGATAAAATATCAAGTATTTTATGAGAATTGCCTCGATTCTGTTAGATTTCGCTAATTCACAGACAGCCATAGACACGGTAACATGCTGAGGCCGTTTTGTTTTTACCCCTATGGCACACCCGTCAGACCGTCAGAGTTGGCGCGTGAACGGTGCTGAAAACGTCCGTGCAGGTATACATTTTAAATTTTACAGTGATGAAGCTTCAAGGTTCTTGTCTTGATAAGTTGGCAAGGGCATGACCAGTCCTTCATATCATTCCCGTGAGGACGTGAGCCAGACTGTTCGCGCCATTGTGTTTAATTTCTCTGATCGAAGGGGGGGGGCAGTCGTATATGGGATGGTTATGGAGCATATAGGCCTGAACGAGTGCAACAGATCATCGATATCTATCGAGTTTTCTATAATTTCGTAAAAACAGGGAAAGGTAAGCGAACACCTGCAATGCGCTTAGGATTGGCAAAAGGGCATGTTCGTTTGAAAGATGTTTTATATTTCTGATTTTTCTTAAAAAATGTATTTTTTGATTCATATAATTCAAGTATTACTACTAAAAATGCATGCGGATTTTGAAAGGAGAAAAATATGAATGAAAATGATCAGGAGTTATCCCATTTAATTAAATTAAAATTTGGGACAAGACAACCAGGACCCTCACAAATTCAAATTGATGCTATTAAAGCAGACATAAGAAAGCTTATCAGTTCAGGGCGAACTCCAACATTTGAAGACTTATCACGGATTGTACATATACACTGCCCGGATGCGGGGACTTGTGGGTATTATGGTGAAGATAATACTGATTTAAACACATTACTTTTATTAATTTTGAAAAAATAAGGCGCATTTTCATGAACTTATACGATCTTAAAAGTGCAATTGAACAAGCGATAGGTATAGTTAGTTGGTCACCAACTGAAAGTGACCTATTAAAAGTCGCTCAAAAAATATCCTCTTTAAGTGGTGCTACACTCACTAGAAATAAATTAAGTGAGATTTTATCTGAAATAATTGACTCTCCTATCATCAGAAGTCTGAATGAAGGTGAAGACAACACAGACCTAAATACACTCTTATTAATGTGTTTGCGTGTGGCAAATGATGCAAAAAAGTAATGAAGAGCTAGTTATTGAAGCTAAAGATAAAGCCGACATGCTTAAAAAGGAGTGGATGAATTTTCTCAAGCCAATTTCCCTTAAAGTACAGAATGGTACTGGGTCTTTTACTTCAGAGGAATATTTAGAATACTTAGAAAAGGCCCATAGTTACTTTAATTTTTTAGAAGAATTTGTCGGCAGAACCAGTCTTTTAAGAGCTCACGAAAATGGGGTTTGGCTTCACGGATTTGCTGATACTTGTTATGAAAATTTGAGGTCATATTTACTACATATTCAAATTCGTAACCAATATGCAGTAGCTTTAGAACAAACCATTCCTACGCCTGGAAAGTATTCATATGCCAATTTACAGGGCGTGGTTAAAGAGTATTGTGATGATGAAATTATTCAGGAGTTAGAAAGTGATTTCAAAGAGTTAAATCTACCTATCACGGGTTTTCAAAGGAAGAGACTCACTGATACAAATAAGTTCACGACAATTATGAGCTTTGTTGAGAGAGTCTTTCTTGGGAAATGGTACGTAAGAGTTCCTAAATGGATGATTTGGTTAGGAGTGGGGCTACTTGCTCCTGACATCTGGTTTTACATAGCTGACTTTGTAGCATCAATGACTCAAGCCACATATGAAAAAAGTCAGACGATTGATAGGCCGTTTGACCCGTCGCCTTGGATACTTATTGGAATAGGAGTTTTTGCTCTGGTTATTGTTTATTATGTGGAAGAATTACCCAAACATAAGAAAAAAACTGCGCCATGAAACAAAGCGTAGTTTTTGGTCCACATCATCCGAACCCCTTATGTAGGGAAGGGGGGGATATATGAACTGTAAGCAAAACTCTCTCAGACCCCTATGAAAATTGAAGAGTGTCTGAAAATTATTTGAGCACCCATGCTAAAAAATCTTCATCTGATTTCAGTCTAGTCATACTCATAGTATTCATCACTAAAATCTGTTTCAACATCAATCCAAGCCGATTGTTTTGCAAAGTCCTGCCAGCCTTTATCAGCCGAAATTGCTAGTATTTTTTTTACGATTTTCTTCTGCCCATTTCTCAAGAGATAAAAGGGCAATTGCATTCGGGAACTCGTTCTTTTTATCTCCAGAACTTTCAAATGGAGGAAGAGGTTTAAAGTAACTATTTACCAGTCTTTCCATATCAGCTCTGTCAGCTCGAATAAATCTAAGCCTAGTTTCCTTTTGAAATCTTTCAATTCTATTTTTTACAGCATCTTTAGGCGCCTGAAAGGCGTTTCTGAATTTATCAATATCTTCCGAGCTTAAGTCACCAGAGAGACCTAAATCAGAGCTTCTCCTCACTGCTGTATCAAATTGCCCCCGAACTTTGACCGCTGCGTCAGTCATATGTTTAATAACTTCACGTAACAATGATTTCTGAGAGCACAAATTGCGCCGTACCCTCTTTAAATTGACGCAATTGGCCCAAAAGCCCAGTCTCTAGCGCATATCCATTCTGCGTAAAAATATTAGTATCTAAAGTAACAATATCATAATCCAAAGAACGATACTCCCGCTGACGAATATTTAGTGTAATGCCTATTTCAACGTAGGTTTTGGATCAATATTTGACGAAATTTTCAATGCATTTTCCTGCAACCCACATAACCGCTCAATCATTTCTCGGTTCAATTGTAAGTTCGTTACGATTTCATCCGCTGAAAATCGATTGGCATCCAATAGCAAGTCAACAGCTCTTTGTAGAAGTTTGGGTTTTTCAAAAGGAATCACATCATCTAATGGTTCTCTTTTTCGCATTTTGCGATATGAGATTTGCTTGTACAGATTAGTAACTTGGTCTTCGTCAAAAATACCTAAGTTCTTGCATCTATATACCATTGCTTGAATTGCAACTTTCCATCGTTCTTTAAGGCTAATGAAGCCATCCAACCTAGGTGAAAAAACTTCATTTGGAAAAGACTTACGAGGCAGTAAAAAAGCTCCCGCAAACCTATTAGCCTCTACTTCAATCAATTTTAAAGTTTTAGGGTCTTCAATTTCATCTGCTCCCACCCAACGGTGCAAGACCAAATGTCCAAGCTCGTGAGCAAGGTCAAAGCGCGCCCTTACGGCTGAGTCTTTGTTAGACGCCATAAAAATAAAGGGTCTTTCGCCATTCCAAAAAGAAAAGGCCTCAATATTCTCATTGTCCACTTCATAACGGGAAATAATAATCCCTTTACTTTCCAACAATGAAATAACATTTGAAATTGGCCCAACACCCAGCCCCCAAGCTTTTCTGCATTCCTCTGCCGCACATTCAATTTCCTCGCCACTATAACGTCCACTTTCGTCTTGTGGAGAATACGCCGGGACATCAATCGATGGATAATTGATGAATTCGTCAAAAAATTTTGCGGTTTGAACTAAAGTTTTTCCTAGCTCGTCACACATTAAATTCCGTTTTTTAGTTTTCGGCCCGAATGCTCGGAAGAAATGAGGACTTTCATTCCCAAAAACAGGTAGGCTTTCCGATATAAAAAATGAGATTGGTTGTTTTAATGTCTCAGAAATTCTACCCATGGTGGTTGGGTCAGGAACTTTTTCTCCTCGTTCAAACGCAGATATAGCCTGTCGGGTTATTCCAACTTCTCGAGCCAACTCAGATTGGTTCAGACGCATAAGTACTCTAGCGCCTGTTAATTTTGACGGAATCAATCGCCGCCCGGCATTAGATACACGGGCGGCGCTAGGAAATTGCACAATGTTATCAGTCGTCATTTTCTTTGCACCATCTCTCAATCTCTTCTTTAAGCGTCATTGTAGCATCAAAATCTGTATCTTCAACAGGTGGCAACTCATTGGGGAGTTCATGTGGCAATTGCATGAGGTTCGCTGTTTTATAAATGTAACCCATACTATGTCTAGCATTTGGTACCGCCAGATGGGCAAAATTTAGTTCTTGGTGTCCATGAACCAGCAAAAAGTGGGGTAATCCATTTACCGAATTTTCTTCCTCAAAATCATCCATGTCGAAAAATGGCTGGTTGTTTAGTCGCTTATTTTCTCTAAAGCGAACATTTCGAGGCTGTTGTTTGGGATCGTGAATTTGGCTAACACTCATAACAGAGTGGTTCAATCGAATTTCTAAGTATCGGCCTGTAGGTTTATCAAATGGAACCCATCGGTAATCAAAAGGCCATTGACCTGAGTTTATTAGTTTTTCAAAGGCGGCATCTACAGCCCAAGAGATAATACGCCCCCGATTATCTATCGCACTCGCGACTTGGAGAATGGGTTCTTCCTGAATCAGAAGGTTTGCAGCTTTATAAGCCGATTTGAGGCTTGTAGGGATGTGGTGGTGAAACTTCACCGGGATTTGATCTTCTAAAAAATGTTTTGCGCTAACGACGGTATCCAATAAAGCCTCCTGATAACCCGCACCCAGATTCTATCAATGGAAACTAAATACGATTTTTCAATCATTTTGTCAACCAAATAGTGTTTTATGCTGTATATGTCCGATCTCTGCTATATAATTAGCTACTCGCTAAGGTTAGCTATTCTATTGAGCAGGAAATCGTAGAGAAAAGAAAACACAAGAGACATAAAGGCTAGGTGTTTAGTCACGGAGTTTGAAGTTATATTACCGATATCGCATCAAAGGCGGCGTCCAATTCAGCTGTTGGAGTAATTCTATTCCGATTTCAGCAGTATTAAGTGATTGAGCAAAATGTGCGGCTGCCATAATCAGGTCTTTTGTCTCACCTGTAAGGCCGTTTGTCATATCGTGCACATTTTGGACAAAGCTCTTAGTCACTTCTTCTTTGGTAGGTGTGAAGCCAGCGGTTTGCAGGAGTTGAATGATGAATTTTGCGTATTCTTTATCATTTACAGACCAAGGCAAAAGGTGTGCAGGGTGGAAACGACTGCCAAGCTGTTGGTCCAGCTGAAGAATGCGATATGCTTCTTCCACGCCGATTGCGACAACCCTGATATTTGCAACATTGCTGAGGTATTTGAGGGCGTTAAGAAATGTTACTTGTTCATTGTGACTGATTGTTCCGATGTTGTGCAGTTCATCAATGATCAGCATTTGTACATTGTTTTGTTGGTATAAGTAGATAACCTGCTCAAGTAACCTGTCCGATGTATATGAATTTGGTGCGGGTGCATTTAATTCTCGAAGGATCGCGCGGAAAATAGTTTTGGGTGTGGGCTTATCCGGTGGGGTCTCAACCATTTGAACAATCGATGTTGTAGCACTTGGATCTTCATTGAAATGCCATTGATCTACATCTTTTTTGAATTTTTTGGCCAGCATGGTTTTGCCGCTATTGGAATCTCCATAAATCAGAAGCCCCGGTGTTCTGACTGAATCCGGGAAGCTAAGAAGAGATGCCAATTTCTCTAACACAGCTTCGCCTTGTGGATAGGGGATCCAATGGTCTTTATAGAAATCCGTTTTTGGTTTTGGTTTCCAAATTAATTTAGGGCACATATTTACCACTTCTCAAAATTAGGTTTTAAATCATCCTCGGAAAAATCATAGTATTCCTCCTTTTGTGGAGGAGGGGGTGCTTTGATTTTGGTCTCAGCGGGTTTGGTAACGGACGTTTCAGTTTTTGTTTTTTTGATGGATCGTTTGTCGCGCTTGCGTTGCTCAGCCGTTTTTCGAGCCTTTTTCGTGTCTTTAGAGGCTACTTCTTT
>JABXIC010000194.1 GCA_013373265.1 Methylocystaceae bacterium | reverse complement strand
ATTGAAGCCGATGGTGATCGCACCAGCTTTCATTCGTTTCGCCATAACTTCCGTGATGCCCTACGTGAAGCAGATGTCCGACATGAAATCGCAATGTTGCTGGGTGGGTGGGCCGATAGTTCCCGTGGCAAATCTGCTCAAATGTTTTATGGCAATGGATTTGCTATGAAGACTATTTTGGCTGAGTTAGGAAAAATCAAATACTTGTAAGCTAATGAGGTTAAAGGTGTATCTTTCACAATTTTTACAAGTTATTGTGCAATGATAAGCTAAAGACAGTTGGTCGTTTTATGGGGGCGTATTCATCATGATCAATTCAGATGTGTATAATGAAATTTTTAACTCTGATGAAGCATGTATCCAAAGGTTGGCTCATAGTTTGAATAGAGTTAGATCTAAAGTTGAAGAGATCACTAAACGTATCCCATACTACAATGGATGGCTTACAATTCACGACATTAGTCACATTGATGCTTTATGGGAAATGGTTGATATCCTAATACATGATCCGTCTCAGAAAATTTCAGATACAATTCTAAATCCTCTTGAAGCGTACATTCTGGGGGTAGCATTTTATATTCACGACACAGGCATGAGTGCACTATCTCTTCCGAATGGTATCGAGTCATTAGTTGATCAACCAAATTACAGATCTGAGCTGAGAACTCATTTAAGAGAAATTAAGAATGAAGAAGTCAGTAATAATGATCTAGATAAGTATGATTTTCACAAAAATGCAATTTCAGATGGCTTTGCGGGTAAATTGTTGAGGAAAAATCATGCTTCTATTGCTTCTGATATAATTACTTCAGGTTGGTCAATCCAAGGAACAGAATGGCATTTGATTGAAGATGATGAACTACGATTAGATTGGGCAGATTTAATTGGAAAAATTGCAAAGAGCCACAACGATCCTGTTCAAAGCATTAGTAAAATGGATGAGTTACAGGTCGCAAGAGCTGGTACAATAGCTAAGAACTGGGTAGTAAGACCTCAGTATTTAGCTTGCCTTCTCAGGTGTGCCGATGTCTTGCAATTGGACCATCGCCGAGCCCCTACTTTAACAACAGCTATATCAAGTCTGCCCAAAGAGAGTGAACCCCACTGGAATTCGCAAACTAAAATTCGAAAAATAGGCTCAGATAATGAGCATATCATCGTATTTTCAGATGCATTTTCCTTTAAAGAAGCAAATACATGGTGGCACACCTACGATATGTTTAAGTATGCCCAAGCTGAATTAGATAGCGTTGATACCTTTTTAAGACAAAATAACTATCAACGTTTTTTACGGAAACGAATACTCGGTATCGAAACACCTGAAAGTTTTTCAAAATATCTTCGATTTGATGGTGACGTTCCATTTCGCCCAGTTATCAAGATTGGATCACCTAAAGATATTGTGCGGAGATTAGGTGGAGAGCAGCTTTATGGTACCGAAAAAAACCCACCATTACGTGAATTAATCATGAATGCACGAGATGCAATTATTGCTAGGCAAGAGGAGCTAAAGAATGATTTCTCACCCCAAATAACCATAAGAAAACAATCTAAAGATGGTGATGTTTATATTGAGATTACGGATAATGGCATAGGAATGGATGCTTATCACCTTAGTGAAATCTTATTGGATTTTGGGCAATCTTTCTGGGACAACGATAAAAAGTGGAGCTCAGAAAGCATAGGAAGATATGGGATCGGTTTTTTTTCTGTTTTTATGTGGGCAGATTATGTCAGGGTATTTAGCCGCAAGGTTGGTAGCTCATTAGTTAATGTTTTGGAATTTAACGAAGGCGTTTATAGTAATCCCGCAATATATGAGGGGGAGCCTGATGACTTAAAAGGTGACATCTCTACCAAAATATTATTTAAATTAAAAAGCTCCTCTTTACTTGACGCATTACTCAAAAATCCGATGGGGGCATGCCAAACGCGAGAAATATTTAGATTTTCTCACATGACTTTTTTCGATGCTTTATGTGGAATATCTCCAATATCAAACATTGAAATCCTTATTGACGATGAGGGTAAGCTGTCAAATATCCCTCAAGGCAATATAAAAGATTTATGTGGTTATAGTCTTCAACGACGCTTACGCTTTAACAATAGCATTTCTGCACAAAAACATGATAATTCCTATCGTCCATTTATAGTATTTTCAAAAAACATTCAAAATTCAGAAGGAGAAGTAATTGGGAAAGGGTGGCCTGCATTTATTGGTAATGGCCATGGTACTTTGAGATCTGTCGTTACCATTAAAAAATTCCCAACACCATCTTATGTTGAAGATTTCGCTGGGTGCATAGAAGGAAAAAGCATAGGTGCTTCTAGAAATAATTATGTTCCCATTGCTTGTGACAATAGCTGGAAAGAGTGGTTTCTTTCCTGCCAAAGTGAAATGGTAGGAAAATATGAAATGGATGGTGTTTGGGCACGGTGGGCACTTAAATTGAAGGTGCACCCCCTAGACGCAAAGTTTGTTGTTCATGACCCTGATGAAGAAAATATTTTAATAGATGTTAATAATCTACTCAAATTGCAAGAAAAAGTTTATCTACAATATGAACCCACCAGAAATTACTACACCTTTAAAGGTTTCTATACTGCTTTCCGTTTTTTTCCTGCACTTTCAGGCGTTGCAAGTTTGAGTGAAATTCACAGTTGGCTAAGCAACGTTTGTGGTGATGAAATGCACTTCAAATTTATGCGTATAAGGGTTCCAGTAGCGAAGAAGAACGGGAAGTATATTTTTTCAGAAAAAAGAGATAATAGAAAAATTGAGCGATATGAAGAAGTTATCGAGGTTACAAAAACAACACAATAGTCTGCCCACCCACCCAGCAACATTGCGATTTCATGTCGGACATCTGCTTCACGTAGGGCATCACGGAAGTTATGGCGAAACGAATGAAAGCTGGTGCGATCACCATCGGCTTCAATGGATTTGAGGAACCGGGCAAACCATTTGGAAAACTGATCCGAACGGTAGCCCGTGGTTCCGGGTTTTATATCTGGGAACAACTTTCCCCGTGGTTTATGCTCAAACTGTTTCAGATATCGCATGAAGCCCATTTCCAATAACTGAGGATGGATCGGCACCATACGTTCCGATGCTTTGGTTTTGAGAACTTTATCGTCAACGCCACGATCTGTTTCACGGGTGATGTTGAAACACCAAACTTCATCTCTGACGATCACATCTTCAACATTCAGTTGGCAAATTTCATTTAACCGTAGACCGTTATAAAGCCCAATATGGGGAACCCAATATCCAGCACCAAATTTATCAGCCAGTCCCTCAAATATTTTAACCAACTGATGATCTGAAAACGGCAACCGTTTGTCTTGAGCATGAACCGGATCGGCGACCTTTAACCCGATAGCTGGATTGTGATCCAGCAATTCCTCTTCGACAGCCCAATTCAGCATCGCCGACAGTTTGTTGACGTATTTGTTGATCGTGAGCGGTGCCATCGGCGACATTCCCCGTTTCCGTGCGAACGCTGATATTTCCACCAACGATTTCCGTGGAAAACGTTTCTTGGCATTCGCAGGTAGATGCCGCACCACATCCATGAATTGCCGACAGTCTTCACGATCAATATCGGCGATGGGTTTATCCGCACCAAAGATGTCCATCAGCACGTTATAAACTGACTGGTACGTCATAATCGTCTTCTTGCTTCTGGAACGTGCTGGATCACCCATATAACGATGGTACAGGTCGTCCAACGTGATGGATGGCTTCTTGGGTGCTGATACCGATAATACTTCTTCCACGACCGCTTTAATCAACGTGCGAAGACCGTCTTGGTCATAAGCTGGTGGAGCTTGAATTGTGCGACAGTGTGCTACACTTTTGTGCCACACATTCGGCGTGGTCGGAATGTCGTTTAAATGACCGCCACGGATGTCTTGGAAGTGTTGTTCAAGATTATATGCAACGGTTCGACAACGAGCTGTAGCGGTGCGGTAATCGGCTGTATTTAAAGAATAACTGACGATATTACGATTGATCCGGCGAGCAACATCATGCGGAACACGCCGTCGGTATTGCCAGATATTATTACGTCGCCATAAACCCGGAATATGCACCATCAGCACCACCTGTGAAACGATGGTGTGCTACACTCATGTGCTACAGTTTGCCGATTCTGCTCAAAAACGATCAGGAAATCAGCACCAAGAAACGTCCATGCACCGTCATTGAAACGGTCTGTAAACGGTAGAATATAAGGGTAAAAGTAAAACAGGTACCGAGCGTCGTAGCGTCGGTACCTGTGAATTTTGGTGGAGCTAAGCGGGAGTGTGTATCCGTTGATTACAGCGGGTTTGACGATGATTGATGCAATCACACCACAGACGTTTCCAGCACCGCTCACACGCCGTTTATGGCGATCTACGGTAATGGTAATCGACGGTATAAAAACAAAAAGACCACACGACGTAACCGCCTGTGTGGTCTCTGTAATGGTGGAGCCTAGCGGGATCGAACCGCT
>JABXIC010000133.1 GCA_013373265.1 Methylocystaceae bacterium | reverse complement strand
CGTCCTTGCTTTTGATCAGGCAACGGACAGTTTTTTGGATGCGATGGAGATGGGGGCGCGCTATCGTCAAGAAGAAAAGAAGTCTTTTTTTGTTGTCGAATCGCATGTTTGTTATGAACAGGAAGTGACGTTGGATACACTTTTGGTTATTCAAACAAAACTTGTAGGTTTTGATAAAAAACGCTTACATCTTTTTCATGAAATGTTTGACGAAAAAAGTGGGATTCGAAGTGCAACAAACGAGATTTTGGCCTTACATGTGGATATGAAGATCAGAAAATCCACTGGAATTTCAAATAGTTTCCACCCTCTTTGTAAAAAAATGGTTTCTCAATCTTTAGAGGATGGCTTCCCTCAAGGTTGTGGACGTACTATCAAAAGATTAGTTACCCATTAAAAAGTGAGTTTATTTCTGATTTTTTTCTTGGCGTTGGCGTTGGGATGCTTATTCTAAAGTATAAGCAAAAAAAAGTGCTCGGATAAAAAAGGAATACGATAAGTGGAATACACCGAGGATATAGAACAGGCGCTCAAATGTGCGAACCAAGCCATTGCAAAAATGCACGAGATTGGCATACCGGCCAATCCCAATAATTTTACGATTTGGTTCCACTATTTTTCGGGGACGTACCCCGACCTTAAACGCACGCTTGATATTCTGATTGCCAATCAACAAGAATTCACAGAAACGCGCAATTCAGAAATCTTTCAGAAGTTTTTTACGCTCGACCAAGAAAGTGCAACGTTGCATGATGCGACCACGCGGGTTGAAAGCGAACTGGGGCAGTTGATCACCCATTTAAACGATGCCGATAATGGTTTTTCCGGCTTGAGTAATTTTATGTATGAAGCCAAAGTGAAACTGGAAGAATTCGAGGATAAAAGCCAGCTTAATGCGATTGCTCAGGAAATGGGTGATAAAATCACGGTAACCTTGGAGAAAAATCAAGTCCTGGGTGACAAGCTTAAAAAATCGACAAAAGAAATTGCTGCGCTCAAAGAAGATTTGGAACGTATGCGCCGTGAAGCCATGACAGATGGGTTGACCGGGATTGCAAACCGGAAACTCTTTGATCTGGAATTGCGCAAATCATCCATGAATGCCATGGCCAATAACGAAGAATTGTCGTTGTTGATGCTGGATATTGATCATTTTGAACGCTTTAACGATGACTTTGGGCATCAGGTCGGTGATCAGGTGTTGAAATTGGTTGCCGTGACGATTGGTGAATGTATCAAGGGTCAGGATACAGCGGCACGTTATGGCGGGGATGAGTTCGCCATCATTTTGCCGAGAACCAATTTGGATAATTCTCTGCGTTTGGCGGAACATATCTGTAAACGTGTCAGTTCAAAAAATATTGTGAACAGAACGACCGGGGAACGGTTGGGCAAAGTTACCATGTCTGGCGGGGCAGCGATCTTTGAATATGGCGAACCCATAAACCAGTTGTTGGTGCGCGCGGACCGTACGTTACAAGAAGCATGCGCGCGCGGGTATGATCAGGTTTTGTCACAAAATGATCTGACTGATACATCGTCTTAAAACTCTAGATGATAACGAGTCGTTAAGCCTTCTCCGGCATGATGTAGACCTTATGCTTTAGAAGGAGGTATCCCCCCGTGCCCCAAGGACGAACTCGACCGAGTCCTTTTATCCTGTTTATGCGCAAGTTGGTAAGTAATGACCAGCTTGTTATAACGTTGTTAGCTGTTGTGATTGGCGCATTAACAGGGGTATTGGCGATCCTTTTTATTGAGGGGATTGATTTCTTTCAAACGCTGTTCATGGGCATCAGCGGCACCCGTATCGCTGAACATATAGGGTCTATGAGCTGGTGGCGTGTTTTGCTTGTGCCGACCCTTGGGGGCTTGGGTGTTGGTCTTTTTGTTTATTTTTTAATGCCGGGGCGCAATGTTAAAGGTCCCGCTGATGTAATTGCAGCGTGTGAAATTGGTGGCGGACGTATGTCTGTTAAAGAAGGCATTTTAGCCATGTTTGCCAGTGCTTTTTCCATTGCTGCCGGTGCATCAGTTGGACGGGAAGGTCCGGCGGTCCATATGGGGGCGTCTTTTTCGGCTTGGATATCCGATGCATTAAGATTATCGCGTTCAAATGCGCGTATTTTGTTGGGCTGCGGGGTGGCTGCGGCTGTTTCGGCCTCTTTTAACGCCCCGATTGCCGGGGCTTTATTTGCGCAAGAAGTGATCTTAAGTCATTACGCGCTTAAAGCTTTTGCCCCTGTGGTGATCTCAAGTGTATCCGCCACTGTCCTTGCCCATCAGATTATTGGCAATGTGAAAGCTTTTAAGTTGGATGCCTATCAATTTGGCTCGTATTGGGAATTTCCCGCTTTTGCCGGATTGGGTGTCTTAAGTGGTTTTGTGGCGATCTTTTTTGTCTGGTCCATTTTAAGAACGCAAAGAGAAATACAAAAAATCCCGGGACCGCAGTGGTACAAGCCTGCGATTGGTGGTTTTTTGGTTGGTGCGATTGCGCTTTGGTATCCGCAGGTTTTTGGCGTTGGTTATGAAGCAACGGATGCCGCCTTAAAGGGGAATTATGCGCTGGCCTTGTTGTTTGGCTTATTCATTTTTAAATTTTTAGCGACTGTCATTTCATTAGGCTTTGGGTTTTCCGGTGGGGTGTTTAGTCCTTCGTTGGTGATAGGGGCTATGTTGGGTGGGGCTTATGGCGTTATAGCCACGTCTCTTTTGCCGGAGTTTTCCTCTGGTGCCAGTGCCTATTCGTTGATTGGCATGGCCTCGGTAGCCGCAGCGGTGTTGGGGGCGCCAATTTCTACAACCTTGATCGTTTTTGAACTGACCGGGGATTATACTTTGACCATTGCGGTGATGTGCGGCTGTGTGCTTGCAACGTTGGTAACCGATCAAATGGGGCGGCAGTCTTTCTTTCTGGAGCAATTAAAAGCACGCGGCATCGATCTTGTCGATAATTTCCAAAGTGTTTTATTGCGCCAGATTACGGTTGAGCAAATTCTCAAACGTCAGGGGGCATACATCAATGTGGATGCGCCCTTGGCCTCGGTCCGTAAAGAACTGCTTTATGCACCCGGCGGCGCGGTCTTTGTTGTGGCCCATGATCGACGTTTGTATGGGGTGATTACTTGGGAAAACCTGCCGGAAGACATCTTTGACAATCATCTGGATCATCTGTTGATAGCGGCTGATTTGGCAGACACCAACCCGCCTGTTTTAGAAACAGATGACTCGTTGGACGTGGCCATCAGTGTGTTTGAAGAATCGGGTTATCAACAAATACCCGTCGTCTCTGTCACCCATGGGCGGGCCTATCTGGGCTGCGTTGATGAACGCGAAGTGATGGTTGCCTATAACGATGCTTTATTGCGCAAACGCCGGCAAGAGCAGGGCGCCGCATAAAAATAACTGTTCTCCCTTTGTTTCTTAATTTCATGATGCTATAACTGAGCTCATGAACGATCCATTTGAATTCAGCGATGACAATCTGGTCGCGGATGTGCCTGCACAGGCGGCACAAGACGCACCTTATCTTGACGGCCTCAACCCCGAACAACGCATGGCGGTGGAAGCAACGGACGGACCTGTCCTTGTTTTGGCTGGTGCGGGCACGGGGAAGACCCGTGTTTTGACCACCCGCCTTGCCTATATCATGGACCAAGGACTGGCATATGCCGGTGAGATCATGGCCGTGACCTTTACCAATAAAGCCGCGCAAGAAATGAAAGAACGTGTGGCAGAAATTCTGGGCCGCCCGGTTGAAGGGTGGTGGCTGGGCACTTTCCATGCCTTGGCCGCGCGTATCGTGCGCGCCCATGCCGAAGTTGTTGGTTTACAATCAAACTTCACCATCATCGACACCGATGATCAGATCCGTTTGTTAAAGCAGATCATGTCAGCCGAATTTATCGATGAGAAAAAAAATCCCGCGCGCAATCTTATGGGCGTCATCCAACGTTGGAAAGACCGTGGCCTTACCCCGCAAAAAGTATCGCCGAGTGAAGGCGCAGCCTATGCGGATGGCTCTGCCAGCAAGATTTACGCGATCTATCAGGAGCGATTGAAGCTGAATAACGCTTGTGATTTTGGTGATTTGTTGCTGCACGTGCTGACGATTTTCTCTGAACAGCCGCAGATTTTGGAACAATATCAACGCCGCTTTCGTTATATTCTGGTGGATGAATATCAAGATACCAACGTATCGCAATATCTCTGGCTGCGCCTGTTGGCCAAACAACATAAAAACATTTGTTGCGTGGGCGATGATGATCAGTCGATCTATTCATG
>JABXIC010000085.1 GCA_013373265.1 Methylocystaceae bacterium | reverse complement strand
ATTCGCGGGCATTTGACTTGCTGGCATAAAGCGCCTTGCTTTCAGGGCTGGCGGTATAAATCGCTTCAACGATATCAAACAGGCTGGCTTGTAATGCGTTGACCTCGACACCCTGTCGGGCAAGCTCAATCGCAGGGGCGGTGATGACATCCATCGGTAAGCTGGCAAGGTCTTTATGGGCATCAAACAACCCCTTAACCATGCCCGGTGTGGCACTTGCGCCGGGGCCGATGTGAAATTCCTGTGTGACGGTACCGAAATCAGCCAGGATCGGATAGAAGTTGCTGTCTTTATTTCGTTGCTTGGGGGTTTGGGTAAAAAAGTCATAGAGCACAGGCGCGTCGTCAGGGGTGTGGGCCAGCAAAAACCCGCCACCACCGAGGGAGGACAAGACAGGTTCCACCACGCAAGAAGCACACATGCCTGCCAGAATGGCGTCAAAAGCATTGCCGCCTTCTTCTAACATGCGTGCGCCGGCTTGTGCGGTTTGTGGATGTCCTGCTGCAATTGCCCCTTTGGTTTTTCCCATATCCCCCAACTGTCTTTTGTTATCTTGGTGCGGCTGCCCGAGTTAAACGGTCATTTATGGCAAGACCAAGGCCTTGTTTCGGGATGGGGGAAACGGCCATGGTTTGATATCCCTCCCGGTCAAGTTCGCGCATCATGGCAAACAGATTGGCTGCGGCTTCTGCCAAATTACCTGATGGGCTCAGATTGAGCGTTGCCCCGCCACAGACCCCAAAGCCCAAGAGGATTTCCCCGTCTTTGATATCGGTTGCGTTTAAGCGCATGGGCAGGGTGGGGGCGTAATGGCTGGTCATCATACCCGGTGACTTGGGCGCATCCGGCGCATCATTGGGGAAGATCAACGGACCAACGCAGTCTTCCAGTTCTTCAATGGATATGCCACCGGGGCGCAAGAACCCGACTTGATCTCCACAGGCATCCACCACGGTGGATTCAAGCCCAACGTGACAAGCCCCGCCATCTAATATCATATCGACTTTTGCACCAAGTGATTGGGCGACATGGGAGGCGAGGGTGGGGGAAATTTGGCCGGATTTATTCGCGCTGGGCGCGGCAATGGGGCGATCTGCTGCGATTAATAAAGCATGGGCCATGTCATGATTGGGGACACGTACGGCAACGGTATCCAGCCCCGCACTGACCAAAAGGGACAGGCCACTATCGGCGCGTCTTGGTAAAACAAGGGTCAAAGCACCGGGCCAAAAACGTGCCGCTAACTTTTCTGCCGCATCGGTGAAATGCACAAGTTTTCGGGTGGCTTCAATATTGGGTACATGGACGATCAGGGGGTTAAAGGACGGGCGTTCTTTTGCGGCAAAGATACTTGCAACCGCGTCTTCGTTGGTCGCATCTGCCCCCAGCCCATAAACCGTCTCGGTCGCAAAAGCCACCAGCCCACCATTACGGATAACCTCACCCGCTTGGGCGATCCGATCGGCGGTCGGGGCAAATATGGATTGATCTTCATTCATGATGGAGATTTCATACAGAAAAGTGACGATCAAGGGAAGTAAAACCCACTGCTTTGCTTTTTCCCTTAAATGTTATTATTTCCTCGAAGCGGTTTATGCCGCATTGTCTTTATTCAAAGGAGAGTGTTATGGGTAGTAACTTGAATACGATTTTGGTTTCAAACCTTACTGTTAGGACTGTCATGAGGAACAGACCATAAACCTTCTTTTTTCCAAACACTGGCCATATGATTAAGGTATTCGTAGTTTGGCTCAGTATCACAAATTGGAGATAACTCTTTCCCAAGTTTTGTTAAATCAACATGTCCCATTTTAAACTGGTTTCCGTGATCTTTTGGGAACTGTAAAGGGGCACTCTTGTTGAAATAAACAGGCCAGAATAACTTAGAATTGATCGTGGCAGTGTAATGGCCGTTGGGGAAAAAATGAATCAATCCCAAAGCTTCTAGTTCCATAAGTGACTGATAGGTGATGCCTGCTTTGGTGTAAATGTCATTCTTGTAATCATCTATAAAGACACTTTCCTTTTTTGTTCCCCAACAAAATTGGCAAAGAGAAGTAAATAACTGAGCTTCTTCCTTGCTCATGGATGAGACAAATGTTGTTGTCCTTTTAGAAAAGCTACCATTTTGATTAGCTTCTCCAGCTAATATTTTCGCCCATAGGCTTTGCATTTCTTTATTTGAAACAGTCTCGCTCTTGTTAAAGAAATCGACTAACCAATCTTCATCAATATCATTTGGCTTTGCATCGTCATCTAAAGATTGTGCAGCCTGTAATGTTATCTGTTCAATATTGATGTGTTTTCGTTTTTCCTGATGAATAAGGCGCTGAATAGTTTTTTGTTCAAGCTCATCTTCCAGATCTAATTCAGCAAGAGATCGGATACGGTTTGCTTTAGCATCAGCCTTCGCCATTCGCACAGTCTGGTAGGGTTCAAATATGACCCCTGTTGCCCTTGCCGTTACTTCAATGAGTTTAGTAATTGGTTCACTGAGTTTTCCTAAATCATTAATCGTAATTAAGTTCACAGCAAACCTCACACTTAAAGTTGTTTGTAGGCTATAAAATAAATCATTTTAAAGGTGCTATCAATCTTCATCAAATTGAAATTTTTGAGATGTAAAGCTTGGGTTGAAGAGACATTAAAGCCCGAACTCTTCCACCATGCCCTTGGCTTTTGCCCCTTCTTGCCCGTAGTAGTAGCCGTTGGAGAAGGGCAGACCGTCCATGAGGTCATTAAGCTTTTCTACGGCTTCTCCAGTTTCCATCTGACCTTTCAGAACAGCCTCGAACGTTTTGGTGACGTCGACCATATCGCAGCTATGGGGGGACAGGCGGAAATGGTGGATGCCGATGGTTTGCAGGTCATCCAGTTCTCCGATCAGGTTGGCGCAGGTGTAAGACATGGTTTGGATGCCGTTGACAGCCAAGAAGGCATCCCCATCCAAAGTGTCCAAGTCCATGCCGTCCGGGTCTTTGGCACAGACATATTGGCAGGAATCTTTTGCCAACCCATGGGAGCGCGCATGATAGCAGCGTGCAGAGACCGCCAATGGTTGGCGGCCGAAGGCTTGGACTTCGAGATCAGCTTTGGCGGTTTTGGCAAGGGCTTGTAAGGAGCTGCGCGGCAATTCACCGGGCAGGGAAATATGGGTGGCCCCTTGTTTTTCCATCACAGCCAAGCTGCCTTCGTTATAGATATTCACAAACGGACCGATGGTATGGGGGCGGCCTTGCAGGTAGGAAACAGCGCTGATGTCGTTGGCCTCAACGATCACACCGTCCATTTCACATAACTGTTGCACCATGTCACGTTCACGTTTGGTCATGACGAGGGCGAGGGTGGAAAAAACGACCTTTTTACCTGCTGCTGTTAAACGCTCAGCAATGGCCGGAAGTTCGGGGGCAAAAAAGGGTTCCCGTTTTGAACAGACAACCTCACCTAAAAAGACCGTTTCAAGCGGGGCTTCATCAGCCATGCGAAAATAGAAGTCCCGGAATGTATCAGCCGACCAGTTAAATAAGACGGGACCAAGATTAAGATGTGCGTTCATTATTGCCACCTTTTGTTATAGGCACCGGTGGTTTCCCGTTGGCCTTCGGTTATATTTTCCAATCCCAAGGGCGGGATGGGTTGGTTATTGGCGGCAGCATCGGCGGCTTTACGAAAAGCGGCAACCACTTGGGCGATATAGGCTTTGCCGCGCTGGCGTCCTTCAATCTTAAGTGCTGTGACTCCGGCTTCCATCAGATCGGGTAGAAACTCTGCCGCATTCAGGCTGGTCGGATCTTCAAACAGGTAAGAGGCTTTGTCTTGAGTGACAAAACGCCCTTTGCAGAGCGTGGGATAGCCCGCTGCCTCGCTTTGGCTAAACTGGTTGATGGTGAAGTCACCGAGTTTGGACACCATCTTATTGCCCTTGTCTTCATAGCGGACATGAGAGGCGGGTGAACAGACCCCGTTGATGTTGGGCGATTGCCCTGTGGCGTAGGAAGAAAGTGAACAACGGCCTTCTGCCATAACGCAAAGCCCGCCAAAGACAAAGACTTCGGTTTCCACGTCTATTTCTTGATTAAGTGCTTTGATCTCTGGCACGGTGAGGACGCGGGGCAGGACCACCCGTTTGACATCAAATGTCTCTTGATAATAATTGATCGCTGCGGGGTTGGAGGCGGAAGCCTGAACGGAGAGGTGACGGCGTGTGTCGGGACGTTTTTCTGCCGCATAAGCCAGCAATCCAATATCAGCCATAATAAGAGCATGGGCACCTAGGTCAGCGGCATCTTCAACCGCCTGATGCCACGGGGCAGGGTTACCTGCTTCTGGATAGGTGTTTAGCGCGACCAAGACTTGAGCACCATGGGCTTTGGCATAGTCGATCCCACTTGCTAATTCATCGCGTGAAAAATTTAATCCGGGGAAATTGCGGGCATTGGTGGCATCACGGAAGCCGCAATAGACTGTATCGGCCCCGGCGTCCACAGCAGCGCGTAAAGCTGCCGGTGTACCTGCGGGACAGACGAGTTCCAGTTTTTGTGTTTTCATGTTGTTTTTCCTGAACGGCGGCGTAGTTGCTTTTTCAAGGCGGTAACGGTTTCTTCAAGGTCTTCAATGGCAGCGCTTTGGGCATCACATTTGCGTTGCAAAGGCGCAAGGGTGGCGCTGCTTAAAATATGCAGGTCACGGGTGAAACGGTTAAACAGTTTACCAGCAACCTGTGCGGCCAGATCAACAGGCTTTGACAGGGGGCCAAATAAACTGAGCAGGTCGTTATGAACCTGAATGTCGGCACCATCCACGGCATTGCGTAAGGCCAACACGGCTTCTGTATCGCCTTCAATCACCAGATCGCGCGAAAAGAACAAGGCATCCCCATCAATTTTACCTTCAAGTAATTCAATCAATAAAACGAGGGGACCGCGCACACTGGCGCGCACATGAAATTCCAACTCGTTTTGATCGCTTTTCACCAGTTCAAGGCTGGGATGATCTGGTTGGGTATCCATGACAAAGGAAAAGGGCAGATCAACGGGGTCGATTAAAAAGCGTGGGGAATTTACGCTTGTCAGGCGTTCAAACACGTCGGGATGTTGCCGCTGCATTTGTTTGATGGCGGTGGTTAATAAAGGTTGAAGCAACTGATGGGGCAGGGGGCGCACAGCCAGACCTGCCAGCAGAACGGGGGAAAGTGGTGCAACCGGACCTTTGGGGGCTTGTGACATGAAATTCCTCTAACCGTAAAATCGGATAAGGGAGTCCTTAGACCATTTGAACCGAGAAGAAATTGACTTGGCGCAAATGGTGAATATTTTTTGTGTAACATATGCAAAAAGGTAAAACGAAGAAGGGCTGGTGACGAAAAGCCCCAGCCCTTACATTCTCATGTCTGCCTTGGTGCGAAAACCGCGCGCGCTAGCGATGTTCGCGGCAGTCACCGTACAGGAAATACGGCGGCTAAATCATGGTCCGCTTTTGAGCAGGCCACTACAAAGATAACTCTCTGTAACCTAGGTATACTGCGCCTTTTAAAATTTTTGATCAAGTCTTGAAGTTGAAAAAATAATGCCTATGGCGCCCATATGGTTATTTTCCTTTGGCGATGAAAAAGCCGTTTTTAAAACCGTCTTTGGCATATAAAAAATCATCGCCTTCAGGTGTTTTAACCGTTCCGCCAGCACCCAGCACAACCGCATGACCAGCCCCTGTGTCCCATTCCATGGTCGGGCCAAAACGCGGATAAACATCTGCAATACCTTCAGCCACTTGGCAAAATTTAATGCTGGATCCGGAAGAGACTTCATCAGCGACTTTAAAGTCTTTGAGGTAGTCATCGACTTCGGGTGTTTTATGGGATCGGCTGACAACAGCGATGATGCCTTCTTTGGGGGCTTCGCGCACAGATATTTCTTTGACGGTCCCATCTGCTTCGCGCACAAAGGCACCATATTCAAGGGATCCCCAAAACATACGATCTAGGGCTGGCGCGTGGACTACACCAAAGATGGGGCGTCGCGATTCGTCAATCAAGGCGATGTTAACGGTAAATTCATCCTGTTTTTTGATGAACTGTTTTGTGCCGTCTACCGGGTCGACCAGCCAGAAGGCACTGCCGTCCACATTGGGGATATGGCCAGCGCTAAAGGCTTCTTCGGCAACGATGGGGATGTCGGGGGCAAGTTCTTTTAAAACCGGGAGGATAATGGCTTCTGCTTTGCGATCAGCTTCTGTGACAGGGGATTCATCTTTTTTGGAATAGATTTCAAAATCCGTTTTGTAAATTTCCATCGTCGCATCGCCTGCAATGCGTGCAATTTCCAGCAGCTTTTCAATAGCTGCTTGGTTCAATTTAAATGTCACGGTGGTCATTCTCCGGTTAAAGGGGTTGTTTCTTGGCCTCGTCTTGCCACAATTTTCCAGGCTCGTCCAGTTGTTCGCTGTGAATCCCTTCGGTGATAAAGCGCCAAGCTTGAAAGCCGTCGGACCAATGATCAGCGCTTAAGCCCGCTTTAATTTTTAAGTGGGTGAGGAATTGTTTTTTGTTGCCTATTTTTTCCCAGACCGACGGCAGGAAGAGGGCACGTTTATTGCCATCTTGAATAATCAGCCCATCCACATGGGGGCGCAGTTGTTCCAGCAAGTCCGCTTCATTGGTAAAGGTGATAGGAAAAGAAGGTGATAAGACGGAAATGTGTAAGGACAGGTCTTTGAGTTCTTCTTTTTCAACAGGGGGAAAGCGTGGGTCGGCAAAAGCTGCTTTATAAGCGTTATCGGCCACATCTTTTGCTAAAGATTGATGCGGTTGTAACGAACCAATGCAACCCCGCAAATTGCTGCCGTCTTTTTCGATGGTGACGAAACAGGCACCATATTGGCGCAGGCTCTCAGGGAAGCTTGCGATATCCAGTTTGACGGGTGTCTGATGGGTAATGCCGCGTTTGATCGAGGCTGCTGCAAGTTGCAGCAAGGTCGGGCCGTATCGTTTCATGACGGATTGCATTTTATAGGCAAAAGATTCATGGGCGCTGGGTTGTCGCCCCCCGCTGAGCATCCACGCCCCATAGCCAACCACACGATCATGCGATCCTGCTGTATCGCCGGAATTTTTAACCTCTAACGTTTGAATGTCCATCCCACGGGCCTGCGCCACTTCTAAAAGGCCGCGCATGGGGATGCGCCCACAGGCTTGATTGTTGCCAATCTTTGACGGGCTAAATGTTTCAATGGCTTGTACGGTTTGACTGTCCAAGGCCTGACAGTCTTTGTAATTTAGATAGTGCGACAGGTCGGTGCTGATGATGATCAGGGTTTCTTCCCCACCCCAGACATCTTCCAACACTTCGGCAACTTCTTGGGGGGAGGCTTGACCAACGACGATGGGAAGCAATGTAAAGTCATTGAGGACGGTTTGCAAAAAAGGTAAATTGACCTCAAGGCTGTGTTCTTCAATATGTGTGTCATCAAAGGTAAAGACCTGTGGGCGTTTTGAAACTTTGGCACTGAGTTCTTTATCAATGGCGACACGGCCCAAGGGTGTTTCAAAAAAATCGGCACTACATAAAGCAAGACCACCAACAGGGACGCGATGACAGGGGCCTAACAAAACGACACGGGTGATGGTGTTTTTGAGCGGGAGTAGTTTGGCATATGCACGGGCGGCAACAGAACCGGAATAGACGTATCCGGCATGGGGAACAATCAAGGCTTTTGGGGGAGCTTCATTTTCTGGGGTGCCGTCGGTTTGGCTTGCCTCATCCAGAAACTTTTGAACATCACGGGTCAGGATTGTCGGGTCGGCGGGATAAAATGTACCCGCAACGGCGGCGCTACGTATTTTTGCCATCGTGATCTCCTGTAAAAATGCGTCATCTCAGTTTAAGGGAGGTCTGTTTTTATTGCCATGATTTTTAATATGTCAATCTTTGACTGAGGCGCACTGCACACTTTCTACTATTGATTACATGTTTGAAAAATAATAAAATTATTTCTTAAATATATAGGGATTGATTGAAACGTTGAGAAGTAAGCTTAAAAAGGACGTTACATATTTTATATTCTTAAGCATTTTGTTTGTTGCTTGCGGAGTATATGCTCAAGACGAGCCGAATAATATTGTAAAGCTGGCGACGTTTGATTATCCGCCCCTTTTTCACAGAGCCGTGAATGGGGAATTTTCAGGGACGGTCGGTGAAACGGTTAAATATCTATGTGAAGAAGCCGGGCTCACGTGTCACGTTGAAGTGTTGCCTTTCAAACGCGCTTATCAAAAACTTGAAAATAATCAGGTTGATGGGTTGATCACCATCAAAGTCGATCGTTTTAGAGAATGTTGCTTGTCCACCCAGTGGGAAACGCCATGGGTTGCGGGTTTTTATTCTTATAAAGCATGGGAGGATATACCTGATACCCCCACGAAAGTTTTGGGTCAAAGGCTCATTGTTGTTGCCGGTATGCGTTCACCTTATGAGTTTATGCCTGCATTGGATAAATGGGATCAGGATGAAAAGGTCACTCTCTTTAGAGCAAATGGTGTGAAATCAGCGACCAAAATGTTTTTAAGTCACCGCGCCACCTATTTGTGGGGGTCGCAAGATTTTGAATGGTATTTCGATAAATTGGGTGGTGATCTCAATTATCGTTTTAAACCATTGGTCGTGCGACCGATTGTCGTTTGGTTTCGCAAAGACAAAAAACATATTTTGGATCAAATGAATTTGGCCTTTGAAAAGTTGCGTCAAAAAAATATTCTTGCACCGAATATGTTGCTCAAGAGTGATCTTATGCAGACGCGCTATATAGATGCGCCATTTGAGCATTAAGTCTCTTTCCTTAAATTGAATCATGATGCTTTAAAGCCGTCGCGGGGCTAACCCGATGTCGGTTTTTATTTTTGTATCATTGTAAAACTTTGATAGGTGTTTTGAAAAAAGCGGAGTAATGTGAGTTAAATACATTGTTTTTGAAAATGACTTTTAGAACAAGGTATTGAAATCTAGAAGTTGTGATCGAGAAAAAATGGCAAGAGTTAAGGATGATTATCGGAGTTTGACGGGTCAAGAAAAGGCCGCGATTTTTATGCTTTCTTTGGGGGAAGATCACTCCGGTAAATTGTTTGAGATGATGGATGATGAAGAAATCCGTGAGATGTCTCAAATTATGGCGGGGTTGGGCTCTGTCAGTTCCACGGTCATCGAACGTTTGTTTGTCGAGTTTGCCGATCAGCTTTCTTCTGCGGGATCTTTGGTTGGTACGTTTGATAGTACCGAACGCTTGCTGCGCAAAGCTTTATCCAAAGATCGTGTCGCCGGGATTATGGAAGAAATCCGTGGTCCGGCGGGGCGGACCATGTGGGATAAACTGGACAACGTCCATGAAGCCGTTCTCGCAAATTATTTTAAAAATGAATATCCTCAAACGATTGCTGTTGTTCTGTCCAAGATCAGACCGGATCATGCCGCGCGGGTTTTGTCTCTTTTACCAGAAAACTATGCCATGGAAGTCATCATGCGTTTGTTACGTATGGAAGCGGTGCAGAAAGAAGTACTGGAAAGTGTGGAAAAGACACTGCGTTCAGAATTTATGACCAATTTAGCACGCACACAACGTCGTGATACGCATGAATTGATGGCCGATATCTTTAACAACTTGGATCGTAATACGGAGAACCGCTTCATCACTGCGCTGGAAGAACGTAACCGTGAATCCGCAGAACGTATTAAAGCCCTTATGTTTACCTTTGATGATCTTGTCCGGGTTGATCAAGCGGGCATTCAAGTGATGCTGCGTTCTGTTGAAAAAGACAAATTGGCGATGGCTCTTAAAGGTGGGGCGGAAGCCGTGAGAGACCTGTTCTTTGAGAATATGTCTGAACGTGCAGGCAAAATGATGCGCGAAGATATGGAAGCCATGGGGCCTGTGCGCCTGCGCGATGTGGATGAAGCCCAGGCCGAGATCGTTATTGTTGCCAAACAACTGGCTGACGCCGGTGAAATTAATATTTCTACGGGTGGCGAAGAAGACGAATTGGTCTTTTAGAAGGCTTGCTTCTTTATTTGCTCAAACACGTGTGTACTGTGCCGTCGGCAGTCGTCCAGCGAAGCGTATTGTGATGTTCCCATATTTCGCGTTGTCCGTCAGTATAGCGTGCACCGGAAGCTGAAATCGCACTTTTTAAAAGCCATTCTTTTTTATTAAAAGAAACAGAAGCGACGTCCTCTGACCATTTGATCACGATTTGACTTTGGTCTTCACAGAGGTAGGTCGTGGTGGTTTTGAAGTGCTTTGCATTCTCAGATGTGCAACTTGCCAAGCACAAGCTTGTTGCTGCAAGAATGATTACTCTTTTGAATGTCATTGTCGTAATGCTCTCTGTTCGAAGAATAGCGCAAATGGTATATTGATTTGATGAATCATCAAGGACGATATTGGCACCCTTTAGAAGACGGGCGCATTCAATGTGATCTATGCCCGCGTGATTGTAAGATCAAGCCGGGGCAGCGTGGGCTTTGTTTTGTGCGGGCCAATGAAAATGGGCAAATGGTGCTGACGACTTACGGTCGATCCAGTGGGTTTTGCATCGACCCGATTGAGAAAAAACCGCTTAACCATTTTTATCCGGGGACACCAGTTTTGTCTTTTGGTACGGCAGGGTGTAATTTGACGTGCAAATTCTGCCAGAACTGGGACATTTCTAAATCCAGAAAATTTGACAAATTACAAACGCAAGCCACCCCACAGGCCATTGCGCAAGCTTGTGTGAAGACAGGCTGTAAATCTATTGCCTTTACTTATAACGATCCGGTGATCTTTCTTGAATATGCTGTGGATGTGGCGCGTGCCTGTCGTGCCCAAGGGATTAAGACCGTCGCGGTGACGGCGGGGTATATCCACGCAGATGCACGCAAAGAATTTTTCGCCCATATGGATGCTGCCAATGTGGATTTAAAATCCTTCCGCGAGGATTTTTATCATTCATTGTGTAGCGCGCACCTTGATGATGTTTTGGAAACCTTGGTGTATCTTAAACATGAAACGAATGTCTGGTTTGAATTGACCGATTTGATTATCCCCGGTGAAAACGACCAGGACGATGAAATTGAAGACATGACACGATGGGTCGTTAAAGAACTGGGACCGGACGTGCCGATGCATTTTAGTGCCTTCCATCCCGATTGGAAAATGACCGATAAGCCGCGTACCCCTGCCCAAACGTTGTATCGTGCCCGTGACATTGCCTTAAAAAATGGCGTGCGCTATGCCTACACGGGTAATATCCATGATGAAGAAGGTGCCACAACCTATTGTCATGGTTGTGGCACGGCTTTGATCAAACGCGATTGGTATGAGCTTTCACAGTGGAATCTCAATGATGATGGCACGTGTAAAGAATGTGGCACAACTTGTGCCGGACGATTTGATGGTCCGGCTGGAAATTGGGGTAGGAAACGCATTCCCCTAAAATTCAGATAAAACTTTATCAGTTTAATGTGAAGTAATTCACAAAAGAGGTCTTTTTTCTATCCATCCGTATAGAAGATAATGAAAATAATAGTTTTTTTGATGCTCTTAAGAATTTTAGGGTTTTTTTTATTGGTGTTTTCGCGTTAGGTTAGGGCAAATGAATTTAAACAAAAAGAGGCGTACATGAAAATTTCGTTCACAAAACCCGGCCTACCCGAAACAGGTGTTCTTGTTGTTATGGGCTTTGACGGCGGCACTTTGTCAGAAAGTGCACATGCGATTGACGAGGTCACCGGTGGTGCGTTGTCACGTGCAGCGAAAGTAGCGAAATTTAAAGGTAAGCTGGGCGAAATGGTCAGCGTTCTTGCCCCGTCCGGCTGTAAGTTGGAAAGCATCGTTTTGATCGGGATCGGTAAACCGGAAAAGCTGGATTTGTTGGGTGCGGAAAAAATTGGCGGCACCATTTATATGTCCCTGTCGGCAAAGCAGCCGCGCACGGTATCTATTGCGTTTGATGCTGTTGAAGGTGGTGAAGGGCGTGTTTGGGAACATGCCGCCCATATCGCCAACGGAGCGTTGTTGCGTTCTTTTCGTTTTGATAAATACCGTACGAAAGAGGAAGCCGATCAAAAACCATCCATTCGTGCGTTGAAAATTTTGACCTCAAGCGGGGGCCGTGCCAGAAAAGCTTTTGATGTGCTTGAAAAAGTAGCTGAAGGCATTTTCTTAACCCGTAATTTGGTGTCTGAACCTGCCAATATTTTGTATCCGGACAGCTTTGCCCAAACTTGTTTGGAATTGACAGAACTGGGTATCGAAGTGGATGTCTTAAGCGAAAGTGATATGCAGAAGCTCAATATGGGGGCTTTGTTGGGTGTCGGTCAGGGCAGCGAGCGTGAATCCAAAATGGTCATCATGCGTTGGAACGGCCTGCAAGGAAAAGGCCGTAAAGCCAAGACCACACAAATTGCCTTTGTCGGTAAAGGGGTTACGTTTGATACAGGCGGGATCAGCATTAAGCCTGCTGCCGGTATGGAAGATATGAAATGGGACATGGGTGGTGCTGGTGCCGTCACGGGTCTGATGAAGGCTCTTGCCGGGCGTAAAGCCAATGTCAATGTGGTGGGTGTGATTGGACTTGTAGAAAATATGCCTGATGGCCGTGCGCAACGTCCCGGCGATGTGGTGACTTCTATGTCCGGTCAAACCATTGAAGTGATCAATACTGATGCAGAAGGCCGCTTGGTGCTGGCCGATGCTTTGACCTATACGCAAAAAGAGTATGAGCCCAAAACTCTGATTAACCTTGCCACCTTAACCGGGGCGATCTTGGTGTCCTTGGGCAATGAACGCGCAGGTGTGTTTGCCAACAATGAAGAACTGGCCAATCGTTTGAAAGAATGTGGTGACGAAACAGGTGAAAAAACCTGGCCGTTCCCGATGGACAACGAATATGATGAATTGATCAAATCGCAGATTGCGGATATGAAAAATGTCGGCGGGCGTTTTGGCGGCAGTATTACAGCAGCTAAATTCCTTGAACGCTTTATTGAAAAAGAAACGACTTGGGCGCATATCGACATTGCTGGTATGGCATGGTCTACAAAAGATACCCCAACTGTTCCCAAAGGTGGGACAGGCTACGGCGTGCGTTTACTGGATCGTCTGGTTGCCAAATATTATGAAGGCTAGGACCCGTTTGTGAGTGATATCGCGTTTTACCACCTGACCCGTTTTTCTTTGGAACAGGCTTTACCCAAACTGCTGGAAAAAACATTGCAGGTGGGGAAACGCGCACTCGTGCAAGTGGGGTCTGAAGATCGGGCAGAGGCTCTGACCAATGATCTTTGGACCTATCAGGCTGATAGCTGGCTACCCCATGGTTGTGAAAAAGACGGGCATGCAGATAAACAGCCGATCTGGATCACGCCAGGGCAAGAGAACGCCAATAAGGCGGAATTTCTGTTTTTATCCGATGGTTGTGAAAACGATCAGATCAACGCTTTTGAACGCTGCTTTGTTATTTTTGATGGTCGTTCAGACCAAGCGGTGCAAAAAGCGCGCGTGCAATGGAAATCTTATAAAGATGCCGGGCATGACCTGACCTATTGGCAGCAAACCGACAGCGGTGGCTGGGAGAAAAAGGCCTAAAGATTTTTGCGAAAATCGATCAGGTAACGCATGGCGTCAATGGCGCGCGACCCATACCAAGACGCCATTTCCCCATCAATCATATGTAGTTTTTCCATGGGTTGCTGATAGGTTTCAGCAAATTCTTGTATGTGTGTGTCCTTAAACAAAAAGGGCTCACTTGAAAATAAGACCGCATCAACTTCATCCAAAATCCCATTGGTTAAATCAAGCTGAGGGTAGCGCACCTCTGTTTGCAACGGGTGTGTTGTTAAATTGACCAGTTTCAGGGTTTGGGAAATATAGGTGTCTGGCGAAATGGTCATCCACGGGTCTTTCCAGATGAAATAGAGGACCTTTTTTTCGCTCCAGTCCATGGCGGCCATTTGTGTGTGTGTCTGGGCGGCTTGAAATTCGCTGATTAATTTTGCCGCTTGATCGCGCTTTTCAAAAATATTGCCCAACAGTTTAAATAAGTCGATGTTGTCTTGCGGTTTATTTGGGTGCGTGACCACAATGTTGGGGATAAAGCTGCCTAATTCCTCCACCATCTCTTTTGGGTTTTCATCTACATTAACGATGAGATGGGTTGCATTTAGCTTTTTAACTTTTGCAAAATTGACCTGTTTAGTCCCGCCAATGCTGCGCACCTGTTTGACCTGGTCTTTGGGGTGGATGCAAAAAGCGGTACGTCCCACCAGCTTGTCACCAAGGCCGAGGTCAAACAGCAGTTCTGTAATGCTGGGCACGAGGCAAAGAATGCGGGCGTTAGGGGCGGGGGCATGTTCTTGCCCGATAGCGTCAATATACATGAGAGAGAACTAGTCTATAATTTCAAACAAGGTTTCGAACTTGGACAAGTCAAACATTCGTTTCACGAGTGGGGCAGCCCCTGTAATGGCAAGGGAAATGTCTGATTTTTGGGCTTTTTCATGAAGTTCAATTAATAAGCCGAGGCCAGCAGAATCAATATATTCAAATTGATCAACTTCAAGAATCCACTTTTTTTTGTCTGTTTTTGGGAATTCATCGGCGATTGCCAGAAATTTAGGGCGCGAAGATGGCCTGATGTTGCCATAAAAAACAACATGTTTGTTGGCGCCTTTATCTAACAGTGAATATTCCATATCCAATCCCTATTTCATTGTTTTCTTTGTTATCTAATAATCTATGACATGTTCAATGAATTGCAATGAGATATTGTCGGTGCTATGAAATAAATGACTTTGACCAATTAGACAGGTTTCCTCATGTTCAAGCATCCAGATCATAAAAATCTCTTCGTTGTTGATCATCCATTGATCCAACATAAACTCACGCATATGCGCAAGAAAGATACCTCAACAAAAACCTTTCGGGCTTTGTTGAATGAAATTTCCTTGTTGATGGGTTACGAGATCACCCGTGATCTGCCTTTGACAACCAAGTCGATTGACACCCCGATTACTAAAATACCGGATGCCCCCATTCTGGATGGGCGTAAAGTGGCAGTTGTGCCGATTTTGCGTGCGGGTCAAGGGATGTCTGATGGTTTGTTGAGCTTGATGCCCTCTGCGCGGGTGGGCCATGTCGGGTTATATCGTGACCCGGAAACAAAACGACCTGTGGAATATCTGGTTAAACTTCCAACGGCAGAAGGACGCACTTTTATTTTGTGTGATCCGATGCTGGCGACCGGGCATTCAGCCTCTTATGCAGCAGACGTCTTGAACCGCGAAGGCATTAAAGACGAAGATATTAAAATGTTGGTCTTAGTGGCCGCACCTGAAGGTGTGGCTGTGTTTGAAAAAGATCATCCCAATATTCAAGTTTTCACGGCTTCGCTTGATTCTCACCTCAATGAAAAAGCTTATATCGTCCCCGGTTTGGGCGATGCGGGTGACAGGCTTTTTGGCACACTTTAAATAAAAGAAAAGGGCGTCTCTGATGGAGCGTGCCATGAACCTATTGTGTGGAAAATTATAGTTAAGCATATTTTGCAAACATCTGTTTTTCAACAATAGCTACTATCTTAGACACCATAATAAAACACCCTCCTTGCATTTTTTCGCAGAGGGGGTGTTTTTTTTACATACATCGAAACCTTATTTCTCTTGAATACTACTTTTACGTATAGCTATGAGTTAATTATTTGTTATTTTAAGCTGTAGATTAGGATGGACGTATTAAGGTGCTCAATGGCGAAAAGAAGTGAACTAAAATCTGTCGCAAATGGTTTTCTAGGGAATTTTTGTAGCCGCAACAATGATATAGATGGGTATTGGGCTCTTGGCTTATTTTATCAATATGTTCTCCACTCTCAGGACAACATATTTGAATTTGATCTTATAGAGGCTAGGAAGGATCAGGCTTTTAATAGAAATCTTGATTGTTACAGAAATGCTTTTGAGAAGCGATTGATACGTTTAGGGTTTACCAAAAGTTTCATTGTCAAAGCTGGTGTTAAGATAACTTTTGAAAAAGCACCTATCAACAGCACTTATATCAACGTAGATCTCAGACCGTTTAGTAGGTCCTTAAAGGAAGCCACGCCATACATTTGTGAAGTTTACATAGTTAGTGACCTACAAAAGAAATATGTTGTAAGAGCAGCAGGATATTGTTGGCCTCATGATCCACAAAGAGAAGCCCGAAGCGCACGAATTAGTGATCTTTGATTGCTTTACAACCTAAAAATTACAACCTATAGGAGACGAGGTTTGTCTCTGGGTCAAATTTAAACTTTTCATGCTATTTCTAAATAAAACGCTATAATTCAAATATAACAACAGCTTAATTGATGTTGAAATGCCCGAAAGTTGAGCATTTCAACACAATAGGTTCATGGGACGTCTGATGGAGGCGCCCTTTTTTTGTTTGGTTTGTCTTTTACTCTGCGGGGGTCGTATCCGCTTTGGTAAAGATAGAACCACCTGCCTCGGCTTCGGCACGACCGGGAAGGATGGCGTTGAGGATCAGGCCGACAATGGTTGCCAGTGCCATACCTGCAATTTTAAAATCACCAGAGAACTGGATGAAGGCCCCGCCGATTCCGATGACCAAAATCACCGAAGAGATGATGAGGTTACGTTTCATGCCAAAATCAACCTGACGGTCAATCAGCATACGCAAGCCACTTGATGCAATCACACCGAACAGCAAGATCGAAACACCACCCATGACAGGCACAGGGACAGTCTGAATCAACGTGCTGACCGTTCCCATAAAGCCAAACAAGATGGCAATACAGGCGGCACCACCGACAACAAACACAGACATGACGCGGGTGATGGCAATAACGCCGATGTTTTCACCATATGTCGTGTTCGGTGGTCCACCAATAAAGGCAGCAAGAATCGTGGCCAACCCATCTCCCAGTAAGGAGCGATGCAGACCCGGTTCTTCCAAGAAGTTACGTCCTGTAACTTTGGAGAGCACCATTTGATCGCCAATATGTTCGGCAATGGTCACAAAGGCAACTGGGGCAATCAAGGCCACGGCTGTCCATGTCCAGACAGATCCATTGGCCACAAAAGCAAAGGTGAAGTCAGGGACGACAAACAACGGCGCATCGGCCACTTTTGAAAAGTCAACCAGACCTAAGGCCAGACTGATGCAGTAGCCCCCGACAATCCCGAACAGGATCGGCACAAGGGCAAAGACACCGCGCATGAAGACAGAACAGATGATGGTGATAAACAAAGTCGCCAAAGCAACGGCAAAATGGGTTGTGCTATAGTTACCCGTTGCAGGATCGTTCATCGCCATGTTGATGGCAACAGAAGCCAGACCCAGGCCGATAACCATAATAACAGGTCCCACCACGACGGGCGGCAAAAGGCGCATCAGCCACTTAACCCCAAAGAAATGGATCAAGGCTGCAACGACTACATAGACAAGACCTGCAGAAATACAGCCAACCAAAGCACCGGCAGCGCCAATGCCTTCAATTTGTGAAACGGCAATAATCGGCCCGATAAAGGCAAAGCTGGACCCCAGGTAAGCCGGGATTTTACCACGTGTTGCAACGATGTATAAAAGTGTCCCAAGTCCGCTGCTGACCAGTGCAACAGACGGGTTTAATCCCGTTAGGTAAGGAACAAGGATGGTGGCGCCAAACATGGCAAACAGATGTTGGGCGCTCAGGATCAGCCACAAACCCGGCGTGGGGCGCTCATGGACATCCAGAACAATATGGTGGTTATCAGTGCTCATTAGGTCTCTCTTGATGATACAAAAATATAAAACGGGGTCATAAAATTGACCGTGAGGTTAAGATTTTGTTTCAGCCCTGTAAACAGAGAAGTTATCAGTCTTGAGCTTTGCTGTTATGATGCCTTTGTTTTTCAAATGGATTGGATGGCCTGATGATGCGGACCGGACTCTTTTTAGGTTTGTTGTTGCTGGTGTCACTGACGGCGTTGGCGCAAGAAAAGCCACAAGACTATCTGTTGGAAAAAGATGGGTGGCGTATCTTGAAATTTGACGATAAAAACGCCAATAGGTTTGCCGCCCAATCAGACGGGACAATCTTTGTCAGCAGTGATGACAGCGTGTCTGTTCTTTATAAAGATGTGCAGGTTGATCTTGCCCAAACACCTATCCTGAGCTGGTCTTGGAAGGTGGATAAATCCGTTCCGCCCACAGACTTGAGCACAAAAGGCAAAGATGACCGTTCCCTGGCGCTTTATGTCAGCTTTCCCTTTGATTATGAACGCGCCGGTTTTTGGGAACGTTTTATCCGTGATATTATCGTGGCTTTTAAGGGGAAAGATACACCGGGGCGTGTGATCTCTTACGTGTGGGGCGGCAATGCGGAAAAAGGCAACATTCTGGAAAGCCCTTATTTAAAGAGTGCGGGCGCATTGATTGTTTTGCAAAAAGCCCAGAAGGGCGATTGGGTGCGCGAAAGCGTTAATGTCGCCAAAGATTATGAACGAATCTTCGGCCAACCTGCCAACCAACCCTATCAAATCGCTATTTCAGCCGATAGTGATGACACGAAGGTCTCCAGTATCGGCTGGGTGAAGGATATTAAATTTGGATCAGGCCCTTAGGCCTGTTCTAGGGCGTCTGCGGCTTCTAGCCATTTCAGTTCGGCTTCTTCCAACTGGCTTTTGATCGTGCCCATTTTGATTTGCAACTCTTGCAATTTGGATGTAGGGCCGTCGTAAATTTCAGGGTCAGCGAGTTTAAGTTCAAGCTTATCTTTTTCCGCATTCAGCTTTTCTACGCGTTTTTCCAAGTCTTTGGCAACTTTGCGCAGTTCAGCTTGCGCCGCACGGGCAGCTGCGCGGTCTTTGCGGTTGGCTTTCTTTTTATTGTTGTTATCGCTTTTTTTGTTATCGTTTTTCTTTTCAGAACGGCGGCTTTCAATCAACTGGCGTTTATATTCTTCCAGATCACCTTCAAACGCCTCACACCCTTGATTTTGCACAATCCAAAGGCGATCACAGGTTAGTTCCAGCAGGTGCGGGTCGTGGCTGACCATGACAACGGCACCATCGTAGGTATTGATGGCATGGATCAAAGCCTCGCGGGAATCCACATCCAAGTGGTTGGTCGGTTCATCTAAAAACATCAGGTGCGGGGCTTCGTAACTCATCAGCGCAAACAACAGACGTGCCTTTTCTCCACCTGAAAGCTTTTCAATCTTGCTGTTCGCTTTATCCCCTTCAAACCCAAAGCGGCCAAGTTGTGCACGGACTTTTGATTCGATCGCACCAACCATCAGGGCGGACATATGGTCAAATGGTGTTTTTTCGACATTCAGTTCATCTGTTTGATGCTGGGCGAAGTAGCCGATTTTTAGTTTTGATGATTTGCGCAAAGAACCATTCATTGGTGCAAGGCGCGAGGCCAAAAGCTTGACCAGTGTTGATTTACCATTGCCGTTGGCCCCCAACAGGGCGATCCGGTCGTCCATATCGATCCGCATGGACAGTTTTTTTAAAATCGGTTTACCTTCTTCATAACCCGCATCGACTTCTTCCAACGCAATCAAGGGCGATGAGAGCGGTTCCGGATCCGGGAAGTTGAAGGAATATGTCTTTTCTTCCATCATGCTGGCGATGGGTTCCATCCGTTCCAGCATTTTCAAGCGGCTTTGGGCTTGCTTGGCTTTGGAGGCTTTGGCACGAAAACGGTCCACGAAGCTTTGTAAATGCTTGCGTTGAGCCAATTGCTTGGTTTGTGCCTTGGCTTGTAGTTCCAGTTTTTCGCGTCGCGTTTTTTCAAAGGTATCGTAGTTACCGCCGTAGCGCGTCATTTTGCAATGTTCAAGATGGACAATTTCATCCACCACACTATTAAGCAAAGCGCGTTCGTGGCTGATGACCAGCATGGTGCCCTGAAAACGTTTCAGATAGTCTTCCAGCCACATAACGGCTTCAAGGTCCAAGTGGTTGGTCGGTT
>JABXIC010000278.1 GCA_013373265.1 Methylocystaceae bacterium | reverse complement strand
GGTTCCGGCTCGGGTTCTGGTTCCGGCTCGGGTTCAGGTGCAGGCTCGGGTTCTGGCTCAGGTTCCGGTTCGGGTTCAGGTGCAGCGGCTTCAGGCTCACCACTTTCCGCAGATTCTTCATCATCTTCAGAAAGAATACGGCGAATAGAGGCCAGGATATCCTCCATTGACGGTTCAGCACCGTCCTCTGTGGCTTCTGTATTTTCGTCACTCATCTTAAATCACCCGAATTATTAATGCGTATGTACAAATCACCGGAAATAACCGATTCTCACAATTATACGCAGCCTCACCTTAATTAATTGTTATCGACCGGATCCATTTCGTCAATATCACCAACAGAAGAAGTGCCGACCCAAGCATCTCTTACTTCATTATAATGTACATCAGGATCATAAATCGCTGTGTCTAAACCTAGTTTATCAGCTGTTAAATCGCCAACAGATTGCTTTAATTGATAAACAGCAACCAATTCATTACGCTGCGCTTTTACCAGGCTAACCTTAGCGTCAAGCAATTCTTGTTCAGCATCCAAAACATCAAGAACAGTACGTGACCCGACAGCGGCTTCACGTTGAACCCCATCCAAGGCAACTTCGGCTGAACGAATTTGCGCCAAATACGACTGAATTTGTGCTTTTGTCGCTACATAATTTTCCCAATTGGAGTGTGCACTTTCAATCGCGTCACGACGTGCTTGTTCCATATCCATACGCTTTTCCGCTGCCGTTTGCTTTGCTTCACGAACTTCAGAATACACACTACCTTGTTGGTAAAAAGGTATAGTTAATGTCAGACCAATCTTATTATCATCAGTACGGGTGCCCTTAGTTGACGAATCAAATGATGTGGAAGAACTTGCAACCAAACTCAATTCAGGTAGAAGCTTCCCTGCAGTTTGGTCAATATTTTCGACTGCAGAAATTTCAGCATAATAAGCTGCTAAGAATTCAGGATTATTTTTACCAGCCTTGTCCAGAGTTTCTTCTGCACTTGTCGGCAAATCGCTAGGCTGTGGTGGTGTTGTCAGATCGACAGGCAAATCACCAACGAGGTTTTTATAATTTGCCCGTGACGATTCCAAATCACTTTCAGACTTGATCCTGTCCGCCGTAGCTTTTGCATAACGTGCTTCGGCCTGACTAACGTCAGTTCTTGTTAATTCACCAACTTCAAAACGATCTCTTGTGGCTTCTAGTTGGCGCAACAAGACCGCTTCGTTATTTTGATTCAATTCAAGAACCGCAATGTCACGCACAACATTAGAATAAGCGGTTACAGTATCAAGTAAAACTTTTTGTTCCCTAACAGCCAGAGTGTAACGGCTTGACTTTACGTTCGCTTCTTCTTTGTCTGTTTCCGAAATGGTTTGAAATCCACGGAACAAAGGTTGCGTCACAGTAAATGTACTGCTCATGGGGGTTAAGCTTTGATCCCGGTTGTTTCCGGTACGAGCATTATTACTGTTTCTAGAACGGTATATTGATCCATCCCAAGAAACATCGGGGCGCCAATTCGCAAGTGCCTGAGACACCCCTTCATCTTTTGCACGTACTGTTGCACGCTCAGACTTGAGTGTCGGATTATTAAGATAGGCTTTAACAAGCGCTTCATTTAACGTCTCGGCATGGGCTTGCGCACCAAATAAAAGAACACCAGAAGCAACACTTAATAAAAAGCTTTTACGAATTTTCATTTTACAACTCATAACACTCACACAATTTTGCACAGTCTAAACACCTGCAATACAAAAGGCAAAGGATTCAGACACTTGAATAGTAAGGTTTTTTTAAACCAAAAAGATAAATTAAACATTTACAGCCTAATTTTAATTTGTGTGCGTGAAGTTTCTCACAGTTAACAACAAATATTAAAAAGAAAAATGCCTCGTTCCGCACATAGAAAACAAGGCATTTTCCACATTAATTCAATACCTTAGAATGAAAAGCCTTTCTTAGCTTCAAAACCAGGAAGAAGGGCAACGCCCGCTTCCATAATGTCACGTTTAGACAATAACTCATTGTTGCGCGTGTACACAGAAACTGTCGACATCGTAGACTTTCCAACAGTAATGGCGACCAATCGACCACCATCTGCCAATTGATTCTTGATGGCTTCCGGTACTTCACTGACAGCACCATTGAAGAGAATCACATCATAGGGTGCCTGTTTAACCACCCCTTCTTTCATAGGCCCTGTAACAACAACCGCATTATCAACACCCAATACATTCAATGTATCAGAGGCGGACTTTGCAAGTGTTTCGTCTTCTTCAAGCGCAACAACCGTACTCACGATTTTTGCCAAGATGGCTGTAGAATATCCGGTATTGCAGCCAATATCCAAAACAATATCCGTTTCTTTCAGCGCACAACCTTCAAGCATTCTGGCGAGAACCATGGGTTCCAGCATAAAACGGCCAGGCGCGACTTCAACGGCATCATCAATATAGGCGACACCTTTTTTAGCTGTCGGCACAAAGCTTTCGCGTGGAACCTCCGCCATAGCATCCAAAACAAAGGGGTCTGTAACCCGGTTTGTTTTGATTTGACCTTCGATCATGTTGAAACGTGAAAGCGCGTAATCCATAGCGAACACCGTAAATTAAGATTTATATCAAAGAACTCATTGAGCGTTCATACTAATAAGTAGAAACGTCATGGAGGTTTTATAATCTGCAAATCCCCTAATGACAATGGTGTAGGCACACCAAAAGGCAAGTTTTTTGCCTTCGAAATAAAAAAACTTAAAAAAAATGAAAAAACTCATTGACCGCAAACACCCATGCGACTAATTTCCGCTCCGCCGATGGATGCACCTAGGCCGTCCGATCTGGACAAACTTTTTGGACAGATTTAGGGCGCGGTGGTAGAGTGGTTATGCAGCGGATTGCAAATCCGTGAACAGCGGTTCGAATCCGCTCCGCGCCTCCACTGATCCGACTTAGCTCAGTTGGTAGAGCAGGTGACT
>JABXIC010000112.1 GCA_013373265.1 Methylocystaceae bacterium | reverse complement strand
GCATTCCGGCGTGTAAAGCGGGATCACATGATCACCGACCTGAACACTGGTCACACCTTCGCCCACCTGTTCAACAATCCCGCCACCTTCATGGCCGAGGATACAAGGGAAAATACCTTCCGGGTCTTCACCTGACAGTGTAAAGGCATCCGTATGACACACACCGGAGGCAATGACTTTCACGAGAACTTCACCGGCTTGTGGCTCCATCACGTCAATTTCTTCAATAACCAACGGCTGTTTCGGTCCCCAAGCAATAGCGGCTTTGGATTTAATCATGGCTGTACCCTTTTCACTGGTTCAAATCTATCTGTTGAAAACAGTATAATTATTTCTCTGTGAATGATAATATGTCATTTTTGCAAAACATTATTACACATAGGTAACAATGAATACATTTGACGGCTTGGTCGAGTTCCTCCATGTGGCAGAAAAAGGCAGTTTCACAGCGGCGGCAAAAAAGCTTGGGACTTCCGTTGCCCACATCAGCCGACAAGTGGGCGCATTGGAAGATCACCTCGGGGTTAAACTGTTTCACCGTACCACCCGCAAAGTCACCGTCACCGAGGTCGGGCAGCTATACTACCAACATTGCCGCCCCTTGTTGGATGGGCTGAACGAGGCCGAACGTGCCGTGCTAAACCTTCAGGAAAAGCCCATCGGTAAATTGCGTTTCACCGCCCCGGTGGCCTACGGGGAAAAGATCATTGCCCCTTTGCTCAGCGATTTTATGCGCCAGTATGACACCCTTCATATTGATCTGGAATTAACCAACCGCACGCTGGACCTGGTCGAAGGTGGCTATGATCTCGCCATTCGCTTGGGCATGTTGGAAGAGTCCAGCCTAATTGCCAAAAAACTGGCAAGCCGTACCTTACATATCTGCGCTGCCCCCAGCTACATCGCCAATCGCGGCACACCACATACCTTATCAGAACTGGCCCACCATAATTGCCTGCTCGGAACACTGGATCATTGGCGCCTGTCGGACCAAGGCAAGGCCAAAAATATCCGCGTCAGCGGCACCATGCGCTGTAACAATGGCCCAACCTTATTAAACGCCGCAATCGCTGGCCACGGCATTGTGCAACTGCCAGACTATTATATTGGAGAGGCCGTCAAAACAGGCAAGCTCATCCCCTTATTAAAATCCTATCAACCCGAAACCGAAGGCATCTGGGCCGTCTATCCCCCCAACCGCCACATGTCCCCCAAAGTCCACATGTTCATCGACTATTTGGCGACTAAATTGGGGCAAACTTAAAAGACACAACGCCACACAACAAAAAACCCGAAAGATTGCTCTTTCGGGTTTTTTTGGCTGGGGCACCAGGATTCGAACCTGGGGATGCTGCTACCAAAAAGCAGTGCCTTACCGCTTGGCGATGCCCCATCGTTTGATGTGGCGCGGAACATACGATCAAACTTTACAAAGTGCAAGAGGGAATTTTGAAAAAAATGTTAAAAAATTTCCCCATGGGAAACCCACCAGTCAGGATGGGCCTGTTTGATTTGTTCAACAGCCGAATTTGCGTCATTTTCATTTTCAAATAAGCCGAAGCAGGTCGCGCCACTGCCAGACATGCGCACCAAGGCACATCCCGTTTGATCAGCCAATGCAGACAGAACAGTTTCGATAACAGGCGCCAGTTCTATGGCCGGGGCCATCAAATCATTGCCACGTACGCTCAGTTCTTGCACCAGCGTCTCAAAATCATATTCCCCTTGCATGGTCATATCAGGGGTGAAGTCCCCGCGACGGGCTTTAAACACCGCCGGCGTGGATAGCCCCACCATCGGGTTAACCAAGACCATCCAACAGGCTGGCAGGGGATATACGGGGGTAATGACCTCCCCCACGCCCCCCACATGGGCCGCATGGGCTTTCAGACAGATCGGGACATCCGCCCCTAAGGACAAGGCCAAATCCTGTAATCCGGCCGGGTCCGGAAAAACTTTCCATAAAGAACATAACCCTTTAATCGCCGCTGCAGCATCACCGGAGCCCCCGCCAATACCGGCAGCAACGGGTAAATGCTTTGCAAGGGTGATCCTGGCGCCTTGATCAATGGCGCAGAGTGTTTGTAACTTCCGCGCGGCGCGCAAAACCAGATTATCTTCCACATCGCCCTCCAATAACGGCGCCATGGGGCCTGTCACGTCCAACGATAGATCGTCAGCAACCTCAAAAGACAAGACATCCCCTGTCCGGGCAAAACAAATCAGGCTATCCAGTTCATGATAGCCATTATCGCGCTTGCCCGTGACATGCAGATACAGGTTTACCTTGGCATAGGTCGGACAGGTCAGAGACATCAGTTTTCTTCAAGGCCGTTTTCGAGTTTACGATCAAGTTGGTCCATAAGGTCTTGAGAAGGGTCTAGACTTTTGGCGCGTTTCCATTGAAAACGTGCTTCGCGATTACGTCCCACTTTCCAATAGACATCGCCCAAATGGTCGTTGATCACCGGGTCAGATGGTTGCAATTCGACCGCGCGTTCCAGATGGCGCACAGCGGTTTCATAGTCCCCGGCTTTATACAAGACCCAGCCGAGACTATCAACGATGTAGCCATCACGCGGACGTTGGGCCACAGCTTCTTCAATCATCTTTTGGGCACGGTCGATATTTTTGCCCATTTCAATCCAAGAATAGCCAAGATAGTTCAACACAAAAGGCTGATTGGGTTCAAGTTCCAGCGCTTTCAGGAACAAAGGTTCAGCCTCATCCCAGCGTTTCAGGCGTTCCAGCGTAATGGCACGGGAATAAAACAAATTCCAGTGATAGCGCTCAACATTATCGCCAATCAGTTTCAACGCCTTTTCATAAGCCGCCTGCGCCCCTTCAAAACGTTCACGGTGTCGCAACACGTCGCCCAAAGTCGTGTAGGCTTCCAATCGGTCAGGATGCTGTTTGGTCATTTTCTCCAAAATATCGACCGCATCATCGGTTTTACCCATATCATCCAGATTTAACGCCATGCGCAAACGTGCTGACCAGGAAAAAGGATTGTTTTTCGGCACAGTGGCATAAACCGTATTGGCATCCACAAAGCGTTGATCGGTTTCCAAAATTTCCGCCACTAAAATTTGTGCAATGGGAAAATCCGGTTTCACATGTAACGCCAAACGCCCCATGATCAAGCCCGCTTGGCGCGTGCTTTGGGAACGCAAAGAAGAAGACAGACCAAACAAGGTTTCTGCAATGCCGTCTTTTATGGTCAATGGCGGCATCTTGCCAAGCTTCCCGCTTTTCAGTTCATCCAGCATCGCTTGGATATAGAGAGATTCCGGATGAGCCGTAAAATATTTTTCAAACACTTTACGGGCTTCCTCCTGACGGTCTTGCTTGACCAACAAGCCGCCATAAAGTTCTGCCAAACGCAGGGAGATACCGTTCGGACCTTCTCCGGCCTGAAGATATTGTTCTTCAGCTTTTTTTAGCTGCCCGTCATATTCATATAACAATGCACTATGTAAGTGATAAAGCGCTTCCAGACCTTTTTGCTTACCAAGCGGTTGCAACGCCTTTTGCGCGCTTGCAATATCTTTATTGGCCGCAACAACCCACGCCTGTATCAAAGGCTTCACATAAGCGCCCAGACCGGAAGACGTCATCTTGTCTACCCCGGTAAGTGCAGCCTTGAAATCATCATGGGCCACATCACGAATGACCAGCACAAGCTGGTTCATCATATCCTCGGCGCCCGTTTTCTCAGCAACTTTTGCAGCTTCATCAATCCGGCCTTCCCCGGCGAGGATGGTGAAGAGTTGCCGATCAATGTTTTCAGCCAAAGAAGGGGGCACATCGGCGGCATCTTGAATCTGTGACAAAAATTCTGTGGCATCCTGCATCTCGCGATGACGCACCGCATACTCCCCGATCAGATAGTTTGAAAAAGAAGACGGCCCCGGTGCCAACTTGGGGACAAGTGGTTCTTTTGCCGTCGTACAGCCTGCGGCAAAAAATGGTGCACAGATTAAGGTGCTGATCACAAAACGTTTAATGCTAGATCCTGACATTATTTCATGGTTCCTCTTTTTCATGTTGCTATAGTGTAGCCGAGCGATCATACAATTCACAACCAGTGAATTGGTTTTTTGTTTTTATTCCTGTATGGTGATTTATTCAGTCAGGGAATTAAGGCGAAATGACGACCCATAAAGACACGCCAATTGAAGATTTTTTCGAACATGCACTTGATTTACTCTGTATAATCAATGCTGAAGGCTATTTTCAAAAATTCAGTCCTTCTTGGCAGACTCTTCTTGGCTGGGACGAAGAAGAATTATACGCCATGTCCGTTACGGATTTGCTGCATCCTGATGATGCCGTAAAAACGCGCCATGCCATCGATGACATACAAATCGGCATTAATATTGTTGATCTGGAAAACCGCGTGCGTGCTAAATCGGGAAACTATCATTGGCTACAATGGCGTGCCCATGCACAAAAAAATGAGCCAACGACCATATGCGCCGTCGCGCGAGAAATTACCCAAACAAGAAAACAACAAATTCGCACCAAGAATGAAATTCATCTGCTAGAAATGGCAGAAAGCACCGCCCGTGTGGGACACTGGCATTTGGAAACCTCCAGCGCCAATTTGCAATGGTCAAACGAAGTCTTCAACATCTATGGTCGCAAAGCTAATAAGTCCAAGATTATGCTGGACGATTTTATCGATGCTTTTGTCGGGCCGGACCAGTCACGTATATGGAACCTCATTCAACAAGCCATTCAGGATGGTAGTGAAATCGACACTGAAGCCCGCCTGATGCGCAACGATGGCAGCATCCGCGATGTTGTTGTGCGCGCGGTATGTGAAAAAGTAAACGGCATGGTCCAAGGCCTGTTTGGCATCATTCAGGATGTGACGACAGAACGCCAGCATCAAGCCCGCCTGAGAAGCAAAGAAGAACTGCTTTCCATGGCTTTTCGCGCCACATCCGATGGTATTTGGGATTGGGACCTGCGCACCGATCAGGTCTGGTATTCCCCACAATGGAAAGCCCAGCTTGGCTATGAAGACAATGAAATCAATGATCGCTTTGATAGTTGGGTCGATTTGGTCTTTGAAGAAGACCGCATCAAAGCCATGGATGGCATGGATGCCCATTTTCGTGGCGAAACAGAACGGTTTGAAATGGTCCAACGTTTTCGCCATAAAAAAGGTCACACTGTCTTTATACTGGTGCGCGCCTATGCCATTCGCAACGACATGGGCCAAGCCATCCGCATGGTGGGTGCCCATACCGATGTGACCGAACTTAAAAAACTTGAACAGGCCAAATCAGAATTCACCTCCATTGTCAGTCACGAACTACGCACCCCCTTGACCGCCATCCACGGCGCCATTGGACTTTTAAATGGTCATTATGGTTCAGAACTGTCTGAACAGGCCCATGCCCTTGTTCAAGTCGCCAATAACAATTCTGAACGTTTAATCTTATTGGTCAATGACATTTTGGATATTGAAAAACTGCAATCCGGTCGACTTGATTTTGATTTGCGTGAAATTTCCCTCGGTGAATTTTTACCCCAAGCGGTGGAAAACCACCTGTCTTACGCTAAGAAATATAACGTCACCCTCGACTATGATCATGCGGGGGACGAACTCTCTGTTATTGGCGATTCGGACCGCCTCATGCAAGTGATGTCCAACCTCCTGTCCAATGCTATTAAATTTTCAAAAGAAGGCGATACGGTTAAGGTCCGCATCCAATCCAGAGGAAGCCAAGTGGCCATTTCTATCATAGATACAGGGCGTGGCATCCCGGCGGATATGCGTATAAAGATTTTTGACAAATTTATACAAGCAGATAGTACCGACCAACGTCATAAAGGTGGAACCGGCCTTGGTCTCGCCATATCCAAAGCAATGGTTGATAAAATGAACGGAACCATATCCGTCATTTCCAAAGAGGGCGAAGGCTCGACCTTTACAGTCACGCTACCACACGCATAATGACTTGAAATCGCACCACATCCCCCCATTTACAAAGGGATGTTTTAGGGTCGATCCACAATGGTCAGTTTATTAAAAAGCATAACAGAAAGATTGTTCGGGCCGCAAAAGCCACAAAAGGCTGAACCCGATGATGGCGGATTGGCTGAATTTGCCAAACAATTTGCCAAACAACTTGAATATGAAGAAAAGTTCGGCAAAGGCCCTAGTGTGTCTGCCGATGATGTGCTCAGCATACAACAAGGCCGCTTTGGTTCTAAATTATACATGCTTGATACGGCTGACTTTCGCAAAGCCATTGTCCCTGAATTACGTGAAAGTATCGCCCCCGTCACCGAAGGCATTTTAAAAACCCGCTGTGGTGAAAAAGGCACGGGCTATATGGTGGTGCGCCACCTCTATGTCTTTCACCCACGTCGCAAAGACCCGGTGGAAGAATATAACGCCGCCATAGACATTATTGACGATATCGGGAAACGCTTGTTAGGCGACCGTTATGTCACAGGCGAAAAACGCATCAACGTCCCTGTTGCACAGATTGAACCCGATGAAATGTTTAAAAGCGATGGAACATTCGATCTTGTACGCGCGAGAAAAACCATAAAATTCATCCGCGAAGCCGGCACCCATGGTCCAGCCACCGTGGATTGGAAAAATGGTGACGTCAAAGATGCCCAAGGTGCACCAAAATGGATCAAGCAAAACCCGGATGCACAAAATAAAGAATTTAAAGAATGGCAAACCCAAAACCATAAAGCTGGCAACAAAGTCAAAGGCGATTGGAAAAAGCAAGCCCACCAACGTCTTGAAAAAGAACAAAGTGAGTGGCAAAAAATCGAACAAAGCGCCAAAGATACCACTCAAAAAACATGGTCTGCGATAGAACATGAAAAAAAAGAAGCCCCGGCCCAAAGCTGGAAAACAGCTGAAACAAAGAAGAGCGAAGAAACAACCGCCAAATCATGGATAGACCTTGATGTGCGCGGTGTGAAGAAAGTTAAAAATACAATTACTCCTACACAAACCAAGAAGAAAACACCGCTCCCTGCACCCAAAACAGCCCCCGTTCCCCTTCCCAGCAAAATAGGTATCGTTAGATTTGCCTTCAGGCCTTCGTGGAATGCTGGTAAAGAAAAAATAAACACCTTTGCCGCTTGCGCCTATCGTAAAATCGAAAACACTGTCTCCCATGGTGAACAAATATATTCTGATGACTTGACTGTAAAAGACATCTACGAGATCGACCGTCTCTTGTCAGAACAAGCCGCCGAACACCTTCAAAACGCATCCGATCTGACCGACAAGATCATCATCTTGCCCCTTCATGTTGAAAGCCTTGTTGCCCCCAAAAGAGAATCCCCCATTAAATCACTACGCCAGTTATCCGCAGAAATACGTAACGCCATCTGGATTGAAATTGTCGGCATTAGCGCCAAGACATCACCCCACACAATCGCCGAACTGATTAAGGCCCATCAGTATAAGTTTAAAAATTTCGGATTGCGTTGTGAATTAGGTGATCTCCGCCGGACCTTGGTGGAAGGTTCCGGCGTGCAATTCATCAGTTGCGATGTAGAAGCCTCTATGTCCCATGGGCTTAAGATGCGCAGTCTTGATCAGGATTTACCTGACTTGATTAAACTGGCCCAACAATTTGGTAAAACCATCTGTACATGGGGTATTCGCAATGCCAAAGATATGCGCTATGCGGTCCAGGAAGGTTGCGGCTATGTCAATGGCTTGGCCCTTGCCAAAGAATTACGCCGTCCGGGCAAGATCGTCGCTATGGCAGCCTCACGTCTTAATGAAGCCAGAACCTGAACTGTATCAGAAATCGTCCTGTTCGCCTTTGCGCGAAATGGTCACATCCCGGTGAATAGACACACTTAACAACAACCCAAAACTAAACAGGATGGAAATCATCACCGTCCCGCCATATGAAATCAACGGTAAAGGCACGCCCACAACGGGTAGCAACCCCATCACCATCCCAATATTGATAAAGATATAGAGGAAGAAGGTCGTCACCACGCCCAAGGCAACCAAGCGTCCATACTGGCTGCGTGCACGTAACGCGATGGCATATCCATAAATCAGTAACAGCAAATAAAGACCAATCACAGCAAGACCGCCCACAAGACCATGTTCTTCTGCCAACATGGTAAAGATAAAATCAGTTTGCTTTTCCGGTAAGAAATTTAAGTGACTTTGTGATCCCTGACCAAAGCCTTTGCCCATCATGCCGCCGGATCCGAAAGCGATTTTGGATTGCATGATGTGATAGCCTGCCCCTAACGGATCATTTTCCGGATTGAGAAACGTTAAAACCCGCTTTTTTTGATAGGTATGTAAAAACTGCCACGCGACAGGAATGGCCGCCAATCCTGATATGCCCACCAAAGCAAACTTCCACAGGCGCACACCCGCCAAAAAGAAAATAACACCACTGCCCAAAATCAACATCAATGTGGTGCCCAAGTCTGGTTGACGTAAAATTAATACAGAAGGGGCTGCCACCATAAACAGAGGCACAAACAGGTAAGGAATACTCTGGATTTCTTCAAGTGAACGGCTATGGAAATAACGCGCCAAGGCAAGGATGATGGTAATCTTCATCAACTCGGATGGTTGCAATTGGAAAAAACCAAGACTGATCCAGCGTTGCGCCCCCATCCCGATTGAGCCTTTAACTTCCACCCCGATCAACAGACCAAGTGCGATAAAGTAAAGCACATAGGAATAGCGCATCCAGAGCCGGATATCGGTCAGGGCAACCACAAGCATGATCATCATGCCCCCGGCAAAACGAATAAGCTGACGTTTCGCCCACGGGTCCCAGCTGCCGATGGAGCCCGGAATATTCGGGTCCCCCGGTGCGGCTGAATATAACATCGCGAAACCGACACAAGAAGTGATAATCAACAAAAAGACAAAGCCCCAATTGAGCTCCAGAATCTTACGACCAATGGTCAACTTATCTTGCCCGAGGCGGTATCTTGACATCATGATTTACGCCTCCCCTTCATCTTTTTTGACTTTTTTCGGGGCGCTTAAAAGTTCCCCACGTGCTGATTCACGTCGTTGTGCTTCTAACAAAATATCACGCACAACCGGAGCGGCTGTATGTGAACCTGACCCGCCATGTTCAACCACGACAGACGCGGCATACCTTGGGTTATCATAAGGTGCAAACCCAACAAACAAAGCGTGATCGCGCAATTCCCACGGCAATTCGTTATTTTTTAAAACCCGATTGTCACGTTCCGCCTTTGTAATGCGACGCACTTGTGCCGTGCCGGTTTTACCTGCCATGGCAAATTCTGGTTCTTTAATGCGTGAACGATAAGCCGTTCCACCGGGAATATTGGTGACCGCATTCATCCCACTTTGCACGATTTTCAGATGATTGTGTGAGATACCCAATGAGTCAAATTCAGTTCGTGCCGGTATTTCAACCCCGTCCGATGTTGTAATTTTACGCGTCAAATGGGGCACCACGTTTTTACCACTGGCAATGCGAGAAGCCATCACCGCCAACTGTAAAGGCGTTGCCAACACATAGCCCTGCCCAATCCCGGTGATCAAGGTTTCCCCACCTTGCCAAGGCGCACCAATTGTGGCCAGTTTCCAATCCCGCGACGGCATCAAGCCTGAATGTTCCCCCGGTAAATCCAACCCAGTTTTTTCACCGATACCCAAACGGATAGCCATATCATGAATGCGGTTGATACCAACACGCTTTGCGATTTCATAAAAATAAATATCACACGAATGCATATGAGCACCGACCATATTCACTTTGCCGTGACCACCGCGTTTCCAACAGTGAAAACGTGCGTTGCCCAATTCCATATGACCCGAGCAGAAAATTTCTTGCGAAGGTGTAATCACACCCTTTTCAAGTGCCGCCAAAGCAACGATCATTTTAAAAGTTGAGCCCGGCGCATATTGTCCAGCAATCGCCTTATTCGTCAAAGGACCACGTGGATTTGTGATCAAGTCCTGCCATTCTTTATGCGATAAGCCGCGGTTAAAAGCATTCGGATCATAATTAGGACTGGAAACCATGGATAAAACATCACCGGTATGGATATCCATCACCACGGCCGCTGCTGCTTCTTCCCCCAACCGTTCTGATACCATTTGCTGTAAGCCGGCATCCAAGGTCAACATCACTTCCGCGCCGGGTTCCCCCTCTTGGCGTTGAACTTCCTGAATGACACGCCCTAAGGCATTCACCTCAACCTGTGACGTGCCGCCTGTACCGCGTAATTTCAAATCATGCAGCTTCTCAATACCGGATTTACCGATCCGAAAACCGGGCAATTCCAAAAGCGGGTCATCCTTGGCATCACGTTCTGTAACAGAGGCAACATAGCCCAACACATGAGCTGAGTAACTGCCTTTCGGATAATGACGCGTCTGGCCCACATCAATCTCGCTGCCCGGAAGATCAGGTGTATTCACCTCGATCTGCGCCACTTCTTCCCAGGTTAAATTTTCGCGCACAGTGACGGGCACAAAGCTGCGTTTTCGTTTGATCTCTTTCAGGATTTTCTTTTTTTCTTTTTCACTGATTTCAATGATCTGACCCAAGGTATCCAACGTCCCTTTAGGGTTGCCATTGGTATCTTCAGCGGTGATGATCACGCGATAGTTTTGTTCATTAACGGCCAGTTCTTCCCCAAAACGATCAACGATTTTACCGCGCGGCGGAGGGAGCAAACGGATGGAAATACGGTTTTCTTCAGCCATTGTTTTAAAGCGTGGCGCTTCAACGACCTGTAAATAATACATCCGCCCGACCAACGCAGACAACAAGACGAGCTTGCCGCTGCCAAGAACAGCAGCGCGCCGTGTAAAAAGTTTTGACCTGTCCGAACTGCGGTGCATGTAAAATTACCTCAAAACCGAACTTTGCCAACGGCCCATAACCCACGCCAAAATGGGATAGACCCCCATGCTCATCATATATTGGAAGAACACAGGGCCCGGTGCAATAAAATGGACATGATAAGCTGATAATAATAACCAAGCCTGAATCGCAGCCCCGGCACAAATGATGCTAAAACCCAACCATTCTACAAAAAATGTCTTTCCTAGAAAGAAACGCCGTTGTCCAAGAACCACCCCAAAGATGGTCAGATAGACCATTGTATTCAACCCCATCGGGGCACCTGATAAACTATCTTGCAGAATACCGATCAAAAAAACCGCCCAAATAGGGAACAGGTCTGGGCGAAAAACCGTCCAGTGAAAAATACCCATCAAGGCCAATTGCGGCACAATAGAAGCATACCCGGGAATATGGGTCGGAACGACACTGAAAAGAATTAAAACAACCGTCAAGCCGACCGGGGAAATATTGCGCGCCCATAAATCAAGACGCTGCCAAAACGCCGGTTTCATGGTTCAGACGGTCTCCTTTCCATACCCGGTTTTGGGACGACAGTGCGCATTTTTTCAGATGTTGGAACAGATTTAGGCTCTACGACGGGAATATCGTCTTTTGGCAAATCCGTGCGCAGACGGTGACGGTCCAAAATCCCATCAAGGCCATAATCCACAATACGTACAATTTCCAAACGTTGTGAATCAACATAAGGCGTTATCTCGACAAGGGCGTCATTCACAGCAGAGACCAGACCAACGGGTATCCCTTGGGGGAAGGCGCCACCATGACCCGATGTCACAATGCGATCACCCGGGCTAACAATGCTGCCCGGTGGCAATTTTGTCAAAATCGGCTTTTCTTCATTTCGTCCTGCGAGAATGCCGCGCGCGCGGGAACCTTCAATCATCACCGGAATACGGGAGTTCAAATCTGTTAACAACAAAACACGCGCAGAACGATGAGCCACCCCCGCGATACGTCCGACTAGACCTTCGCCGGTAACAACAGCTTGACCGTTTTTGACACCTTCACGGTTACCTGCATAAACCAACATGCTTTCAGAAAAAGTACCACCATCATCGGAAATAACACGTGCCGCAATATAAGAAGATTCCGGCCCAACTTTAAAGTTGAGCAGGTCACGCAGCACAACGTTTTCTTCTTCAACCTTGCGCGCAACGGTTTGCCATTTCAACAAACGTTGATTTTCCTGCGTCAGTCTCTGGTTTTCTTCATGAATGGCAAGGAACTGTCGACCTTCATCCAAATAGCCACGCACAGTACCCGCAGGTTCGGCAATGGCTTCCAGGATGGGGGCAAAAGCATCGTTAATACGGGCGCGAACTTCTTCAACAATGACCGTTTCAGCCTTGCCCAACATCATCAGACCAAACGCTGCCAGAATCAGCCCGAGATATGCAAATCTCTGAAGCAGATTGCGGATCACGTCTACCCGTGTTGGTGCCCCTGGTCTTTGCTTTACCAAAGAAGTCTTCCCTTAGTCCAATGGACAAAAGCGCCTCAAAGATGAAGCGCTTTTGCAAAAGTTAGTACATAGAGGACAGGACGTGCTTGAGCTTTTTCATCTCTTCTAGCGAACGGCCCGTACCCAATGCCACACAAGAAAGCGGATCATCTGCAATAGACACCGGCAATCCAGTCGCGTGACGTAAAACAAAATCGAGATTGCGCAGCATACCCGCACCACCTGTCAACACGATACCTTTATCCACGATATCGGCAGCCAGTTCCGGCGCGGTATTTTCCAGCGCCACTTTACAGGCTTCAATAATTGCCCCGACAGGTTCTGTCAAACTTTCAGCAATTTCACGTTCGGAAATCACCAATTCTTTCGGCACGCCATTCATCAAATCACGGCCTTTAATTTCCATTGTGCGGCCTTCGCCATCTTCTGGCGGACAAGCGGAACCGATTTCTTTTTTAATCCGTTCTGCGGTGCCTTCCCCAACCAACAGGTTATGGGTCCGGCGAATGTAAGCGATAATGGCTTCATCCATCTTGTCGCCACCCACGCGCACAGAACGCGCATACACAATCCCCCCCAAAGACAGGACCGCAACTTCGGTTGTCCCACCGCCGATATCCACGACCATGGACCCGGTTGGTTCTGTCACAGGCAGTCCGGCACCGATGGCAGCGGCCATGGGTTCTTCGATCAACAACACCTTACGGGCCCCAGCATTTTCAGCAGAGTTTTGAATGGCGCGGCGCTCAACAGCGGTAGAGCCGGAAGGCACGCAAATCACAACGAGAGGGGCTGCAAAACTTCTACGATTATGCACTTTACGAATAAAGTGTTTGATCATTTCTTCTGC
>JABXIC010000134.1 GCA_013373265.1 Methylocystaceae bacterium | reverse complement strand
CTTACGCGATGAAGGCAAAATCAATTTTGAAATGGGGCAGGTTAAAGAACTTCACGGTCAGAACGGTCAGCTTGAAGGCGTCACCATTAAGACCAAAGAAGGCGATGTTCAAGTTGAATGCGATTGCTTACTGCCTTTCTTTGGCTTGACCATGAAATTGGGACCGATTGCAAACTTCGGTTTGAACCTGAACGAAAACCTTATTCCGGTCGATACGGAAAAATTTGAAACCTCTGAAAAAGGTATCTTCGCTATCGGCGATATCAATCATTATCCCGGCAAATTAAAACTCATCCTGTCTGGTTTCCATGAAGGTGCTTTGATGGCGCAGGAAGCTTTTCGTATTTGTCGTCCCGATGGCAAACTGGTGTTCAGATACACCACATCTTCCACCGATTTACACAAAAAACTCAATGCAGCGGAGTAATTGATCATGTCTGATGAAGAAGAAGATTTCAGAATTTTTGTAACTGACCGGGATGGTCAAGAACATGAACTTCAAGCTCTTGTCGGGTGGCGCGTGATGGAAATCATCCGCGACCACGGTCTGGCTATCAAGGCTGAATGTGGTGGCGCTTGCTCCTGCGCGACTTGTCATGTCTATATTGATGATAACTGGATAGATAACCTCTATCCCGCCAATGATGAAGAAACGGACATGCTGGATGAAGCTTTTGAAGTGGAAGACAACTCCCGCCTGTCCTGCCAAGTCTTGTTTACGCCGGAACTAAATGGCATCAAATTAAAACTGGCACCAGAAGCTGCTTAATTAAAGGAAAAAGATAAATGACATATGTGGTGATGGAAAACTGCATTAAATGCAAGTTTACCGATTGTGTTGAAGTCTGCCCCGTAGATTGTTTTTACGAAGGCGAGAATTTTATGGTGATCAATCCGGATGAATGTATCGATTGTGGTGTCTGTGAACCAGAATGTCCGGCAGAGGCAATCAAGCCTGATACCGAAGACGGTGTGGAAAAATGGATTGAGATCAACACCAAATATGCAGAACTCTGGCCCAACCTGACAAGTAAGAAAGACCCTTTACCCAATGCCGAAGAAGAAAATGGCAAAGAGGCTAAACTGGCAGACTTAAGTGAAAAGCCGGGGGAAGGCGATATTTAAATTAGCGCATCCGTTGCCTTAAACTGAAATGATTTTTCTTTTATTTTAGGGCAACGGGTTCATAATCAATTTTATTATAGTGCATAGCTAAAAAGATGAAGGCTTCGCTGAAATGCAAAACCTGCTTGAACACCATGCAAGAGGGTGTTTCTTTCACAATATCCTTGTGAACCCCATATCGGTGTTACAATCATGAAGCTTGCCTGTCTTGTACTGGCTGCTGGGGGCAGTTCGCGTTTTGATGGAACCAAACAGTTGGCTTCCATTCATGGCGTCCCTATGGTCGAAGCCGTTTTAAAAGAATTGGTCCCTCTTTTTAAAGGTAATCTTTATTGCAGCCTTGGTGCCAATGCAGAAGACATTAAACCTTATGTGATAGACACTGCCTCAGTGATCACCTTTAAAGATTGGTCTTTAGGGATGGGCGCAACACTTGCTTACAGCATTTCTAAAATCTTGGAAACAGCACCTGACCTTAATGGTATTTTGGTGGCCCTTGGTGATCAAGTTGCGCTTAAGACGCAGGATTATGAGAAATTAATCCATGGCTTTACAGGTGACGTTGCTATTGCTGCCCAATATGCTGATTTATTGGGTGTGCCCGCGATCTTTCCAAAGTCATCTTTTAAAAGTTTGCTGGACCTGAAAGGCGATACAGGGGCGCGAAAACTCTTAAAAGACAAAAATGTAGTCGGCGTTCCCTTGCCAACAGCAGAAATAGACATCGACACACAAACCGATCTCTTACGTTATTGCAAAAGATAAGCCTCATTTCATACTGTATAGGGGGAAGGTAGTACCTTCTTGATTACAAAATCTCAGGCCCTCGCAACCAACGTGATATAACCCTTGTCATTCTTGCGGGCAGGTTTTTTGTTTTTGAATGTGATGGGTTTTCCGTTACAAAGAAACGGCTTCGATCATTTTTCGCACTGGTTTTGATAACGTGTTGCCGTCTCGTACATTTTTAGTTTTGGCTGTTTTCGTATGTGGCGTTTGTTCGGCTTTGTATCTGGCTTTCTTTTCTTATTATAAGACAGAAGAAATCCAGGCAGCCAAGGGACGGCTAGCCCTTTATAAAAGTACGTTGGAAAGCGAGATTGAACGGATTTCTTATTTTCCGTATGTGTTGTCAAAGGATGACCACGTCATTGCCGGGGTCTTGGGTCAAGACCTTCAGGCTTTGAATGAACGACTGGCGGAATTTGCCCGCCGTTCACAACTGGATGCGATTTACCTGTTGAATACGGATGGCGTGACCATTGCCACATCCAACTATGATCAGGAAAATTCCTACCTGCATAACAATTACGGTTTCCGCCCTTATTTTAAACAAGCCATGGAAGGCAAAGGCGGGGAATTTTACGGGATCGGGGTGACGACATCATTACCGGGTCTGTTTATTTCCGCCCCTGTTTATGCCCCTAATGGGAAGATCGCCGGGGTGATTGCCATGAAACTGAATTTGCATCGTCTCGAAGAAATCTGGATGGAAGCCGGGGAAAATGTGTTGCTCAGCAATGGGGATGGTATTGTGTTGTTATCCTCCAATCCCAAATGGCGATACAAAGCTTTGTTTGATATCCCGCCGCAGCGTCGTGAAGAAATCAAAGCCGTTCGCCAGTTTGATAAAATCCCGCTGGTGAAATTAAATTGGTCGCGCACCAATGAAGATCAGGCGAGCGTGAATAAAGTGCCTTATTTGTTGGTGCAGGAAGAATTGCATGCCCGTCAATGGACCTTGTATTTCTTTGCCAGTGAACGATCCATTCAGGTACAGGCCTGGTCTCATTTGATTACATTGACCGTTGTTGCCAGTCTGATCTTTGCGGCTTGGCAGTTTAAAAAAACCCGCCGCATCGGTGCTGCCTTGCGGGAATCCCAAGCCGATTCAGCCGATTTGCGCGAAGCCAACCGCTTGCTGGCTGTGGAGATTGAAGATCGTAAACAAGCAGAACGCCGTCTGCAACGCACACAAGATGAACTGGCACGCACCAGCCGATTGGCTGCCTTAGGACAGTTGTCTGTGTCGGTTACCCACGAATTGGGCCAACCGATTGCCGCGATGAAAAATTATCTGACCGCTGCTGAGATTTCACAAAAGCCACCGAAGGCGAGTTTGCTGACACAAATGTCCGGCCTTGTCACGCGGATGGAAAATATCACCAAGCAATTGCGTTTTTTCTCCCGCCCCGGATCAAAAGAATTTGAACCTGTCAATTTGCAGGACGTCTTGAAAGGCAGTGAAGAATTGCTGGCAGTGAACCTGAATTCAGGCAAAGTACAATATAGTAGCGACTATCCGGATCATCCCGTTTGGGTGCGGGGGAACCGACTACGTCTGGAACAGGTACTGACGAATGTGATGCGTAATGCCATGGATGCGATGACGGATGAAGAAGATTGCATTTTGGAAGTTAAAATATCGCAGCAAAACGATCATGGGGTCGTTTGGGTTTCTGATAGTGGTCCCGGCATTGGTCAATCCACCATCCGTGACTTGGAAGAACCGTTTTATACCACCCGGGCCTCGGGGGAAGGAATGGGGCTTGGACTTGCCATTTCTACCGAAATTATCAAAGAGCATGGCGGTACCATCCATGCCGAGAACAGACACCCCAAAGGCGCTGTCTTTATGATTGAAATCCCGTTGGAAAAAGAGGCCACACATGCCTGAAACGAGTATTAAACACAAAATTATTGTGATCGATGATGACCGTGAAATGCGGGATTCCCTGTCCCATCTGTTGGAGGCCGCTGATTGGCATGTGGATGTGTTTTCCCGGGCAGAAGCCGCACTTGAACAGTTGGACATGTTGCAGCCCCATGTAATTTTGAGCGATGTACGCATGCCGGGGATGAACGGGATGGAATTGCTGGATCATATGATGCAACCTTCTTCGCCTCCTGTTGTGTTGATCACGGCCCATGGGGACATCCCTATGGCGGTGGAAGCTATCCAGAAAGGGGCTTACGGTTTTATTGAAAAACCGTTTGAACCGCGTCGTCTGTTGATGGTGTTGAAACATGCGGCCGACCAACATTGCCTGAGTGCGGATACACAACGCCTTAAAGCCCATCTTGCCCGCCTGTCCGGATTGGACCGTATTTTGATCGGGCAGAGCGAACAAATTCAAAATTTGCGCGAAGAGATTTTAAATCTGACGGAAATTAACGTTCCTGTGATGATTTTAGGAGAAACCGGGACGGGTAAGGAATTGGTTGCCCATGCCTTGCATGACCTGAGCCCACGTGCGAACGGTCCGTTTCAGGCGATCAATTGCGCGACCATTCCACCGGAACATTTTGAAAACACCATGTTTGGGGAGGTCAATCAGCAACGTGGCATGCTGGCCCAATCTGATGGCGGGACGTTGTTTCTTGATGAAATCGGCACCTGCCCTTTACCGATACAAGCAAAATTGTTACGCATGATTGAAACTCAGGAATATACCCCTGTGGGGGCAGACCGGGCAGTTCCGGTTGATATCCGTATTTTGTCTGCTTCCAATGAAGATTTAAGTGCGGCTGTGCAGCAAAATACATTCCGTGCGGATTTGTTATATCGCTTGAATACAGTGATGTTGACCTTGCCGACGTTACGTGAGCGCAAAGATGATATCATCATGTTATTTTCATATTTTGTGGAAGAATTTGCCCATGTTTATGAAATCACGACACCGGACTTAACGACCGAAGATATGTCTGCTCTGATGGGGCATGAATGGCCGGGAAATGTACGTGAATTACGCCATGTGGCTGAACGCCGGATTTTAGCGGCACGTTGTGGGCGTGGCAGTGTCGCAGAGGCCATTTATCCCAGCCAGCACATCGTGCAAGAAGTCCCTGATACCTTGCGTGAAGCCGTTGCCGCTTTTGAGCGTGAACTGATTTCAAAGGCCATTAAGAACCACGAAGGCCGCATGGAAGCGGTGGCAAAAACATTGGGGATTGGCAGAAGAACTTTGAATGATAAGATTGTGAAATTAGGTTTAGATAAGAATGCGATTTTATAAGCATGCGGATTTCCGCACATTCTGATCCGACGGACGCGCGGTTTTTTTCATAGGCTATAATTTTATTTTCTGTATTCTAGTAGTAAGGCACCTACAAAGGTGTTTTGAATTTATCAGGGAGTATTATTATGAAATCACTTTTCGGAAAAGTGGCGTGTACGGCGCTGGCATTAACGTTTGCAGGCGAGGCACTTGCAACTGACTGGAATGTCTCTGTGTGGGGTAAACGCCGCGCATTCACAGAACATGTTGAAAAACTGGCGGAACTGGTAGAACAGAAATCCGGCGGCAAATTCAAACTGAATATTTCTTACGGTGGTCTGTCCAAGAACAAAGAAAATCTGGACGGTATCTCCATCGGTGCCTTTGAAATGGCACAATTCTGCGCAGGGTACCACCGCGACAAAAACCCGTCTCTCACCGTTGCTGAGCTCCCGTTCCTGGGTGTATCCAGCCTGGAACAAGAGCGTGAATTGTCACAAGCCCTATACAAGCACCCGGCTGTAGTAAAGGATCTTGCACGCTGGAACGCAACTTTGTTGATGCCATCCCCGATGCCGCAATATAACATTGTTGGTGTGGGCGATGCACCGGAAAAACTGTCTGGTTTTGAAGGTATGTCTGTTCGTGCAACAGGTGGTATTGGTGATGCGATGAGAGCGGTTGGGGCAATCCCGACATCCATGTCAGCAACCGAAGTGCGTCAAGCCATGGACAGCGGTGTTGTTAAAGGTGTTGCTTTTGCTCCACACGCCCATATGGCTTTTGGTACCATTGAAAATGCCAAATGGTGGACATCCAACTTGAACCCCGGCACTGTAAATTGCCCGGTTGTTGTAAACACAGACGCACTAAACAGCCTGTCCGATAAAGAAAAAGACATCCTGCTGGGGTCTGTTGATGAAGCATTGGATCACTACATCAGCAATTATGAAAACAAAACCATGAAAAAATGGGGTCCGGCTTTGAAAGAGCATGGCATCGAAGTCATCACTTATTCTGATGATGCCATTGCAGAGCTGAAAAAAGCTGTTGCTGGTCCGGCTGCTAAAAAATGGATCGAAGAGAACAAAGCGAAAGGTCTTCCTGCGCAAGAACTCTATGATTTCTTTACAGGTATGATCAAGTAAATCGCCTTTGTCATAATGAAAAGGGTGCCTGAATTTTATCGGGCATCCTTTTTAGCAGGAGTATAACAATGGCAGGATCAGCAAACGTTCTTACCGACGACAGTCTACTTAGTCTTGTCGACCAAAAATTAAATTCACTAGGCCAGTTTCTTGCTTTGATCAGCGGATTGGCTGTTTTTTCCCTTATGATTTTAGCCGTTCTTTCTGTGGGCGGGCGCAATTTCTTTAACCACCCACTGCCTGGTTATATTGACTGGATTGAACAGGCCATGCCCTTGATTGCCTTTATGGGTGTGTCTTATACCCAGCGAAATGGCGGTCATATCCGCATGGATATGTTGGTGGGTAAATTGCAAGGCCGTGTATTATATACGGTCGAACTCATCACCACACTCGCCATTCTGTGTTTCATGGTTTTGATTGTGTGGGGAAGCTGGGCTCATTTTGAACGCAGTTTCGACTTTGGTTCTCCTTTATGGAGCCGAGATAGCACAATGGATATTGGTCTTCCATTATGGCCGGCCAAGCTTTTGGCTCCGGTCGCATTTTCCGTCCTGTGTTTACAGCTTGTGGTGCAAATTTGGGGCTATATTACTGCCCTGATTTCAGGAACCGATGAACCGATCGCTGTTCCTTTGATCGAAGATGTCGCCACCCAAGCCGCACACGAAGCTGAACATCTCAGCGGTCATGATAATTAAGGAAAAATGTAATGGAACCTATTGATATTGGATTGATCGTCTCTGCCGGGATGCTCATTTTTGTGATTTTGGGCATGCGTGTGGCTTTTGCTGCAGGTCTTGCCGGGATGATTGGCCTGATCTGGATTTTCTG
>JABXIC010000260.1 GCA_013373265.1 Methylocystaceae bacterium | reverse complement strand
GTTCATATGACCATTATAGTCAATCCATTGCTCTTTAACGTCTGTTTTATAGAGATGAACATACGCCATTTTTAAACTCTCCCCTCAACAGTCGTAAAAAGTCGTGATAGGCTGTCCTCACAGTCGGGTCAACTAAAACGAAAGAACTCCTCTGCTAATTTTAAATGCCATGGGATTGAAAGGCTTTGAATCAGATGCGTAAAGACTATTTGCCAACGGCTTTGTTGTTACTTTTCCTTCTTGTACCGCTGACAGCGTGCAAAGAAGAGGTCAAAAAAGCGCCAGAACCTGTCAAAGTCGTCTTTAACCCACAAAGCGCACGTGACAAAATTACCAAACGGATTGCAACCGGCGAAGTTGATGCCACGGAGACCGCAGACCCAAGCGACTATATTAAATTAATCGCCATCAGCGAAGACCATGAACCAGACCCATCGGGTTTTCTATCGGCCATACCATCTGATGACACCAAGGCCATTGTACTGCTTGCCCACATATCGAATGGGCCGGACTTGCAATTACCCGCCGTGCCGCTGTTTATTTTTGAAAAATCCGCCACCAAATGGAAAACCGCTTTCCAAGCCAGAGGCAGCCTAACCCCCCTGTTTGTTGCCAAACGCGCGCCGCTTAATATCTCGTTGGAATTGGTCTTGCTAAAAGACACCTTAAAAGGCCTGTCAGAAGACGCACAAAAAATCATACAAACTTTTAATGTCCCTAAAACGCTCTATTCATCAGAAAGAGCGACCGAAATTGCAACCCTGTCTGATAATTTTGCCCAACGTATCGCCTTGGTCGAAGAAGCGACATTAAAAGATATCACCACCTTCAATGTTTCCTACCTTGAAAGCTACGCCAGTGAGATCAAATTAATGCAAGCAACGGGGGCCGTTGCCTTAACCAGCGTTCTCTCAGTTGACGGACAAAAATCTGTTTTACCACTCCATCAAAATCAACCCCTCGCTTATAATGAGCTTCTATCCTACAAAATCGGTAAAATGTCACCCCGTATGGCCTTGGGTGATCTTGAATCGGTTTTCTGGAGTGTACCGAGCGATACCTTGCTCGCCAGTTGTCAAGCGGTGCAAGGGGCGTTGAAAGAACGTTTAGGCCTTTCCCAACGTGACCGTTCCATCATTTTATGGCGCATGATGCAACCCCATGCCATTTATGCAGATGACATCAACTACACCACTCAATGCAGTGGTGAAAATATGGCTGCACTCTTGCGTGAAAACGGATTTGAAATCCCGACCAAAGAAACCGCCCGTCCTAGCAGCAGCACTACAAATGCGATGAATAAGGCGCTCAGCACCATCGCCACACTTATTAAAAACACCAAGCAAGACAACCAAACCCGCATGAGCACTTTGATGGATAAAACCGTGCTGGTGCGTGACGAAGCACGCTTGTTGTTTTCTGCCCAGCCGGACCAACTGATCACCACTTTAAATGATGTGATCGCCCCAACGATGGCAAATGAAGAAGCCTCTGAATATCTGATGATGCTGCCCATAAAAACCTACGGCTGCTATAGTCAGGGAAGTGGCCAGGTTGGCAATCATCGCGCCACGTTAATTGATATGGAAAATGATCCAAACTTGTGGCAACTGGATTTTTCTTTCAATAAAGAAAATAAGATCAATGCGATACAATTGAAGCACCCAACCCAGCTGGATTTTTGTCGTGCCATCGGCGGGAGAAAAGGAAAGAACAGATGCGCCTTTTCTGGTAAAAACTTTCCCGGGCTGTCTGCTGATCGTTGTGGATGAGCATAGGGAAAAAGCCTGAAAAGCTTGCCTGTTTGGAAAAATCGAATACACTCTAAGGCAATGAAAAAAATAAGGGACATTTGAATGATGAGAGCAGAAAAAATCAGCGTGCTCATTGCAGATGATGACCCTTGTGCACGTGATCTGTTGTCTCATCAACTGGATGGCAATAAATTCAGCCTTGAAATGCATCCCTGTGCAGAGGATGCGCTCAAGGCACTCAATAAAAAACCAAAATATTTTGACGTTGTTTTGCTAGATCATAATATGCCCGGTGGCATGTCGGGCTTGGATTGCTTAAAAGCAATTAAAGCCGCCCCAAAATTCAAACATCTGCCGGTTATCCTGCAAACAAGTGAAAACGATGTGGGCATTATCAGTGAAGCACTTTCCTGCGGTGCCTATTATTTTCTCGAAAAGGCAACCGAGAAAAAGCTTATTCAATCCGTTGTTCAGTCCGCAATGGAATACAAATTACGTTTTCAAGAAATTGAAAATGAACGCAACGCCCTTAAAAACGGCTTACAATTTGTCGAAGAAGCCCGCTTCCGCATCCAGACCCTGTCGGAAATGAATATGCTGACCGGCCTGCTTGCAACCGCCTATCCCGACAAAGACCGTGTAATGGTGGGCATACACGAGCTTTTGACCAATGCCATTGAACATGGCAACCTCAGCATCACCTATGAAGGCAAAAGCCAGTTGATCATGGACAACAAATGGGCCAGCGAAATTGATTTCCGCCTCAACCTGCCCGAAAATATAAAGAAAACGGTCGAAATTCGCCTGCAAAAAACAAAGTCAAAAATCACCCTGACCATCATTGACCAAGGTAATGGCTTTAATTGTGAGAACTTCCTTGAGATTGACCCCTGCCGCCTGTTCGACCCACATGGTCGCGGCATCGCCGTTGCCAAAAGCCTGTCCTTTGACGAATTGGAATATATCGGATGTGGCAATACAGTTGTTGCCACTGTCTTTTTATAAAATCCGCTATACGTGATTTGAGAAAACATTAAAACCCTTCCCCAAATCACGCTTATTTATAACTTATTGCGGATCATAGCCCAACACTGGTGACAGCAGCTTTTCAGCTTCGCTCACACTAATGCCTTTGCGGCTGGCGTAATCTTCGACTTGATCTTTTTCCACACGGCCCACGCCAAAATATTTGGCTTCGGGATGGGCAAAATAGAACCCGCTAACCGCCGCCGTTGGCGTCATAGCGAAGCTTTCAGTTAGTTCAATACCAGCTTCTTTGGTGGCATCCAGCAGATTGAACAAGGTCACTTTTTCAGAATGTTCAGGACAAGCCGGATAGCCCGGTGCGGGACGGATGCCTTGATATTTTTCTTTAATCAACGCGTCATTATCCAAAGATTCATCACTTGCGTAGCCCCAATATTCTTTGCGCACCCGTTCATGCATATGTTCCGCAAAAGCTTCCGCCAGACGGTCTGCCAAGGCTTTCAGCAAGATCGAACGATAGTCATCATGTTCGGCTTCAAATTCTGCCAGCTTGGTTTCAATCCCATGGCCTGTCGTCACCGCAAAACCGCCAATGTAATCTTCCTCACTTGGGGCAATATAATCAGCTAGGCAATGGTCATAACGCCCCTCCGCTTTCGGGATTTGTTGGCGAACCATATGCAGGCGTGACAGTTCCTCAGAACGCGCATCATCTTTAAACAACAAAATACTGTCGTCTTCGGTCGCATTGGCAGGCCAGAAACCGATGACGGCTTTTGCTGTCAGCCATTTCTCATCAATGATCTGTTTAAGCATATCCTGTGCGTCTTTAAACAAGTTACGCGCGGTTTCACCCACCACTTCATCTTCAAGAATTTTCGGATAATTACCCGCCAGTTCCCATGTCCTGAAAAACGGTGTCCAGTCAATACGCTCCACCAAATCCTGCAAGGGGTAATCCTCAAAGGTTTTTGTCCCTAAGAAAGTTGGCTTAACCGCTTTAAAACCGGACCAATCAATCGGTTGCTTGGCTACGCGGGCTTCTGCCAAAGACATCTTGTTGGATTGTCCCTGCTTTTTGGCGCGGGCTTCACGGACCTTTTGGTATTCAGCTTTCAAGTCCGCTTCAAATTCTGCACGTTTGGTTGCAGACAACAAATTTGAACAAACACCCACCGCACGCGAAGCATCCAACACATGCACCGTCGGATGATCATAATTCGGGTCAATCTTAACGGCTGTATGTACTTTAGAAGTTGTCGCCCCACCAACCAGAACCGGAATATTCATGTTCAAGCGCTTCATTTCTTTGGCGACATTGACCATTTCTTCCAACGACGGCGTAATCAATCCTGACAGGCCGATGATATCCACATTATGATTTTTGGCTTCGTCCAAAATGGTTTGGGTCGGCACCATCACGCCAAGGTCAATGACCTCAAAGTTATTACATTGCAACACAACACCGACGATGTTTTTACCGATATCATGGACATCGCCTTTAACGGTCGCCATCAGCACTTTACCTGCTGTTTCAGACCCAGCTTCTTTACCTTCTTCAATGAAAGGCATCAAATAGGCCACCGCCTTTTTCATCACACGGGCTGATTTCACCACTTGGGGCAAAAACATTTTACCTGCCCCAAACAAGTCACCCACAACGTTCATGCCATCCATCAACGGGCCTTCAATAACCTCGATCGGGCGATCAAACATCTGACGGGCTTCTTCGGTGTCTTCAACAATAAACTGGTCAATCCCTTTGACCAATGCAAAGGATAGACGTTCCGCAATCGGTTTTTCACGCCAGGATAGATCTATCGTTGCCGCTTTGGACCCGCCTTTATCTTTATATTTATCAGCAACTTCCAGCAAACGATCGGTCGCATCTTCACGGCGGTTCAAAATCACATCTTCAACCCGTTCGCGCAATTCTGCCGGAATTTCGTCATAGACTTCCAATTGCGCCGGATTAACAATCCCCATATCCATACCAGCTTGCACCGCATGATAAAGAAAGACTGAATGCATCGCTTCACGTACCGGGTTATTCCCCCGGAAAGAGAAAGATACGTTCGACAAGCCGCCGGAAATATGACAATGCGGACATTCTTTGCGGATAATGCGTGTAGCTTCGATAAAATCGACCGCATAGTTATTATGTTCTTCAATCCCTGTCGCGACGGCAAAGATGTTGGGATCAAAAATAATATCTTCCGGCGGGAAGCCCACTTCATTAACCAAAATATCGTAGGAATTTTTACAAATCTCGACTTTGCGCTCTTTGGTATCGGCTTGGCCTTTTTCATCAAACGCCATGACCACAACAGCCGCGCCGTAACGTTTGATCTTGCGGGCTTGTCCAACAAACTGTGCTTTGCCTTCTTTCAAGCTGATGGAGTTCACCACCGCTTTGCCCTGCACACATTGCAACCCGGCTTCAATCACCGACCATTTTGAACTATCTATCATGACAGGGACGCGCGCGATATCCGGTTCAGCGGCAATCAGATTCAAAAAGCGCACCATGGCTTTTTCAGAATCCAACATGGCATCATCCATATTGATATCAATGATGTTAGCGCCGTTTTCCACCTGCTGAAGTGCCACGCTCAAGGCTTCATCATATTGTTCTTCTGCGATTAAACGCTTGAATTTGGCCGAACCGGCAACGTTTGTGCGTTCACCGATGTTAATAAAAGTCGCTTGTTGAATTGTCATAATCTGTATCTTTTCAATTTCGTCATGTTCGGCGAAGTTCAGGACGCCACGTTGAAGGGTTCAAGTCCGCTTAAACGCATTTGCACATCCAATTCAGGTACCTTGCGCGGCTCAATCCCAGCGACAGCCTCAGCAATGATCTTAATATGCGCAGGGGACGTGCCACAGCAGCCGCCCACAATATTGATCAAACCGCTTTCAGCCCATTCTTTCAAAGCTTCTGCCATATCTTGCGGTGTTTCATCATACCCGCCCATTTCATTGGGCAACCCCGCATTGGGATAGGTTGAAACCCGCACTTCAGCCACTTGGGAGAGTGCCGCAATATGCGGACGCATCAAATCAGCCCCCAAGGCACAGTTCAAACCAACACTAAAAGGATTAACGTGACGCACAGAATTCCAGAACGCTTCTGCCGTTTGACCCGACAAAGTCCGGCCCGAAGCATCGGTCAAAGTACCGGAAATCATGATCGGCACACGCCAGCCTTGTTCATCAAACAATTCTTCAATGGCAAAAAGGGCGGCCTTGGCATTCAAAGTATCAAAAATGGTTTCAACGATCAGGACATCCGCTCCGCCATCCAACAAACCCTTGGCGGCTGATTTATAAGCGATACGCAGCGCATCAAAGGTCACATTGCGAAAACCCGGATCATTTACATCGGGTGAAATGGAACAGGTACGGTTGGTCGGCCCCATGGCACCGGCCACAAGGCGCGGACGATCCGGTGTTTGCGCACTCATTTCATCGGCGGCTTCACGGGCAATCTTTGCACTTTCCACATTCATTTCATAGGCCAGCTCTTCCATCGCATAATCAGCCTGGGCAATGGTGGTCGAAGAAAACGTATTGGTTCCTAAAATATCCGCACCAGCTTCCAGATATTCACGGTGGATCGTTTTGATCACTTCCGGTTTGGTCAAAGACAACAGGTCATTATTGCCTTTCAAGTCTTGGCCCCAGTCGGCAAAACGTTCCCCACGGTAGTCTTTTTCCGTCAGACTATAACGTTGGATCATCGTGCCCATAGCGCCATCAAGAATCAGGATACGTTTTTTAGATTCAGCCTCCAGATAGGCCAGACGTTCATCACGGGTCATTATTTTAATCCTTTCGGGCGCACACCAAGAATATGGCAGAACGCATAAGTCAAATCGGCGCGGTTAAGCGTATAAAAGTGGAAATCATTAATCCCATTGGCATGCAACACCCGGCACAATTCAGAAGCGACGGTCGCAGCAACCATTTTGCGGGTTTCCGGTTCATCATCCAATCCGGCAAATAAATCTGCCATCCATGCCGGTACCTTTGTGTTACAGGCAGCCGAGAATTTCAACACCTGGTTAAAATTGGTAACGGGCAAAATGCCCGGCACAATCGGAATATTCACCCCTGCCGCCGCGGCTTTATCGCGATAGCGCAAAAAGGTTTCAGCTTCAAAGAAATATTGGGTGATCACACGGTCCGCACCCGCATCGACTTTCTTTTTAAGATAGTCGATATCAAATTGTGCAGACGGGGCGTCTGGATGGGTTTCCGGATACCCAGCCACACTTATTTCAAAGTCATGGCGTTTTTTCAGACCTTCGACCAGATCAACCGCATAGGCGTAGCCATCAGGGTGAGGGGTATATCCTTTTGCCCCTTCTTCCGGATCACCGCGCAGAGCAACGATATGGCGGATACCTTCTTCCCAATAACGATCCGCAATTTCCTGAATTTCGGCCTTAGAAGAACCGACACAGGTCAAATGTGCAGCGGCAGACATGGTGGTTTCTTTTTGAATCCCAACAACCGTATTGTGCGTGCGTTCCCGCGTCGTGCCCCCGGCCCCATAAGTTACAGAGACAAATTTAGGCCCAAGGGGTTCCAACCTTTTGAGCGATGCCCAAAGGGTTTCTTCCATTTTTTCCGTTTTTGGCGGGAAAAACTCAAATGATACGCTCACGTCCTTCGGTAAGGGCGCTGCAACGGGCAATCCTCTCAACACAGCTTCTCTTTCTTCTTCAAATGACATTATTATCTATTCTCCACGACCGACAATCAGTCTTATTCTTTCTCAGCAACCCAAACCGTAACGGTCAAAGGATTACCTGGGATATGTTGGATCTGGTTCATCTTCAGCCCGCATTCGCGACAAATACGTGACAATTCTTCATCATCAAAGCCAAGTCTGCGATGTTGGTGGTGGGTACGAAGGGTTTCTTCTTCATGGGGCGCAAAATCGACAATGCCAAGCTTGCCCCCTGTGCGCAACACGCGCGCGGCTTCAAAAATGGCTCTGGCCGGTTCATCGGTATAGTGCAGAACCTGATGGATACTCACCAGATCAAAGCTATCAGCGCTGAAAGGTACCTGATACATGTCACCTTGGCGCACTGCACAATTTGTAAAGCCGCCTTCTTCAAGTTTGGCGCGTGCAATAGCCAACATATCAGAAGACAAATCTACACCCCAACCTTGCTTTATAAAAGGTGAAAACACCTCAAGAAGGCGTCCTGTTCCGGTCCCGATGTCTAAAAAATCTTGATCAATTCGTGGGGTAAAAACTTTCAAAAGGGCGTTTTCAACTTCCTGATCATCCGCATGCAGGGCACGAATTTCACCCCAACGTTGTGCGTTTTGACTGAAATAAGCTGCTGCTTTTTCTGCACGTTCTTTTTTCACATCATCCAGTCTTTCTTGATCTCTAACCAAGACTTCATCTTCTTTTGGGATTAAATCCAAAAGCTTGGGAAGAAACTGGGCATGCTCAGGCGCAGCTGATAATCGATGAAAGACCCAACTGCCTTCACGCATTCTTTGCAAAATTCCCGCCTCGCATAAAAGCTTGAGATGCCGAGAGACACGCGGCTGACTTTGGCCCAAAATATGAACCAGTTCCGACACCGTCAAATCGCCTTGGGCACACAGTGCCACAACCCGCATCCGAGTCGGTTCTGCCAAGGCTTTTAAAGCTGATAAAACGGCATCCATTCGCCACCTCTTCATAAAAATTTATTCAAGATATAAACATATCTTTATATTGTTGCAAGGTAAAAAATCATAACTGTGATATTTTTGTAACAGTTAAGACAAATTGATCTTTTTAAAACCTTTTGAAGTACTGGTATTTTAGGTTACCCTATGGTAATTCATTATTTCGAATTGCATTTGGGGGCGACAAGAAAAGTCGTAACAGTGTGTGTGGTTCTTGACTTACTTGATAACAAATGGCACCCATTAAGCCATTGTTATTAAAGTGATAGAGGGTACAAACAAAAAAATTGGTGTGTAATGACAAAGCCTGTGACACGAAAAAATTTGATGAAAAGACTATGTGGATTCGCGACAATCAGCATCGTTTTGGCAGCTTGCGCTGGCCAACCACAGGCTGTTGATGATGAAAACGATCCCTTAGAGGGTTTAAATCGCGCCGTTCATGGTTTTAACCATGTCGTTGATGTGATGTTATTGCGCCCGGCTGCGACTCTCTATCGTGGTTTATTACCGCCTCCCGTTCAAGAGGGCATCCACAACCTGCTTTCTAACCTGACCACACCCATCATTCTCTTGAATGATCTTTTACAAGGTGAAACGGAGCGCGCAGGCACCACCTTGACTCGTTTTGCCATTAACAGCACAGTTGGCGTTCTTGGCTTTGGTGATCCCGCAACAGAAATGGGCTATAAAAAACATGGTGAAGATTTTGGTCAAACCCTAGCCGTTTGGGGTGCGGGTGAAGGACCTTATATCGTTCTACCAATTTTTGGTCCATCAAATCCACGTGACGTGGTTGGCCGTGTTGTTGATTATTTTACAGATCCTTTGAATATGTGGGCACGCAATACCGACAGAGATGGTTTCCCCATTGCGCGTGGCGTAATCACAGCCGTAGATGCACGCGCCTATTACTATGACGCGATTGAAGACATCAATACAAACTCACTTGATCCTTATGCCGCTATGCGCAGTTTCTATCGTCAAAAACGCAATTCAGAAATCATGAACAGTGAAGACATAAAAACGAAAGCAGCGCCGAACCTTTCATTTGATTTTGACGCCCCCTCACCCGGTGACGAAGAACTCACTGAAGCACGATAGGGATCAGCCTAAATGTTGAAAACTCGCTTTTTATTTGCACTGGTACTGACACTGTCTTTAGCCATTAGCACAACACCGTCTTTTGCGGAAGATTTTGGCAAGAAAGCTGAAACTTTCATTCAAACGATGGCTGATAAAGCCATGGCAACCTATCGCAGTGATAAAGACGAAAAAGAACTGGAACTTGAGTTTCGCAACCTGCTCAACGAGGATTTTGATGTCCGTGCCATTGGCAAATGGGTCTTGGGTCGTTATTGGCGCAAAGCAACAGATTCTGAAAAAGAAGAATATCTGAAACTTTTTGAAGATTTTATAATCGTAACCTATGCCAATCGCTTTAAAGATTATTCAGGTACAGATATCACATTGAACGTTACAGAATCCCTCACTAAAAATGATCAAGATGCAATTGTACGCTCTCAAATCATCCGACCGGAAACAGCAGAACCGATTCTGGTTGATTGGCGCGTTAAAGGCAATAAAAACGACGAACTAAAAATTGTTGATGTCCTGATTGCCGGTGTGAGTATGAGTCAAACACAACGTTCTGAATTTGCCTCCGTCATCAAAAGAAATGGCGGTGAAGTTGCCGGCTTGATTGATGCCTTAAGAAGTAAAACCACACAATTGGTTTCCAACGTCAATAAAGCTGCAAACTAAAAGTCCGCGGGGACCTCAAAGAAAACCTCTTCATCCCGGCTTGGATGATAAAACGCAAGCGCCTGTGCATGTAAACACAGGCGCTTTACTTTTGTGACTTGTTCTCCAGTTGCATAAAACCTGTCCCCCAAAATCGGGTGACCCATACTTAAACAATGAACACGCAATTGGTGGGAGCGTCCGGTTTCAGGCTTTAACAAAAGACGGGTACGATCTTCCCCTCTGTCCAGAACCTGCCAACGGGTAAGCGCTCTCTTGCCGAGTTCAAAATCAACCATTTGTAACGGGCGGTTTGGCCAGTCACAGCGCAAGGGTAAGTCAATAACACCTGTATCCTCTGCCACAAGGCCATCAACAAGACTGATATAGCTTTTTTGAACAGACTTATTTTCAAACTGACGCGAAATGTGAACATGCGCCACTTTATTGAGCGCCATCACCACCACCCCCGATGTATCCATATCCAATCGATGAACGGTTGTGGCATTCGGATAAAGAGCTTGCACACGGCTTTGCAGACTGTCTTTATGTTCAGTCTTGCGACCGGGGACACTCAACAACCCACTGGGTTTATTGAGAACAATAAAATCCTCATCACAATCAATAACGTCCAGCGCAGCCTCAGGCGGGTGATATTCAAAGTTCATTTCGATATCGATTCCATCTAAAATCAGGATATGTTTTATAGACGCAACAACCTATAGCAAAATTAAAAAATCAACAATATCATTGCATTGTCGAAAGAATTGCTGCATCGCAACATTAGCCTCTTGACTTCATATGCAGTTAAACATATATCTACCGCGCGCCAAAGAAAGGGCGCATTAAAGTCCGACCCCCCTAGCCTGCGTATTTTGGCGAATAGACTTTAACGAGAAGCATCCGTTTTTATATATGGATGCCAGATATTGTCGGACACGTTTTTGAAACAATATGTGGAAAAAGACATGAGTTCGCACAATATGTACGCGCGCCCTTTTTGGGGCCGCCTGTTATTTATTTGCCTTATTAGCGCAACACTTTTTATCGCTGTCACTGGTTTTAAACCTGTCAAAGATGAAATGATTGCGCCTGCAAAACCCACAGAAAAAGGATTTGCGCGTGAACTCGACAGCATCATGTCACACAATCTGGTTGTGGATACAGATGAAACGCGCTGTCTTGCCCTCAACATCTATTGGGAAGCACGCTCTGAATCTTTAGATGGGCAATTGGCTGTCGCCGGCGTTACCATGAACCGCGTCGCCGATAAAAAATTTCCTGATACGATTTGTGGTGTCGTGCAACAATCCAAAAGCACACAACAACTACACCGTTGCCAATTTTCCTGGTGGTGTGATGGCAAAAAAGATGACCCGAGAGAACTTCAAGCCTGGCGCAACGCCCAACAGCTCGCGCGTCTCTACCTTGCCGGTATTTATCAAGACCCGACACATAATGCCAAATGGTATCATGCCGATTATGTCACACCTTTCTGGGCTGAACGGATGGAAAAAACCGCAAGCATCGGGCACCATATTTTCTATCGTGAACAGGAAACTCAAACAGCTTCACTTTATTAATGCTTTGCGTTAATATATTTTGACAATATCAACTGTAAGCACTTGACCACAGCCCCCTTCCTTTCCATATTTAAAGATATATAGAGAGGAAAAACCACATGTCTTTAGAGCCCGTGAAAGCAATTGATCTACTGGCAAAGTATGGTGCGCGTATTTCTCAAGAACTTCTCACCGATATGCTTAATAGCGTTGAGGATGAAGAACAAAGAAAAGAAATTCAAGATGCGGTGGAAGAACTCAACACCCTGATAGAAACCGATGAAAAAGGCTTCTTGCTCAACCAACCCAAAGAACTTTTAAGTGGACTTAATCGCTTACCTGCGGCTTACAGCAAAGGCTGTATTGATGTCTGGTTATTTGATGATGCGTTTATCAGTTATAATAACTTGGCACAACATTATCACGGCTATCGCAAAAATGGGCAATCCACAGTCCGCATCACAAACGATGAATTACAACTCTATAAAGACTTGATTCAAAACCCCCGAAAAATTCTCGATTTATAATCATTTGAACATGGCCGACCTTTAAAGGCCGTACTTTTTTATTGGAGTTCCCCCCTATGACCATTAAAATTGGCGATACGATCCCTGCTGGCACTTTAGCTGAATCCATAGAATTTGGTGATGCCTGCCCCCTTGGGCCAGAAAACATTGATGTCACCCAAGCCTGTAGCGGTAAAAAAATCGCTATCTTCGCCGTCCCCGGTGCCTATACCCCCACCTGTTCGGCCCAACATGTCCCTGGATATTTGGAAAATCTGGATGCGCTTAAAGCAAAAGGCGTTGATGAAGTCTGGTGCGTTGCCACCAATGACGGCTTTGTCATGGCTGCTTGGGGTAAAGAAACTGGCGGCATTGGTAAAATCCGCTTCCTTGGTGATGGCAGCGCTAAATGGGCCCATGCCCTTGGCTTAGAACTGGATTTGGTTGAACGTGGCATGGGCGTGCGCATGCAACGCTTCTCCATGTTGGTTGATGATGGTGTCGTCACCCAGCTTAATATTGAAGCCTCCGGTAAATTCGAAGTGTCCAACGCCGAAACATTACTCGCGCAATTAAGCTAAAAGGTCGACTTATGAAAGCAGTTCGCATTCATCAATATGGCAGTGAAGATACGCTAAAATATGAAGATGCACCCCTTCCTGAAATCGCACCCGATGATGTTCTCATCAAAGTGAAGGCGGCCAGCGTCAACCCGGTCGATTGGAAAATACAAGCCGGTTATCTCAAAGACATGATCCCGCATCAGCTTCCGCTGACGTTGGGATGGGACGTGTCCGGTGTGATCGAGGCCGTCGGTGACAACGTGTCTGGTTTTAAAATTGGAGACGAGGTTTATTCACGCCCCAACATCGCACGCAATGGCACCTTTGCCGAGTATGTTGCGGTTAACGTCCGTGAAATTGCCTTTAAACCAAAAACGATGGATCACCACCATGCCGCTGGTCTGCCTTTGGCCGGATTGACCGCCTATCAGGCTTTATTTGATATCGCCAAAGTCCAAGCCGGACAGACCGTCCTTATCCATGCCGCTGCCGGTGGTGTCGGTAGCCTTGCGGTGCAAATGGCTAAAATTGCCGGGGCCACTGTCATGGGAACGGCATCAGCCAGAAATAAAGATTTTCTCTTGGAACTCGGCGTTGATACGGTCATCGACTATACCACTGAAGAATTTGAAACCGTTGCCTCAAATGTGGATATGGTTTTTGATACCATCGGCGGGGAAACCCAAGAAAAATCGTGGCAAGTGCTTAAAGAAGGCGGCCTCATGGTCTCCATCGTCGCGCCCCCTTCTGCTGACAAAGCCAAAGAAGCCAACGCCCGTGGGGAATTTCTTTTCATTGAACCCAACGGCGAACAACTCACAAAAATGGCCCAATGGGTCGATGCTGGTGTACTCACCAACAACATTGAAAAAACCTTCCCGTTGGATCAGGTTGAACAAGCCTTCGCGCTTAGCCAAACCGGGCGCACCAGAGGGAAAATTATCATTCAGGTGGCTTAAAAAAATACTGTACCATCAATCAAAAAAGGACCTGTCACACGCAGGTCCTTTTTTTATATTTACGAGTTTTCCAAAACAAAACAGATTACCTCTCCTTCATCCGTCACCTCCGTGAATGAGGGGGCTCAGTGTCCGTGCAAGACTGGACCCCCGATCAAGTCGAAATGACAAATAAGGGGAAATTAGCGCGTCAACGGCTTGCTAATTTCCCCTATAATGGTGAAGCCTTCTCAATATATTACTATGTCTCATGAGCAGACCTAAATAAATATGAGACTAGCCCCAACTCATTGCTAAGTTAGACGTTGTTATGTTAGTGTAGCTAATTCAATCTGTCGTCGAGCTAGAAATGTCAAAAGAAAAAAATCATGCACAATCATCTCTGAGCCAGACTATTCTTGAAACGTTGCTGAAGAACGTACCTGACCTTGTTTTTGTGAAAGATACTGCAGGTGTTTACCTGGAATGTAATGAAGCATTTTCTAAGTTCGTCGGTATTGAACGTACCAATATCATTGGTAAAACAGATTACGACCTATTCTCCAAAGACATTGCTGATTTTTTTCGACATCATGATCTGAAAATGATTAAGAAAGGCACCCCAAAAAGAAATGAAGAATGGGTAAGTTATCCTGATGGGACACGTGTCCTTCTTGATACAATGAAAATACCGTATCGTTCACTAGAGGCCGAAGAAGAAGGTGTTCTGGGCATTAGTCGTAATATTACGGCAAGTAAAAAATTAGAAGAAAGCGAGTTGGTTAGCTCACAAAGGTACGAGGCAGCGATCCAAAGTTCTAAAGATGGATTTTGGTTGGTTAGTGCAGAAGGAAACATACTCGAAGTCAATGAGGCTTACTGTAGCTATTCTGGATATCAGCGAGAAGATATCTTAAAAATGAATATCAATGACTTAGATGTAGCTGAAACCTCAGACAGAATAAAAACGCATATAGACGAAACTATATCCAATGGCTTTGATATTTTTGAAACTGTTCACCGTCGTAAAGATGGTTCTTATTGGCCTGTTGAAGTCTCTACGAGCTTTTCACCAATTCAAGGAGGATGTTTCTTTGCTTTCATACGAGACATCACTGATCGGAAAATTTCTGAGGAGCTCATGACCCTTAGGTCAAAGCTTTCTGAGATAACTTATCAAAATGACTTACATCTTCTCCTGCAAGAGGCATTAGATGTTGCGGAGCATCTGACATTCAGCAAAATAGGATTTTTTCATTTCGTAGAAGATGATGAAGAAACCATTTCTCTCCAAACATGGTCTACTCGAACTCTAAAGGAGATGTGTTATGCCAAGGGAGAAGGACTGCATTACCCGGTAAGCCAAGCGGGTGTTTGGGTGGAGTGCATTCATCAGAGAAAACCAATCATTCATAACGATTATCCATCACTCGAGCATAAAAAAGGGATGCCTGATGGTCACCCTCCATTAATAAGAGAATTAACAGTGCCTTTGTTTCGCAATGGTAAAGTGGTGTCAGTCATCGGACTCGGGAATAAAGAAACTGAATACACAGACCAAGACGTGCATGTTGTGAAGGAAATATCCAACTTGTGTTTTGAGTATTCAGAACGTAAACGTACTGAACAGCAAATTCAGTTCATGGCTTATAATGATATACTGACGAAACTGCCCAATAGACAGTTATTTGCAGATCGCTTGAGCCAGTCGATATTACATAGTACACGTTCTGACGAAACCGTGGCTATATGCTATCTGGACTTAGATGGTTTCAAACCTGTCAATGATACATATGGTCATGATTTAGGTGATGAACTTCTAGTCGATTTCGCTCAACGACTTAAGAACGAACTTCGTGAAGGCGATACCTTGGCGAGATTAGGAGGCGATGAGTTTGCACTTATCTTAAATGACTTACATAATATCTCTGATGCAGAAGAAATTGTTCAACGCCTATTGAATGTCGCCTCAATGCCTTTTGATATAAAAGGACATCGTTTGCATGTGTCGGCAAGTATCGGGATTACGTGCTATCCGCAAGATCAAAGTGATGCGGACACGTTACTTAGACATGCTGATCAGGCTATGTACAAAGCGAAGGATAGTGGCAAAAATACGTTCTATTTGTATTCACATGTTCACAATCAAAAGAAAATCGAGAGAGAAAATTCTCTGGAAGAATTCAAACAGGCGTTGAAAGATAAGCAACTCATCTTATATTACCAGCCTCGGATTGACCTTCAATCAGGTGAGTTGGCAGGTGTCGAAGCTCTTGTTCGGTGGCAGCATCCTGAAAAAGGGCTATTGCCTCCTGCTCTTTTCCTTCCGGTAATTGAGGGCAATCCCCTAGAAATAGAATTGGATGAATGGGTCGTAAAGACAGCAATCGATCAACATATTCTTTGGCGTAATCAAGGACTTATCGTGCCTGTAAGTGTAAACATTACGCCCAGGCATATCCAGCAGGTCTCCTTCCCTATTTATCTAAAAAATGTCTTAAGCCGATACCCTGAAGGTATATCCAAGTTTCTTGAACTTGAGATTTTGGAAACAAGTGCGATTGGAGATACGGCAGTCGTATCGAAGATAATGAATGAATGTGCTGAACTGGGCATTCGTTTTTCATTAGATGATTTTGGTACGGGGTACTCCTCTCTTACTTATTTCCACAGACTGCCAATTGAAATATTAAAAATTGATCAGAATTTTGTCAGACATATGCTGGATTCAGCGGAAGATCAACAAATTGTCGAAGGTGTCCTTCGCTTGGCAGATTCCATCAACAGACCAGTTGTGGCTGAAGGCATTGAAAACAAGGAACTTGGTTTCATGCTAAATCAACTTGGCTGTAAATATGCACAAGGCTATGGTATTGCCAAGCCAATGCCTGCGGACAAATTATATGAATGGTCCGTTAAGTGGAAGCAGGATGAATTTTGGCAGCATATTGGAGACGAAACGAACAATCTAACAAGTAGCTATGATTTGAATGTTGCCATCTTCACCACTAAGAAATGGCTCAAAGAAGTTGAGGGTTACTTTAAGAAACCAAATGTTTCAGCTCCTGACTTTGATGAAATAACATGTCATTTTACTGAGTGGTATCATGGGATTGGAACAAGTAAATATGGCAATCGCCAGCAATTCCCATTCATTCTCGCAAAATACAACGTCATGTACGACCTTGCGGAGAAACTAGCCTCAAAACTTCAGAACAATACGCTTCAAGATGAAGATATTTTGGAATTGAGAAAAGCTGCAAATGAATTGATTGAATTACTTAAAAAGCTTGATCAATAACGATCAACAATATGTTCTCAAGGCTTTAGGCACCATAGATTTTCCAATTAGAGTCAATTTCTCAAAGGAAAAGGAAGCCAGTTGGCCTCCTTTGACAACAATTACCTATGAAAATTCAAACCCTGGTCAACGGCTTGCATTTAACACCCCATAAGTGACACGATAATTTTAGGCACAACGCCGTAACATAATTTCGTGGATGACCCCATTATTAGTGCCTGCTCAATGATCTCAAAAAATTACGCAATCAAAGACTAGAAATTAACCTCCTTCATCCGTCACCCCCGCGAAAGCGGGGGCCCAGTATTTATATAAGACTGGATCCCCGATCAAGTCGGGGATGACAGGTAGGGTGCGATTAGGCCGTAAACTCATAAATGGCCTAGCACCAGAACGATTCTGAACAATTCACAAAGCGAGTTATTTCATTGCTATCTTCCATTAAGAAATGTAAATTAATTTCATTTATAAGACTAAACAGAAAGATTCATAATGGATCTAGAAAATGCAAATGAAACTGACATTCGAGAGGAAATTGCCTCTCCTTTGCTGACCCTTTTGGGCTACAAGCGGAATTCACCAAACGATATACTTCGCGAAGAAAGCCTCAAATATGATCGTATTTTCTTAGGCCGAAAGAAAAACAATGATCCTCCTTTAAAAGGAAGAGCAGACTATATTCTGTCGGTAACCGGTGCAGGACGTTGGGCTTTTGAAATAAAAGGTCCAAATATTGAACTAACCGTTGATGATTTTGAACAAGCAATTAGTTATGCGCGGCATCCAGAAGTAGCTGCCAACTATGCAGCAATTACTAACGGTCACAAATTTATTATATTCCATTCTTCACAAAGGAGTAATGAAACACCGTTGGTTGAATTGCAAATCAATAGCGTAGAGGAGTTAGCTACAAAATTATCTGGCATATTGGGTCCGGCTGCAATCCGGCGTGATTGCGCACCTCCCGCAATTGATTTAGAACGTCCGCTAGCACCCGGGCTTCGATCCTTTGCCAACATTATAGGAGGAGTACTCGTCTACGAATATTTTGATTGGAAAAGCTCGATACCCTTAGGAAGTCAAGAGCAAAGTATAGCGCAAACGGTGAATCGACTTGTAGGCACAAGAGAAACCATTACAGGTGGTCGCGTATACAGAGATGAGAAATCACGTATTGTTGCTAATATTCAATGGGCTGTAGGTCGAGAAGAGCTATTTCAATTCATCACCGATAAAGGTTTGGTTAATTTTGACTACGTTTCATTAAATCCTGAAATTTCAACCAATTCCGAATATCCATCAACTTTCGATGTAGTTGGCGATATCCAAATTTATGAAGGCGAACAAGTGTTCGACATGATGTCTTGGTCCTCTAAAACAATGGGGCTTGACTCAAACATGACACTACGAGGTCAAGGAACAGGCTATATATCGGGCAACGTCTTCTCCGGAGCATTTCAAAGTGAATACGAAGTTACCTTTCCACCTGCTCCACACCTTACTATCAATATGTTTGGTGGAGGGACTTTTTCTGTAAAGCTTGATGACCGATAGCTCTTACACCTATCGATGACAAACACTCTCAGTTGCCAGATAAGCAAGCAGCTCTCAGGCTGCTTGCTTCCGAGTAAAACAGATATACAACACTACGCCCTCGTCAAAGGCTTAAACTTAATCCGGTGTGGTTGGTCAGCATCGGCACCCAAACGGCGTTTGCGGTCGGCTTCGTAGTCTTCGTAGTTGCCTTCAAACCAGACCACTTCGGAATTGCCTTCGAAAGCGAGGATGTGCGTGGCGATACGGTCAAGGAACCAGCGATCGTGCGAGATG